>CBINBY010000016.1:0-59370 GCA_966248995.1 uncultured Burkholderiales bacterium | reverse complement strand
CATCTGCTCGATGCGCCGGTCGATGTGCGACTTCTCCATCTTGAAGTCCGGGATGCCGTAGCGCAGCAGGCCCCCGATCCGATCGTTCTTCTCGAAGACCGTCACCGAGTGCCCAGCGCGCGCCAGTTGCTGGGCTGCAGCCAGGCCCGCCGGGCCCGAGCCCACCACGGCCACCTTCTTGCCGGTGCGCACCTGCGCCGGTCGGGGCACGACCCAGCCTTCCTGCCAAGCCCGGTCGATGATCGCGTGCTCGATGCTCTTGATGCCGACAGGGTCATCGTTGTAGTTGAGTGTGCACGCGGCCTCGCAGGGCGCTGGGCAGATGCGGCCGGTGAATTCGGGAAAGTTATTGGTGGAGTCAAGTGCCTGCCAGGCGGCCTTCCAGTCACCGCGATATACCAGGTCGTTGAAGTCCGGAATGATGTTGTTGACGGGACAGCCGTTGTTGCAAAACGGGATGCCGCAGTCCATGCAGCGCGCGCCCTGGATCTTGGCCTCCTCTTCCTTGAGGCCGATCACGAACTCCTTGTAGTTCTTCAGCCGCTTGTCGACGGGCGCGTAGCCCTCCTCGATGCGCTCGTACTCCAGAAAGCCGGTGACTTTTCCCATGATGTGTGCTGTCTTTCAACCGTATTACTTCGCGGGCACTGTCTTGGTCTGCTTCTCGGCCGCCCGGGCCTTGGCAATGGTCTGGTCGGCTTCCTTGGCGGCGTGGAGCTCGCCCAGCGCCCGCTTGTACTCGTGCGGGAACACCTTGACGAACCTGGCACGCGACTCGGCCCAGTGGTCGAGGATGTCGCGGGCTCGCAGGCTGCCCGTCCACTTGTGGTGGTCTTCGATCAGCTTTCTCAGCAGAGCCTCATCCGCCTGGCCCTTGTGCCAGACAGCACGGTCGACGCCGGCCTCCTGTTCCTTGGCCGGCAACACCTTCTCGAGCGCCACCATCGCGGTGTTGCAACGCTCGGAGAAGTGGCCGTCCTCGTCGTACACATAGGCCACGCCCCCGCTCATGCCGGCGGCGAAGTTGCGGCCCGTGCGACCCAGTACCACCACCGTGCCGCCCGTCATGTATTCGCAACCATGGTCGCCGGTACCTTCGACCACCGCGGTTGCACCTGACAGGCGAACGGCGAAGCGCTCGCCTGCCACGCCGCGCAGGAACGCCTCGCCGCTGGTGGCACCGTACAGGACCGTGTTGCCCACGATGATGTTCTTTGTGGAATCGCCTCGGAATTCGATGCTCGGGCGTATGGCGATTCGTCCGCCGGACAGGCCCTTGCCGGTGTAATCGTTGGCGTCTCCGATCAGGTAGAAGGTGACGCCTTTGGCAAGGAAGGCCCCAAAGCTCTGGCCTCCCGTGCCCTCGAACTGGATGAAGATGGTGTGATCGGGCAACCCATCGGGATGCCGGCGGATGAGCTCGCCAGAAAGCATCGCGCCCACCGTGCGGTTCACGTTGCGCGCCTCCTCCATGAACTGGACCTTCTCGCCGTGCTCGAAGGCCACACGGCACTTCTCGATGAGACGCACGTCCAGGGCCTTCGCGAGGCCGTGCTCCTGCTCCTCTACCTGCCGGCGCGGCACTTCGGCTGAAGCCGGCGGCATGTGGAAGATGCGGCTGAAGTCGAGGCCCCTGGCCTTCCAGTGCGAGATGCCTTTCCTCGTGTCGAGCAGGTCCGCGCGGCCGATGAGATCGTCGAACTTGCGCAGGCCCAGCTGCGCCATGATCTGACGCACTTCCTCAGCGACGAAGAAGAAGTAGTTCACCACGTGCTCGGGCTTGCCCTGGAACTTGCGGCGTAGCACCGGGTCCTGGGTGGCCACGCCCACCGGGCAGGTGTTGAGGTGGCACTTGCGCATCATGATGCAGCCCTCGGCCACAAGCGGCGCGGTCGCGAAGCCGAACTCGTCGGCTCCTAGCAGAGCGCCGATGACAACATCGCGGCCGGTCTTCATCTGCCCATCGGCCTGCACGCGGATGCGCGAGCGCAGCCGGTTGAGCACCAGCGTCTGCTGCGTCTCGGCGAGCCCCAGCTCCCAAGGCGTGCCCGCATGCTTGATCGAGCTCCACGGCGACGCGCCCGTGCCGCCGTCATGGCCGGCGATCACCACGTGATCGGCCTTGGCCTTGGCCACACCGGCCGCGATGGTGCCCACGCCGACCTCGCTCACCAGCTTTACGCTGACGCTTGCCCGCTGGTTGACGTTCTTCAGGTCATGGATCAGTTGCGCGAGGTCTTCGATGGAATAGATGTCATGGTGCGGCGGCGGGGAGATGAGGCCCACGCCCGGCACCGAGTGACGCAGGAAGCCGATGTACTCGCTGACCTTTCCGCCCGGCAGCTGACCGCCCTCGCCCGGCTTGGCGCCCTGGGCCATCTTGATCTGGATCTGGTCGGCCGACACCAGATACTCCGTGGTCACGCCAAAGCGACCCGAAGCCACCTGCTTGATCCGGGAGCGCAGCGAGTCACCCTCCTTGAGCACGTAGTCGGCCTCGATCGCCTTGGCGCCGACCACCTCGCTCATCCGGGTGCCATCCTTGATCGGGATGCCCTTGAGCTCGCTGCGGTAGCGCGCGGGATCCTCGCCGCCCTCGCCGGTGTTGCTCTTGCCGCCAATGCGGTTCATCGCGATGGCGAGCGTCGTGTGCGCCTCGGTGCTGATCGACCCCAGCGACATCGCACCGGTGGCGAAGCGCTTGACGATCTCCGACGCCGGCTCGACCTCGTCCACCAGAATGGCCTTGGCAGGGTCGAACTTGAACTCGAACAGCCCGCGCAAGGTCATGTGTCGACGCGACTGGTCGTTGACGATCTGCGCGTACTCCTTGTAGGTGTCGAAGCGGTTGCCTCGCACGCTGTGCTGCAGCTTGGCGATGGCGTCGGGCGTCCACATGTGCTCCTCGCCGCGCACGCGCCAGGCATACTCGCCGCCTGCGTCGAGCATGCCCTCGAGCACGGGATCGTTGCCGAACGCCGCCCTGTGCATGCGGATCGCCTCTTCGGCGACCTGGAACACGCCGATGCCGCCGACCTGCGACGCAGTGCCGCGGAAGTACTTCTCCACCAGGCTTCGTTCCAGGCCGATGGCTTCGAACAACTGGGCGCCGCAGTACGACATGTACGTCGACACGCCCATCTTCGACATGATCTTGGACAGGCCCTTGCCGATCGCCTTGATGTAGTTGTAGATGGCCTTCTCGGCCGACAGGTCGCCCGGCACTTCCTCATGCAGGCGGGCCAGCGTTTCCAATGCGAGGTACGGATGCACGGCCTCGGCGCCGTAGCCTGCGAGCACCGCGTAGTGATGCACTTCGCGCGCCGATCCCGTTTCCACGATCAGGCCAGCGGTCGTGCGCAGGCCCTCGCGCACGAGGTGCTGGTGCACGGCCGACAGCGCCAACAGCGCGGGGATCGCGATGTGATCCCGGTCCATCCGGCGGTCGCTGATGATGAGGATGTTGTGGCCGCTGCGAATGGCGTCCACCGTCTCGGCACACAGCGAAGCGAGCTTCGCCTCGACCCCTTCGGCCCCCCATTCCAGCGGATAGGCGATGTTCAGCTCGTAGCTCTTGAACTTGCCGTGGGTGTGGCGCTCGATGTGGCGCAGCCGCGCCATGTCTTGGAAGTCGAGGATGGGCTGCGGCACCTCCAAGCGCATCGGCGGGTTCACCGCGTTGATGTCCAGCAGGTTGGGCTTCGGACCGATGAACGAGACCAGCGACATCACGATCGCCTCTCGGATCGGGTCGATGGGCGGGTTGGTCACCTGCGCAAAGAGCTGCTTGAAGTAGTGGGGCAGCGGCTTGTTCTTGTCCGACAGCACCGCCAGCGGTGAGTCGTTGCCCATGGAGCCCACGCCCTCCTCGCCCGTCTGCGCCATCGGACCCATCAGGAACTTGAGGTCTTCCTGCGTGTATCCGAAGGCCTGCTGGCGATCGAGCAGGCTCTCGGTGAACTGCGGAAGCTCGTTGTCGGCCGGCAGCTCTTCGAGCTTGACACGCACACTCTCGATCCACTGCCGATAAGGCTTGGCCGAGGCAAACTGGTTCTTTAGCTCCTCGTCATCGACGATGCGACCTTGCTCAAGGTCGATGAGGAACATCTTGCCCGGCTGCAGGCGCCACTTCTTGACGATCTTGCTCTCGGGAATGGGCAGCACGCCCGACTCGGAGGCCATCACGACCAGATCGTCGTCCGTGACGATGTAGCGCGCAGGCCTCAAGCCGTTGCGGTCCAGCGTGGCGCCGATCTGGCGACCATCGGTGAAGACCATCGCAGCGGGGCCGTCCCAGGGCTCCAGCATGGCGGCGTGGTACTCGTAGAACGCACGGCGGCGTTCGTCCATGAGCGTGTGCTGCTCCCACGCCTCAGGGATCATCATCATCGCCGCATGGGCCAGCGAGTAGCCGCTCATCGTCAGCAGCTCTAGCGCGTTGTCAAACGTGGCAGTGTCAGACTGGCCTTCGAACGTGATCGGATAAAGCTTCTTCAGGTCGTCGCCGAGCACCGGCGACTTCATCACGCCCTCGCGGGCACGCATCCAGTTGAAGTTCCCCTTGACGGTGTTGATTTCGCCGTTGTGCGCGACCATGCGATACGGGTGCGCCAGGGGCCATTCGGGGAAGGTGTTGGTGGAAAAACGCTGATGCACCAGAGCCAGCGCGGACACCACGCGAGCATCCTGCAGGTCCTTGTAGTACCTGCCGACCTGGTCTGCCAGCAGCAAACCCTTGTAGATGATCGTGCGGCAACTCATGCTCGGCACGTAATACTCGCGGCTGTGCGTGAGCTTGAGGGCCTGGATCGCGCTCGACGCCGTTTTGCGGATCACGTAAAGCTTGCGCTCCAGGGCGTCGGGCACGATCACATCGGGCCCGCGCCCGATAAAGACCTGCTTGATCACCGGCTCCTTCTCGCGCACCGTGGGCGACATCGGCATCTCGCGGTCCACCGGCACGTCACGCCAGCCCAGCAGCACCTGGCCTTCGGCCTTCACGGCGCGTTCCATCTCCTGCATGCACGCCAGACGAGACGCATGCTCCTTGGGCAGGAAGATCATCCCCACACCGTACTCCCCCAAGGGGGGTAGCTCGACCCCTTGATGGGCCATCTCGGCCCTGAAGTAGTCGTCCGGAATCTGGATCAGGATGCCGGCACCGTCACCCATAAGCTTGTCGGCCCCCACAGCACCGCGGTGATCCAGGTTCTCGAGGATCTTGAGTCCCTGCTCGACGATGCCGTGCGCCTTCCCGCCCTTGATATGCGCAACAAAACCCACGCCACAGGCGTCGTGCTCATGGCTCGGGTCATACAAGCCGTGCGCGGCCGCCTGCTCAACTTCTTCCGGGGCAGGAACTCCACTGGGCGCCTTCTCCATGGCGTACTCCGGCATGAATTTAGGGATGGACCGGAGAATAACGGCTCGCCCAGCGGGCCTCAAGGATTATAAAAAGGGTCCGTCCCCATTTAATTCACATTATCGCGACTAAAGAGGTGTTTTGGGGACAGTCTTTGTTCCACGCGGCCGACCTCGGCTCAACGGCGTCACGCGACGCCCAGTCAGTTCCGACAGTGTCGCGATGAAGGCAGCGTCGCCCATTGCCCAACCCTTGCCCACCGCGTCGACCAAGCGTCGTTCCACCAACTCGGGGAGGGGTTGTTCCAGCATCTCCCGATAACGCGCCTCGCGCTCGAATGGGGTGTTGCCCAAAGCCCAGTAGCCCGGATGCTCCGTAAGGCCGGCATCCACCCGCAACCCCGCGTGGTGCGCCGCACTCGACCACAGGTACTCGCCTGCCATGGCACACAAGCCCAGCTTCAGCGGCATCGACTCGACGTGGCGACAGCAATCGAGCCAGTGGGCCCGGGCGTCCACCACCGCCGTACGGAAGCGGCCCTCCCACAGCGCTCCACGACGCCCATGGCGCCGGTTGTAGTCGGCTCCGAAGCGGCGACCCACGGCCTGCCACATCCGGCTCAGTCCGCTAGAAGTAGCCGGCGTGGCGAGCAAGAGAACCTGGGTCGGCAGCAACGCATAGGCATGTAAGGCCACGCCGTGCTGGCGCGCCGCATCCAAGAGACTGCGCTTGCAACTGGCCAAATCCTGCTCATCGCCGAGCACGGGTTCCCGTGCATGCGTGTGCTGGGCAATGAGATGCAAATGACCAGGAATCGCGAGCCGAGGCAGTCGGGCCATGGAAAGCGGCTGTCGTGGGGACGGACGTCGGCGGGGTCAGAACAGCTCGCGTCCGGTCAACCGGTGGTGTTCCTTCAACGCGAAGCGGTCGGTCATTCCAGCGATGTAGTCGGTCACGGCTCTCGCAGGGTCGGGCTTGGCTGCGAAGCCGGCGGGCAGTTGACCGGGCTCGCGCAAGTAGGCGTCGAACAACTCCCGAATGACCGTCTTGGCGCGCTCCGTCGTCTCCACGACCTGCGGGTGGCGGTACAGCTTCTCCCGCAGGAAGCGCTTCAGTGCCGCGCCGAGCTCCAGCGCTTCCGGGCTGTAGCGAACCAAGGGGGGAGCCTGTCTGGCCTCGTCTGCACTGTCCAGACGAGCCTCTCGCAGCATTGAACTTGTGGCTTCTATGATGTCGTAGACTTGGGCCGAAAGCATGCGGCGCACCGACTCGAACAGCAACCGGCGCCCGGCGAGCTGCGGATACTGCCTGCGCGCATCGCGGGCATGATGCGCGAACAGCTCCACCTCATCGAGCTGCTCCAGCTTGATCAGCCCGGAACGCACCCCATCGTCGATGTCGTGTGCGTTGTAGGCCACCTCGTCGGCGATATTGCACAGCTGCGCTTCTAGGCTGGGCTGGGTGCGATCCAGGAAACGCTGAGCGACACCCCCCGGTTCCTGCTGACAAAGCCGCTCGGCGTGCCGTCGGGAGCAGTGCTTCAGGATGCCCTCGCGCGTCTCGAACGTGAGATTGAGGCCATCGAATTCCGGGTAGCGCTCTTCCAGCTCATCCACCACGCGTAAGCTCTGCAGGTTGTGCTCGAACCCGCCGCCGTCGGGGTTGGCCCGCCGGACGCATTCGTCCAGCGCATCCTGCCCGGCATGGCCGAAAGGTGTATGGCCCAGGTCGTGCGCGAGGGCGATCGCCTCGACCAGGTCCTCGTTCAGCTCCAGCACCCGAGCAATCGAGCGACCCAGCTGTGCCACTTCCAGGGAATGGGTCAACCGCGTGCGAAACAAGTCACCCTCATGGTTGAGGAAGACCTGGGTCTTGTAGACGAGGCGGCGAAACGCGGTGCAGTGGACGATGCGGTCGCGGTCGCGCTGGAAGTCGTTGCGCGTCGGTGCCGGGGGCTCGACATACCGCCTGCCGCGGGAATGTTCGGGCCAGCTGGCGTAGGCCTGCAAATGCATGGCACCAAGCGGATCTCAGCCGGTGCAGGCTCGAAGAACCTCGCGCACCACCTGATCCGGTGCCGGCTGAACGACGGCGCGCCCGGAAGCATCGATCAGTACGAATCGGATCTCCCCGCCTTCGGCCTTCTTGTCGTGGCGCATGAGCTCAAGGTACCGATCCGGCCCGAGTGCGGGCCCGCGCACCGGCAAGCCCGCCCGTTCGATGATGGAGCGCAGGCGCTGGACGTACGATGCATCGATCAGGCCAAGACGGCGCGACAGCTCGGCGGCCATCACCATGCCGCACCCGACCGCCTCGCCGTGCAACCACTCTCCGTAGCCCAGTCCCGCCTCGATCGCATGGCCGAAGGTGTGGCCGAAGTTGAGGATGGCGCGCAGCCCCGATTCCCGCTCATCGGCGGCGACCACTTGCGCCTTGATTTCGCACGAGCGCTTCACCGCATGTGCGATGGCGGCCGGCTCGCGCGCAACCAGCGCAGCAAGGTGATCGTCGATCCAGTCGAGGAAGGCCGCATCGACGATGGGACCGTACTTGATGACCTCGGCGAGGCCGGCGGCGATCTCGCGCTGCGGCAAGGTCTGCAGCACGTCGAGGTCGGCCACGACGCGCACCGGCTGGTGGAAGGCGCCGATCATGTTCTTGCCCAGCGGGTGGTTGATCGCGGTCTTGCCGCCCACCGACGAGTCGACCTGCGCCAGCAGCGTCGTCGGCACCTGCACGAAGGGCACGCCGCGCATGTAGCAGGCGGCGGCGAACCCGGTCATGTCGCCGATCACGCCGCCGCCCAGCGCGAAGAGCAGTGTCTTGCGGTCGCATCCGGCCGCAAGCAGCGCATCGAAGATGCGGTTGAGCGTGGACCAGTCCTTGTGTGCCTCGCCGTCGGGCAGGTCGACCTGGTGGATGCGACGGTACACCGGTGCCAGCGCCTGGCGCAGCCCCTCGGCATGGAGCGGACCGACGGTCGTGTTGGTGACGATGAGGGCATCGGCCGCGGGCGGCAAGCCAGCGCAGGATTCGGGGCGGGCCAGCAGGCCGGGTCCGATGAGCAGGTCGTAGCTGCGGTCTCCGAGTGCGATCGTGACCTTGTCGCTGGCAAGGGGGGTCATGCGGCGAGTTTAAGCCAGCCGCTTCGCGTCAGTTTCGCGGTCCGGCCTCGACCGGGCGTACCTTCGTCGAATCGAGCAGGCCCGCAAGCTCGAGCTGCATCAGGATCATGTTGACCAGCGTCGGCACCGAGGGTCGGCCGGTTTCGATGACGAAGTGGGCCGTGCTGCGATACAGCGGATCGCGCTCGGCGTACAGCGCGCGAAGCTTGGCCAGGGGATCGGCCACCTGCAGCAGCGGACGCTGGCTGTCGTGGCGCAGGCGCCAGGCGAGATCCTCGGGCGTGGAGCGAAGGTACACGACGGTGCCGCGATCGCGCAGGTGGCGTCGGTTCGCCTCGCGAAGCACCACGCCGCCGCCCGTGGCGAGCACGCCGTCGCCGGCCGCGGTCAGCTCGTCGATGATGTCTTGCTCCAGATCGCGAAAGCGCTCCTCACCCTCGCGCTCGAAGAAGCTGCGGATCGACTGCCGGATGCGCTGCTCAATCAGAGCATCGGCATCGGTGAACTTCAGGTCGAGACACCTGGCGAGCTGGCGGCCGACGGTGGACTTGCCACCGCCGGGCATGCCGATGAGCGCGATCGCAGCCAAGGCCTCATGTCCGTCAGGGCAGGAAGAACGTCGTCGCGATGTTCTTGGGCGTCGTCGCGGTGAACTTGAACTGCACCGCCGCCGGGTTGGCGCAGTTCGAGAACACGAACGAGTGATTGGTTCCGCCGGCCGCCGACGTGTTGGGCACCTTGTCGCCGGCACCGCCGAAGCCTTCGAACTTCGCGTCGACGCCCGCCGTGCCGCCTGCGCCACCCCCGGTCACCGAGCTCACGGCGAGGGTCGTGCCGCGCGGCAGCGGGTTGTGGTTCACGTCCTGCAACGTGAAGCTCATCGTGCAGCGATTGGCGCCGGAGGACACGAGTGCGCTCACGTTGGTCATCAATGCCTCGGATCCGGAGAAGACGATCACTGCGTTGGCGCGCACCAGCGCCTGGCCCCAACCGGCGTCGCAGGTGCTGGGGACCGACAGCGTTCCGGCAGGGCACGCTTGCGCTCCGGGCGCGGTTCCGACCGTGACGTCGACGCCCGCGTCGTAGGTGCCGTTCTCGTTCTTGTCGAGGAAGGTCTGTCCCAGGTTCTCGAAGGCCTCGCCGCTGTCGTACACGTTGTTGGTCGGTGTGCCGGAGTCGGTGAAGTTCTCTTCACCCTGCGCCCAGGCGAGCACGGTGAGACGTCCGTCGCTCGGTCGCGGGTTTTGGCTGGCCAGCTTGACCGTGCAGCCCGCCGTGTCGTTCGACGAAGCACCGGTCGTGTTGCACGACCCGACCACCTGCCCGCCTTCCGTGACGAAGTTCACCGTCGTGCCGTCGGGCACCGGGTTGCCGAGTCGATCGGCAATCCGCAACGTGATGTCGGTGGTTACCCCATCTTCGTTGAGCGCCTCGATGTTGAAGGTCGACACGCTCATCGAGAAGGCGCGCTGGACCGGCAAGCCCGAGGCGATCGCCAGGCTGTTCGAGACGTTGGTGATGGCGGTGTTGCTGTTGAGCGTCGCCTGAACCTGGACCGGTCCGGGCTGCGATCCTGCATTGACCGCCACGTCAACGGTACCGTCGGAGTTGGTCGGCTGCTGCAGCGCGGTTGTGCCGGCGATCGAGCCCAGGTAGGCGCCGGTCGGCCTGAGCGTCATCGTCAGCGTGACGTTCTCACCCTGGACGGGGTTGTTGTTGCTGTCGACCAGCTTGAAGCGGATCAGCGACTGGCTGACGCCGGGCGAGCCGGCGAGATAGATGCGGCTCGGCGTCGCCGAGACGAACACCAGGTTGGCCGCCACCGGCGCAGTCGTCGTGACGGTCGTGTTGACGCTCGACGAACCAGCCTTCGCCGTCAGGGTCTGCGTGCCGGAGCAGGCCGTGCTGGTGCCGGCCTGGTTGCGGTAGGCGCTGCGCGCGATGCCGCTGGAGTCAGTGATCGCGGTCGGCGGATCGAAGGTGCCGCAGCTCGTCGAGAACTCGACCGGGTACTGGACCGCCGGCGTGCTGCCGCCCAGCGTGGCAGGCACGGAGACCTGGATGGTCTGGTAGGCGGGCACGGTGTTCGACGACACCGTGATGGAGGACAAGGTGGCCGTCGCCGCGCCCAGGCCCACGGCCAGCGAGGCGTCGACCGCGGTGCCGCCGACGCTGGTCGCGGCCGTGATGGTTGTGGCACCGCTGGCGAACGGGTCGGCTGGGCGGACCTGGACCCGCGCTACGCCCGAGGCGTCGGTGATGGTCTGGCCCGTGCTGGGGGTCATGGTCAGGGCATCGCTGGTGAACGCCACCAGCACGTTGGGAACTGCCACGCCGTTGGCGTCGAGGACCGTTGCGACGGCCGACACGTTCTGCGTGCCCGTCAAGGCCGGCGTGGACATCGTGGCGCCGCTGGCATCCTGCAGCACCATCAAGATGGACGGCGAACCGGTCGGCGTACCGCCGCCACCGCCACCGCCATTGCCCGTGCCGCCGCCGAACGGCGGTGTTCCGGCGTCGGAGCTGCTGCCGCCGCCGCATGCCGCCAAGGCCAGCGCGCTCGCCAGCACCATCGCCCATTTCAGGATCTTCATCGACTCGACTCGCTTGGTTTTCTTGCCTTCGGGTGGTGGCGGTGATCAGCGGACCGGCGTGCGATCGCTCACCACCTTCGGCGTAATGAAGATCAGCAGCTCAGTTTTGGACGAGGAGCGCGTCTTGGTCTTGAAAAGGTTCCCGACATAAGGCACGTCGCCCAACACTGGAACCTTCGTCACATCTTCGCGATCCGTCTGTTCAAAGATGCCGCCGATCACGACGGTACCGCCGTTTTCCACAAGCACCTGCGTCTTCACGTGCTTGGTGTCGATGGCAAAGCCGGCTGCGGTGCTGCGACCCACGCTGTCCTTGTTGACGTCGACATCCAAAATCACATTGCCTTCAGGCGTGATCTGAGGAATGACCTCTAGCTTCAGGTTGGCCTTGCGGAACTGCAACGACGTGGCGCCACTGGAAGTCGCCACTTGGTAAGGCAGTTCTTCGCCCTGCTCGATCAATGCCTTCACCTGGTCAGCGGTGATCACCCGCGGGCTGGACACCACCTTCCCACGACCATCGGCCTCCAGCGCGGACAATTCCAGATTCAGAAAACGGTTCGCCGCCGCACTGAAAAGCGACAGCGCCACGGTCGCCGGGCCGAAGTTGTTCAACCCATTGGCCGGCAGGTTTACAAACTGCGTATCATTGAAAGGAACCGAAGTGGCAGTCGTCTGCTGCGTCTCAGCGCCGATCGCGTTCATGTTTCCGCCGACCGCGATCTGATGGTTACCCCCCACGTTGTAGCCAGGGATGCCTCCGCGAATACCCCGCAGGTCGGCACCGCCGAGCTTTACGCCCAGATTCCGGCCGAACTTGTCATCGGCAATCACGATGCGCGCTTCGATCAGCACCTGGCGCACAGGGATATCGATCTTGGCGATCATCTCCTGCACTTCCTGGAGCTTCGAAGGGATGTCGGAAACGAAGAGTTGGTTGGTACGTGTTTCGAAGATGACGGTGCCTCTTGGGGAGAGGATGCGGCTCGCTGTACCGCCCCCCTGGCCGCTCGACTGACCCGTCAAGCCCTTGGCCACCTCTTCAGCCTTCGTGTAGTTGAGCTGGAACGACTGCGTACGCACAGGCTCCAGGGCTGCGATCTGCTGCTTGGCCTCGAGGTCGACCTTCTCCTTGGCCGCCAACTCATCCTTGGGTGCAATCCAGATGACATTGCCCGATTTGCGCAGCCCCAAACCCTTGGCCTGCAAGATGATGTCCAAGGCTTGATCCCAGGGGACATCTTTCAGTCGCAGCGTGACGTTGCCCGTCACCGTGTCGCTGGTCACCACGTTGAAGTTGGTGAAGTCTGCAATCACCTGCAGCAGCGAGCGGACTTCGATGTTCTGGAAGTTGAGCGACAACTTCTCGCCGGAATAGGTCGGCCCCTGCGTGAGCTTGTTCGGATCGACCTTCTGCGGACGCACTTCCAGCACGAACTGGTTGTCGCTCTGGTAAGCACTGTGCTCCCAAGCCCCGCGGGGGTTGACAGTGAGACGGACACGGTCGCCGCTTTGCGTGGCCGACACGGCCTGCACCGGCGTTCCAAAGTCGGTCACGTCCATACGACGACGCAGGCTATCGGGCAGCGTCGACTTCAAGAATTCCACTACGAGGCTCTGCCCCTGCTGGCGAATATCGACACCCACCTGGTTGTTCGGCAGTTCCACAACCACGCGCCCGGCTCCATCCGGCCCGCGACGAAAATCGATGTCCTTGATGGCCGCCGGCGTGCGGTTCAAGCTCTCGGCAAAGTGCACGGGTTCGCTGGTGCCAGTCGGAGCCGCAGCCACGTTCGGCGACTCCAGCACCACCATCAGCACCTTCCCTTGCAGCTGAGCCTGGTAGTTGGCCGGCTGCTTGAGGTTGAGCACGAGGCGGGTCCGGTCACCAGACTGGGCCACGTTCACGGAGCGCAGGTTACCCTGGTTGATCTCCACTGTGGAGCGACCAAGAGCGTTGCTCACACCCGGCAGGTCGAGCGCCACGCGAGGTGGCGTTTGCACAGCAAAGCCGTTCGGCACGGAAGCGAGCGGCTGAGACAGCTCGATGCGGACGACTTCCGACCCCGCCTGCTGCGTGCTGTTGATGGACTGGATGGCGTTCTGCGCCAGAGCTTGTGTCGCCGTGCCCACGACCATCGCCACCGCGAGCAAGCCCGCCCGCCAGAGCCTCGTCATTCCCGTCTCCCACATGCTGGTCATCGTGCTTTCTCCTGGAGCTGGAGCGAGCCTGTACGCTCGGTCCACTCTCCGGCCGCGTCCTGCACGATTTCGCGCAGGGTCACATCGGTCTCCGTGATCTTGGTGATCTTTCCATAGTTCTGGCCGAGGTAGTCCCCGACTTTCACCTGATACAGCAGGTTGTCCACCTTGAGCAGGGCGTACTGGCGTCCCTGCTTCACCACGCTGCCCACCATGCTCATGCTGTCCAGCGGATACGCCTCTAGCGGCTCCTTGCGGCGATTGATCTCCGCCGCCAGCATGGAATTCGGCTGCCGTGCCTCCTGCTTGAGCGCAACAGTCAACTTCTGCAAGCTGAACGGCTCGACCGCATCCAGCGCGGTGTAAGGCTGCGGATCAAATTTCTTCGGTGGGGATAGCGGCTGCACGTTGGGCTTGACCTCGCGCTTTTGCTGCTCCATCCACTCCTGAAGCTCGTCCTGCTCTCCGGTGCAGCCGGTGTTCAGCGCGCAAACGATCAGTACGCCCGCGACGGCACTGACACGATACCGGTTGGTCACGTCGCGCCTCCCGCCTTCTTGCTGCCCTGCTTCTTCTTATCAGCAGCAGCACGCACCTGCTCCAGCTCGGCCGCATCCAGGTAGCGGTAGGTCCGCGCTGTAGCTTCCATGGAAAGTGCGCCCCCAGCTTCCTTCCCAGCCGCGTCCTTGGCAGCAGAAATGTTCATATTGTGAAGAGTCACAATGCGCGAGAGATTGGCAACATCAGCGGCAAATGCGCCGATATCGTGGTAGCGGCCTGTCACCTTGATCGAGATCGGCAACTCGGCGTAGTAGTCCCGCACCACCACCTGACCGGGGCGAAACAGCTCGAACTGCAATCCACGCCCAAGCCCGGCCGTATTGATATCGGACAGAAGCGCATCCATCTCCGCCTTGCCCGGCAACTGCTTTTCGAGCTGCGTGACGTACTCCTCCACTTGGAGCTTTTGCTTGCGCAGCTCGCTCAGGTTCACCGCCTGCGCAAGCTTGTTGCGATAGTCACTCTTCAGCGTGGGTTCTTTGGCACGCTCCGCCTCCAGCTCCTGATTGGCGTCAGACAGGAGAAGGAACCACCCCACAGTCACGACAGCAGCAGCCATCAGCGCCCAGGTCCCCAGCTTGGGAAGAACGGGCCATTGCCCCGGCTCGTTCGGGTTAAGCCCTCGAAACTGGGAGACCGCGCCTTCGAAGACGGAATTCAGGTCGATGTTGATCGGCTTCTTGCTTGCCATGAGCACCCTTACGCCTTCTTCGGACCCGACGCTGCTTGCGCTGGAGCGGACGGCTTGATATCCGGCGCGACAACATCCCCGGCGGGCTTATCCTGCGGACGCTTCACCGACAGTCGCACGGAGAAGTCAAAGAGGCGCTTCTGGTCGCGACCGCGGTCCCGGCCAGCATTCTGAGTGGAGGACTTGATCTCAACGAGTTCAGGCTTCACGAGCCATTCCGAGTTGTTGGCGGTATTGCGCAGGAACTCGGACACGCGTTCATTGGTCTGCGCGACGCCAGTCACACTGAGGCTCTGCCCATCCTGCTTGACAGCAACGAAGTAAATTCCCTCTGGAGTCTGCTTGACCAGCTCATTAAGTACGTGGACGGGAACGTTGCGGTCAATCTGCAGGTCCTCGACAGCCTTCTGGCGAGCCTTGAGCGACTCGATCTCGGCACGCAGCGTTGCAATATCCTTGATCTGCACCTCCAGCTTGCCGATTTCCGCGCTGAGGAACGTGTTGCGATCCTGCTGAGTGGAGGTCAGTTGCTGAAGGACAAGGTACCAGGCGCCGGTGATGCCCAAGCCTACTGCCGCAGCAGCGCCTAGCCCCGCGAAATAGGCCGCCTTGCGACGCTTGCGCCGCTCCTCCCGGTGCGGGAGCAGGTTGATGAGGATCACTGGAGGAACCTCCGCATCGCCAAGCCACAGGCCGTCAGGTAAGACGGCGCTTCACGGCGCAACTTGGCCTCGCGCACGGCGCTGCCCAGCTTCATGTTGTCGAAGGGGTTGACCACCATGCATGCGAAGCCGGTGAGCTCGGTCACGCGATCCTTCAGTCCGGGCAGGGTCGCCGTACCGCCACCCAGCATGACGTAGTGCACCCGATGATGCGGCGTGCTGGTGAAGAAGTACTGGAGCGCCCGCCCGATCTCCTGCGAGAGGCTGTCAACGAAGGGCGCGAGGATCGAAGCTTCATAGTCGTCCGGCAGATCGCCCGCCAGCTTCTTCTGCTCCGCCTCCTCGAAGGAGAAACCGTACTGTCT
This sequence comes from uncultured Burkholderiales bacterium, assembly GCA_966248995.1. Taxonomy (GTDB): domain Bacteria; phylum Pseudomonadota; class Gammaproteobacteria; order Burkholderiales; family Burkholderiaceae_C; genus Albitalea. Next base: position 43,808 of record CBINBY010000016.1, on the reverse strand, counting down.
CGAGATGAGCTGAGTCAGTTGCGAGCCGCCGAACGCCTGGTCGCGGTCGTACAGCATCTCGTCGTCGCGCAGCACCTTGAGGCTGGTGGTGTCCGCACCAATCTCGAACAGCGCCACGAGGGCATCGCGACCTTCGTTCGGCAGCGCGCCGATGACCCGGCTCATCGCCAGCCGCGATGCATGCGATTCGATGTCCAGGACGACAGGCTTTAGGCCCGCCGCCTCAGCCAAGCCCTGGCGGTCCTGCACCCGATCCTTGCGTGACGCGGCGATGAGCACCTCGACATCGCCCATGGAGGTAGGACTGGGCCCGATCACGCAGAAGTCCAGACACACCTCGTCAAGCGAGAACGGGATGTACTGATTGGCCTCGGACTCGACCTGCAGCTCCAGCTCTTCTTCGCGCAGGCCGGCTGGCAGCATGATCTTCTTCGTTATGACGGCCGACTGCGGCATCGCCATGACCACATTCTTGGTCTTGGTGCCGCTCTTGCTCACCACGCGCTTGACCGCGTCGGCGACCTCGTCAAACTTCTCGATCTGGCCGTCTTGTATCCAGCCTTTCTCGAAGCTCTCCGCGGCAAAGCGCTCCAGCACATACCCCCCGGAGGAATCTTGAGAAAGCTCCACAAGTTTGACGCTGGAAGAGCTTATATCCAAGCCGATCATCGCTGGATGCTTGCGCCCCAGCAGGGTGTCCAGAAAGCTCACGAGCCCTCTCCCAACGCGCGCATATCGTGCACGGGACTGTTAATAAGTTACTTCAATGCTAGCAGTAAAGCCTTTGAGGAACAACGAAATTTCGGTTTCCGAAACCCCACGCACGTTGCGTAAGTCTCATCATCCACCAAGTCTGGGGGCGGGTTTGTCAGGTGAACCATGAGCAATCGCCGAAGGGCTTCACGGTTCGTTGCCAAGCAGTTCACGGGAAGCCAGGCTGGCCTGTAACCCCGTTCCTATAATCAGGCGCAGCTATCCCTGGACTCTCATGAGCTCACCCGGACACGACGACCAGCCGTTCCGGCCTCCTTCCTCCCGCATGGCCTTCTCCTCGCTGCCCACTTGGGCCCAATGGCTCGCTCGGTGCGCCCTGTGGCTTGCGGGCCTGGCGGCCGCGGCCACCTTGTCACTGCTGATGGTCATTGCCATCGCGCTCTCGGTGGCTTACCCCAACCTTCCTGACATCGCGAGCCTCACCGACTACCGGCCGAAGCTGCCGATGCGCATCTACTCCTCCGACGGCGTGCTGATAGGCGAGTTCGGGGAGGAGCGCCGCCACTTCGTGCCTATCGGCGAGATTCCCAAGGTCATGCAGCAAGCCGTGCTGGCGATCGAAGACGCTCGCTTCTACGAGCACCGGGGCGTGGATTACAAGGGCGTGGTCCGCGCCGCGTTCGCGCAGTTCAGCGAAGCGCGCAGCCAGGGCGCGTCGACCATCACGATGCAGGTGGCACGCAACTTCTACCTCTCGAGCGAAAAGACTTTCACACGCAAGATCTACGAGATCCTGCTCGCCCTGAAGATCGAGAGCCTGCTGACCAAGGAGCAGATCCTCGAGCTCTACATGAACCAGATATACCTTGGTCAACGGGCCTACGGTTTTGCCTCGGCCAGCGAGGTGTACTTCGGCAAGCCGCTCAAGGACATCACCATCGCGGAGGCGGCGATGCTTGCCGGTCTGCCCAAGGCGCCTTCGGCCTACAACCCGATCGCCAACCCCAGGCGCGCCACGGTTCGGCAGCTCTACATCATCGACCGCATGCTGGACAACGGCTTCATCACGCCACAGCAGCACGAGCAGGCAAAAGCGCAACCCCTGCGCTACCGCGCCCAGACTGATGTCCCCGTGCACGCCGAGTACGTGGCCGAAGCGGCCCGACAGCTGATCTTCGCCCAGTACGGAGATGAGGCGTATACCCGGGGCATCAACGTCTATGTCACGGTCGACTCGAATGACCAGATGGTGGCCTACCGTGCTTTGCGCAAAGGCATCCTGGATTACGAGCGGCGCCAGTTCTATCGCGGGCCGGAAGCTTACGTCGACCTTCCTTCGAACTCCCGAGAGCTGGACACCCGTGTTGCCGAAGCACTTGTCGAGCATCCGGACAACGACGAGCTCAAGGCCGCAATCGCGCTCGAAGTGGGACCGAGGAAGGTGGTCGCGATGCTGCAAAGCGGCGAGACGGTCACCATTTCCGGCGACGGCCTCAAGCCGGCCGCGTCCGGACTGTCCGAAAAGGCCAACCCCAAGGTGCAGATTCGCCGCGGCGCCGTCATCCGGCTCATCAAAGCGGGGCCGAAGAACGAGTGGACCATCACCCAGCTACCCGAGGTTGAGGGTGCTTTCGTGGCGATGGACTCGCGTACAGGCTCCCTGCGGGCAATGGTGGGCGGTTTTGATTACGCCAAGAATCGCTTCAACCACGTCACCCAGGCGTGGCGACAACCGGGATCGAGCTTCAAGCCGTTCATCTACTCGGCCGCGCTCGAAAAGGGCTTTACGCCCGCCACGGTAGTGAACGATGCGCCCCTGTTCTTCGATGCTGGCACGACGGGTAGCCAGCCTTGGGAGCCCAAGAACTACGACGGCAAGTTCGAAGGACCAATGTCGCTGCGCCGGGGCTTGGCGAAGTCGAAGAACATGATTTCCATACGCGTGCTGAAATCCATCGGACCGGCGTATGCCCAGGAGTGGGCCGCGCGGTTCGGCTTCGAGGCGGACAAGCATCCTGCCTACCTGACGCTCGCACTGGGCACCGGTTCGGTCACTCCGTTGCAGATGGCGTCCGCCTATTCCGTGTTCGCCAACGGCGGCTATCGCGTCAACCCATACCTGGTGAGCAAGGTCACTGATGCCAAGGGCCGCGTGCTATCTGAGCCCAAACCCCTTCCGCTGGATGAGTCACTGCGCGCTATCGACGCGAGAAATGCTTTCGTAATGACGAGCCTCATGCAGGAAGTCACCCGCTCCGGCACGGCAGCAGGTACGCAGGAGAAGCTCAAGCGCACGGACGTCTACGGCAAGACGGGCACGACCAACGATGCCATGGACGCCTGGTTCTCCGGTTACCAGCCCGGATTGGTGGCGGTGGTGTGGGTCGGCTATGACACGCCGCGCAAGCTGGGCGAGCGCGAAACCGGCGGAGGTCTGTCGCTGCCCATTTGGGTGGAGTACATGCGGCACGCGCTCAAAGGCGTCGCAGTCGAGGAGCCCACCCCGCCCGAGGGTGTGGTCAACCTGAACGGCGAGTGGTACTACGAAGAGTACGCACAGGGCAGTGGCGTCAGCAGCCTGGGGCTGGACGACAAGACGCCGACCATGCCAAGCGAAGAAGAGCGCCGCAGCATACTCGACCTCTTCAAGCGCTGATTTGCAGGGGCGCCGGCGGCGGCGCCCACGCCGTTTAGCCGGCAGGCTCGGCAAATTGCAGTGGCAAGCCCGCCTGTTCGCTCGCACACTCGGAGAGCGACTCGAAAAGTTCGTGGCCTACGCGATCAACCCAGCGGCCCTCGACGTACTTGTAGTGGTAGCCCCCCTTGCGTGCCGCCACCCACATCTCGTACAGCGGTGGCTGGGTATTGATCACGATCTTGCTGCCGTTCGGAAAGACCAGCTCCAACAACCCGCCCGTGCGCGTCGTATCGATGTCGATCACATCCTGCTGAAGCCATCGATCCACAGCGGCCTCGATTCCCGAGAGCAGCGAAGCGGTCTTTGCGCGGTACTCCGCGTCCGACAGGGGCGTGGGAACGATCTCGGTGGACATGCTGGATAAAATCTGCGCGCCATGTATGAGCGCCGTCAAAGTGTAGCCCGCAGCCTCGTCTCGTTGACGACAGCAGGTTCTTTGGTGGCAATGCTCCTCTTGGTCGCCGGCTGCGGGCAGAAGGGCCCGCTTACGCTGCCGACGTCCAAGGCGCCGGCTTCGGCGCCCCCACTGCCCGCATCTTCCCCCCGATGACCCTCCCCGGCTCACCGCAGGTCGCCTACCGTGGCGACACGCTGTTCATTGAGGACTGCTCGCTTGTCGAACTGGCAGCTGAGTACGGCACCCCACTTTACGTGTACTCCCAGTCCGCAATGCGCGCGGCACTTGCCGCATGGCAAAAGGCGCTTGTGGGACGCGATCACCTCGTGTGCTATGCGGTGAAAGCCAACTCCAGCCTAGCGGTGCTGCAAACGTTTGCACAAGCGGGCGCTGGTTTTGACATCGTTTCGGCAGGCGAGCTGGAGCGCGTTCTCGCCGTCGGCGCCGATCCCAGCAAAGTAGTGTTCTCCGGCGTAGGCAAGACGCGCGCCGAAATGCGCCGTGCGCTGCAAGCCGGCGTACTGTGCTTCAACGTCGAGAGCGAGGTCGAGCTCGACGAGCTGTCCGAAGTGGCATGCCAAGAGGGCCATTCGGCGCGCATCAGCCTGCGCGTCAACCCCGACGTGGATGCCGGCACCCATCCCTACATCTCCACAGGATTGAAGGCCAACAAATTCGGAGTAGCGCACGAGCGGGCCGTGGCGGTGTACCGCCATGCCGCTTCCCTGCCCGGCATTGAGATCACGGGAATCGACTGCCACATCGGCTCCCAGATCACCGACATGGCGCCCTATCGTGATGCCCTGGACCGCGTGCTCGACCTCGTGGAGTCCGTGGAAGCTCACGGCATCAAGCTGCATCACCTGGATCTCGGCGGCGGCCTGGGCATCACATACACCGACGAGACACCGCCCGCCGCAGACACGCTAGTGGCCACGCTCCTGGCGCGCATCGATACGCGCGGACATGGCCATCGACGCATCGTGTTCGAGCCTGGGCGTTCACTTGTCGGCAACGCCGGCGTGCTGGTGAGCGAGGTGCTCTACCTCAAGCCTGGCGAAGCGAAGAACTTTTGCATTGTGGATGCGGCGATGAACGACCTCATGCGCCCGGCGATGTACGAGGCCTGGATGTCCATCGTGCCGTGCCAACGGCGTACCGGGAAAACGACCCTCTATGACGTGGTAGGGCCGGTGTGCGAGTCGGGAGACTGGCTGGGGCGTGACCGGGCTCTCCTGGTAAGGCCAGGGGATCGGCTGGCCGTGCTATCGGCGGGCGCGTATGGCATGAGCATGGCCAGCAACTACAACAGCCGTCCACGTGCAGCGGAGGTCATGGTGAACGGCAAGCACGCCCGGCTGATTCGCGAACGGGAGCATATGGCAGATCTGTTTCGAGGCGAGCACCTCCTTCCGCCGGCCTGAGCCAGGATCCACAGGACACGTCGAGGTCACAACGGCATCGCTTGTTCGACTAGGTTAGCCATCAGGGCGCCGCCAAGTGGCAGGATGTCATCATTGAAGTCGTAGCGCGTGCTGTGCAGGAAGCAGCCGCCTTCGCCTCCCTGGCCGATACGCAGGTAGGCGCCCGGCTTGGACTGAAGCATGAACGAGAAGTCCTCGGCACCCATGCTTGGTGGCAAGTCTCGAATCACCTTGTCCTCGCCCACAAGGGAGGCGGCAACGTCACCTGCGAAGCGAGCTTCACGAGGCGTATTGATCGTCGCCGGGTACATGCGTTGGTAATCCAGCCGAGCGGTGGCCCCGAATCCCAGGGCCACCGATTCCGCCAGCCGCCCCAGTCGTTCCTCGAGCATGTCCTGCACCTCGCGTTTGAAGCTGCGTGCGGTCCCGACTAGCCGCGCCTGGCGTGGGATGACGCTGAACGCACCAGGATCGCCAGCCTGCATGGCGCACACGCTGACGACTGCGCTGTCCAAGGCATTGACATTGCGAGACACCAGGCTCTGCGCCGCCGTGATGATGTGCCCCGCCACCAGGACCGGATCGATCGCCATGTGCGGGTGCGCGCCATGGCCGCCACGTCCTTGGATGCCGATCTCGAAGCGGTCCGCCGCCGCCATCATCGCCCCGCTGTTGAGGCCGATCACGCCCGGCGGCAGGCTGGGCCAGTTGTGCATGGCGTAGATCGCGTCGACTGGAAAGCGGTCGAACAGGCCATCGTCCATCATCGCCTTAGCACCGGCATAGCCCTCCTCCCCGGGCTGGAAGACGAGGATCGCCGTGCCGTCGAACCTGCGGGACTGGGCCAAGTAGCGCGCCGCACCCATCAGCATGGCCGTGTGTCCATCGTGTCCGCAGCCATGCATGAGGCCGACAGTGGTGGAACGCCAGGGGAACTCGTTCTCCTCGCGCATCGGCAACGCATCCATGTCGGCGCGCAAGCCAACCATGCGACCCGAGTCCCGGCGAGCGCCATGGACAACACCGACCACGCCGGTTCTGGCGATGCCGGTGTGGACCTCATCGACCCCACATAGACGCAAAGCCTCAGCCACTCGGGCGGCGGTGCGCGATTCCTCGAACCCCAGTTCTGGATGGGCATGCAGATCGCGACGGAAAGCGGTGAGTTCGCTGTGCCACGCCTTAAGTCGCTGGTATGCACCTGCGGGGACGGAATCGACGGCGTACAGCATCAGTGGGCTCCCGCAATTCGCTTCCATTTGCTCAACCGAAGGTCGAGTAGTTCCATGGGCGACTTCATCACGAGGAAGATGAGCGCAACCAACTCCCGAGAGTACTCGGCCGCCCCCGACAAATCGGCAACAGCCACGCGCAACACAGCCTGAAAGCAATGAGGGCCAGCATGACGTCAAGCATTCCAATTCAACGGATCAGACCAGCTAAAGGGCAGTTGAAGCAAACGCGATGCCTTACGTAAGCCGGCAAGCGGACATATGTGCAACATCCAAAGCACAGTGACCATAGAAAAGGCCGCCCTCGGGCGGCCTTGATTCCGTGGAACGCGCAGAGCGCGCAGCCATCAGAAGTTGTGCTGGATGCCCAGGTCGTAGCCGGTCTTGTTGGAAGTGGGAACGCTGTCGCGAGCCACGTCCGTGTACAGGTAGGTCCGCTTGGACAGCGGGTGGCGGTAGCCGAGGCCCCACTTCTTGGACAGATCGGTGCTGGTCGTGCGGTTCTTGCTCATGGCATAGCCGACCAGAACTTCGCCCGGACCGGCCTTCACGTTTGCACCGAGGAGGTAGCCGCGAACCTTCTGGTCGCTGGTGTTGCGCGCATCGGTGAAGCCAGCACGCAGCGTAGCGGGACCAAAGGTGTAGCGGGCGCCGACGTTGAGGAGGCGGTCCTTATCGTTTGCGGGATCCTCATAGCCAGCGCCGATGAACAGCGGACCGGCCGTGTAGTTGCCGGCCAGCGACCAAGGCCGGTCAGGGCCTTGGTTGGCAGCGATCGCCTGGTTCGCCTCAGCAACCGTGGCCACGATCCTTGCGCCGGCAGCGGCAAACTCATAGCGGACGGAATCAGAAACGCGCGTCTTGTGGATCGACGCCGGGGTCATGCTGGAATTGCGAAGCGCAGCAACAGTATCCCCGCCGAACGGGTCGATCACGTTCTGAACCTCAGTCCAGGAAGCGGTGTAGTGACGGCCCAATGTCAGCTGACCGAAATTGGAGCGCAGGCCAACCCAGGAGTGACCATTCCAGAAGGTGTTGTTGCCCGAAGCGTCCATGCCCGTATCGGGGCTGAAGCGATGCTCGAACGAGAACACAGCGAACATGCCGCTTCCCAGATCTTCCTGGCCCCGGAAACCAAGACGGCTGCCCGCACCATCAAGAACCTGCTTGTCCTTGGTACCGATGGGCTTGCCGACACCTTGGTCCAGCTTGCCGAAGATGGTGACGGACGACTGCGCCGACGCAGCACCGGCAAACGCGCCGAGCACGGCGAGAGCGAGCAGAGATTTCTTCATTGCGACTATCTCCTAGGTTGAACATGAGGCCCCGATCGCATACACCCTGCTCCAGGGCTGATCGAGCCAAACCCCCTCATCGGAAGTTGGCCGTATTGCACCAGAGGGCCTTGGTGTTGGAAAGAATCGCAAGGGCCGCGGCGCCGGATCTGTTGCCTGAGCACAACGAGCACCTGCCTTTCAACCTGCCATGCAATGGGAGGCGGGACCGGAGGACGGGTTTGTGGCCGAGCTATGCTCGCCGCTTGTCATGCTCACGAACCAAGAATGATCGACAGCCTGCTCATCGCAGCCGACAACGCGCTGCGAACGCTCAGAGGAGCCAGTCGAGCGGCTCGGTCGTTGCCTTCCGAAGGGATCGATGACAGCAGCATGCTGGACGCCTCCGAGCGACACCGTGCGGGGGCTCTCATGCGGGTCAATCACGTCGGCGAGATCTGCGCACAGGCCCTTTACCAGGCACAAGGACTAAGCACGCGCGACCCGGCCTTGAAGGCATATTTCGAGCAGGCGGCTCGCGAGGAGAACGATCACCTCGCCTGGACGATGCAGCGCTTGCATGAACTGGGGGCACGCCAGAGCGTGCTCAACCCGCTCTGGTATGCAGGGGCCTTTGGCATCGGGCTGGTGGCCGGCCGCATGGGCGACGCCACGAGCCTGGGTTTCATTGCTGAGACAGAGCGCCAGGTCGAAGAACACTTGGCGAGCCATCTTGAGCGCCTGCCCGCGGACGACAAGGCGTCTCGCGCCATCGTCGAGCAGATGAAGCTGGATGAGGCAAGACACGGCGAGGCGGCACTCGCCGCCGGCGGTACCCCGTTACCGCCTCCAGTGCGATCGCTGATGCGTGCCGCGGCGAAGGTGATGACGGTCACCGCGCATTACCTGTGAACGGTGACCGTAGCGAACCACCAATTTCAGAACCGGTGCCTGATCGTCACAGCGAAAGCCGTGGAATCGGTACCGGGTGCCTCGGTGACTCCACCGATGTAACCACCTCCGCCTGGCGCCGCCTGGGCATTTGCATTGTTGTCATAGCGGCCAGCGATGACGGTGACATCGGTCCTTTTGGAAAGCGGGTGGATATAGGCCACCCCGTACGACGTCACATCGGCATTGGCCGACGTTTTGTCGTTCATGCGGTTGTAAACCGTCACCAGTTGACCAGGGCCCAAGGGCCATTGCGCGCCGACGTGATAGAGCATCGCGTCCTGCCGCAAGCGCACGATCAGGTCTTCGACGCTTGCAGTCACGGCCGCGGTCACCAAGGCTGACGGCGTTCCGGCAGGAAACAGGGGCGCAGCCGCGGCCGACAGCGTCGGAATCGCCGTGCGCAGAGCCACCGCCGAAGAGGGGTGGTCCTCCTTGATCTTCATTCCAGCCAAGAACACTTTGGCGGCACCGATGTTGGCCGTTGCGCCAAGCACCGTGGTGCGCAGTCCATCCTGGTCGTCGGGTGTCTTGCGAGCGTTGTGAGCGACGCCTGCGGCCCAGCGTTCGCCGGAGTAGACCGCCCGTATGCCCCACAGATTGCCCGCCGACTTGGACCCAGGGACCTCGCCCAGGGCCAGCATGGCACTGCCCGACCACGGGCCCAGTTCCATGCGGTAGGCGACTGCATTGTTCGCCCGGTTCTCCAGACCTGCAGGGAGGCTTGCCAGCTGCCCCGGGGAAAGGAAACTGTCGGTACCCATCGCATCGAACTGGGCTCCGACCTCGAAGGCCGGTGTGTACTGGCGCCCAGCCAGAACGGCACCCACCGGGGTGACCAAGCCGACGTAGGCTTGCCGATCGAAACTGGTATTGCCGAGATTCACGCCTGCCTGGGCACCCAAGGTGCCTTCCGCGATGGCGCGCTGCAGTGCGGGCTGCGCGGCGCTGGCGTAGATGCGGGCTGGAACCAGGCTGCCTGACGCTGGCCTGTTGCCGACCATCCCGGTGTCAGCCTCGACGCGACCCTCGATGGTGAAGAGCGCGCGCCAGTTGCCGCCGAGGTCCTCGTTACCCTTCACACCCCAACGCGAACCTGACATGACGCCGCTGGCGACGTCGTTTCGTCGGCCACCGGCGTAGCCGGATACGGACGTGACGCCCACGTCCATCAAGCCGTAGACGTTAACGCCACTGGCAGACTGAGCGAAGCAGGCTTCAGAAGCGAGCAGCATCACTGCCCAGGCAATGGTTGTCCGAGTTCTTTGTTGGAAGCCGTGGCTCATCGTTGCTCCGTCGCTTATGGTGGAAGACAGGCAGTCACTCCGCTGCCTGCCAGGCGCAGGGACGATAGCAACGCTTCGCTAAAGCCGACGCCGCACAGTTGCGCCGGCCAAACAGGGACTTTCCCTAGACGCGCGAAGGGAAAAGACACCCCTGCCGTGCCGACGCTCCTTTTTCAGGCGGCAGCAACCTCGTGACTAACCGTGATCTGCGCAGTCTTGCCGAGCATGATGCTGGCGGAACAGTACTTCTCATGCGACATCTGGACGGCGCGCGCGACCGCGGCCTCGGGCAGGTTGTGCCCGGTGACGGTGAAATGCATATGGATGCGGGTGAAGACCTTTGGATCGGTCGGGGCGCGCTCCGAATTCACCTTCACCTGACAGCCCGACACTTCATGTCGACCGCGCTTGAGGATGAGCACGACGTCGTAGGCCGTACAGCCTGCTGTACCGGCAAGAACGGTCTCCATCGGCCGTGGCGCGAGGTTGCGCCCGCCTCCCTCCGCAGCCCCATCCATCGTGAGCACATGGCCGCTGCCCGTTTCAGCGACGAAGGCCATGCCGGAGGCGGGAATCCAATTGACGGTGCATTCCATGTTCTGATCCTGTGCTTGCCGCAGCGAAGAAGCGACACGCCTCGCCAGCGCGGCATTGTGCATTGCGCCACGTGATGCTTACGCCGCGTAGCACGCGCGATATTGCAGCGCAGCAAAGGTACCGCTACACTGACTTCCAGTGGAATCGCATCGGCACGCCGGGCGTTTTCCAGCCGATTGTCTCCTCCACCTCCTCCAAGGGTGGATTAGGCCCAGGGCAGCGATGCCTTGGGCCTTTTTTCTGCCCGCCGTGCAGGATCGGCGCAGCCTGCCCCAAGGCTATGATGCCCGCCCCGTTCGACCCCGGAGACCGAGATGGCGGGCCCCACAGGTACCACCACCAAGAGCCGCCCCATCGCTTCCGCTGCCAAGGCGCTGTCGCTGGCGGCCTACTTGCAGAAGATCCTCACCGCGCGCGTGTACGACGTGGCGGAAGAAACCCCACTGGATCCTGCACGCAACCTGTCGAAGCGCCTGGGCAACCAGGTGCTGCTCAAACGCGAGGACAGCCAGCCTGTATTCAGTTTCAAGATCCGCGGCGCCTACAACAAGATGGCGCAACTGTCGGCGGATCAGCTGCAGCGCGGTGTCATCTGTGCCTCGGCCGGCAACCATGCGCAAGGGGTCGCACTGGCGGCACGCCGGCTCGGCTGCAAGGCGCTGATCGTCATGCCGGTCACCACACCGCGGGTCAAGGTCGAAGCGGTGCGCTCGCATGGCGGCGAAGTCGTGCTGCACGGTGAAAGCTATTCCGATGCCTACCAGCACGCGATGCAGCTTGAGCGCGAGCAGGGCCTGACCTTCGTGCATCCCTTCGATGACCCCGATGTCATCGCAGGGCAGGGCACGATCGCCATGGAGATCTTGCGACAGCACCAGGCTCCGCTGGACGCGGTATTCGTCGCGATCGGCGGTGGCGGGCTCGTCTCGGGCGTGGCGGCCTACATCAAAGCGGTGCGACCCGACATCCGCGTGATCGGGGTGCAGACATGCGACTCGGATGCCATGACTCAGTCGGTGCATGCCGGCAAGCGCGTGCAGCTGACCGACGTCGGGCTGTTCTCGGACGGCACGGCGGTGAAGATGGTCGGCAGCGAGACCTTCCGGCTAACACGTGCGCTCGTCGATGAATTCGTGGTCGTCGACACCGATGCGGTTTGCGCGGCCATCAAGGACGTGTTCGAAGACACGCGCAGCATCCTAGAGCCGGCCGGCGCACTGGCAGTGGCAGCCGTCAAGCAGTACGTGGAGTTGCACAAGCCCAAGGGGCAGACCTTCGTGGCCATCACGACCGGGGCCAACATGAACTTCGACCGCCTGCGCTTCGTGGCCGAGCGCGCGGAGGTAGGAGAGGAACGCGAAGCCCTTTTCGCGGTAACCATTCCGGAGGAACGCGGCAGCTTCAGGCGTTTCTGCGAGCTCATCGGCCCGCGGGCAGTAACCGAGTTCAACTACCGCATTTCACATGAGGACGTGGCGCACGTGTTCGTCGGCCTGGCCACATCCAAGCGCGGTGAATCCGAGAAGCTTGCGCGCAGCTTCGAGCGGCATGGTTTCCCCACCCTCGACCTCACGCACGATGAACTGGCCAAGCAGCACATCCGTCACATGGTCGGAGGCCGCAGCGAGCTGGCGGAGGATGAAAGGCTATATCGGTTCGTCTTTCCGGAGCGACCCGGTGCACTGATGCGATTCCTGTCGAGCATGCACCCTGACTGGAACATCAGCCTGTTCCACTACCGCAACCAAGGCGCCGACTACGGCCGCATCCTGGTGGGCATCCAGGTCCCCAAGGCGGACAAGAAGGCGTTTCGCGACTTCCTCGATACCCTGGCCTATCCTTGCCAGGACGAGACCGACAATCCCGTCTACCGGCTCTTTCTTCGCTGATCCATCGACAGAGCCGGTGTGCCGCGCGCGGCACAATGCCCGGCTGAACCGCGCAGCCAAACAGGGGCTGGCTTCCGCTGCCGGCACGACGATCCCAGGGCCTCCATGTCCGTCAACCGCTCGCTGATCGCTCCCACCGCGAACCCGACGCTGGAACAAGCGCTGCGCGACAAGCTGAAGCGCCGCAGCGAGACGACCGGCGCGCTGGGCGAGCTCGAACCGCTCGCCGTGCGGCTGGGCATGGTGCAAAACAGCCTCAAGCCGCGCTTTCGTGCCCCGCAGCTGGCCGTTTTCGCCGCGGACCATGGCATCGCGGTGGATGGCATCGCCAAGCCGGGTCGCCTGTCCACCGCGAATCTGGTCCATGGCCTGCTCACCTCTCAATTGCCGGTGTCAGTGTTCGCGCGGATCCAGGGATTGGAGATGTCCGTCGTCGATTGCGGCGTCGCTGAACCGGTCTTGCCTCACCCCAAACTGCTGTCACGCAAGATCGCGCACGGCACGCGCAACGCTCGCGTCACCGCGGCGATGTCGCAGGACCAGGCGCATGCCGCCATCCGCGCCGGCATGGAGATCGGCGATGCGTTGCCGGGCAATGTGGTGATGTGCGCCGGCATCGGAGTCGGGTCCAACGAGAGCGCGGCTCTGGTGCTGTCCCGCCTGAGCGGGGCGAGTGTGCGAGAGCTGGTGATCTGCGGACCGGCCATGCCGGAGGACGACCTCAATCACCTCCAGATGGTGCTGCATGGCGCGCAGGGCCGCCACAAGGAGGTGATCGACCCGGTGGAGGTGCTGGCCGCCTTCGGCGGTTTCGAGATTGCCGTCATGGTGGGCGTGATGCTTGTAGCAGGCAGCAAGCGCCATCTCATCGTGGTGGACGGCCTGCCCGCGTGCGCAGCCCTGATGGTGGCCTCGCGCATCGCGCCCTCGGTGACCGACTACTGCCTGTATTGCCGCAGCCATGACCATCAGGGGCTGGACCTGGCGCTGTCGCTGTTTCGAACGAGCGCCATGCTCGAACTCGGCCTGGAAAGCCTGGACGGCACCGGTGCCACGCTGGCTTGGCCCCTGGTGCGCAGCGCCGCAGCCCTGTTAACCGAGGTGGCGGAAGGCGAGGACCCGGGGCCGACCTACCCAGCCGACCTGCAGGACGAAGGCCCCGAGGCGCCGTAGAGGCAGCACCACGCAGAGAGCTACTGGGCAGTGGAGCGCTCCGCCCCTTCGCGCGGAACCATGGACAGGCCGGGCGTATGCGGTAACCCCACACGGCTGTTCGGCGGCGGCTCGTACGTTGACGACTGGGCCGGCGCGATGGCCGGCGGGGGGCTGGGTGGGGTGTAGGTCGGGGCGCCGGGCCGCATGCGGTCAGCGGGGGGCACCGTGCCCGTAGCCGCCGTCGGCAACGGCGGCATCTGCAGCACGACGTCCATGCCGCCTGCGGGACTGCCGATCTCGGCGGTGCGCAGGCTGACCGACTTCAGCACCAGTTCGCCGTCGATGGCCGCGCCTACACGGAACGCCCGGGGCATCTTGCCGTCCACGGCGATGAGCGCGATGCCGTAATTGCCGGCAGCCTTGGGGGCCATTACGCCGGTGAGCTTGAAGCGCTCAGCGAGCGCAGGCGGCGCTGGCTGAGCGGCGACGGTGGTGCGCGGCGCTCCGAGCAAGCGGGTGAGGTCGGCCCTCATGGAAGCGGTGTCGGCTGCGGCCATGGTGTGCGCCGGTGCGCTTGGCGCACTGACGAACAGGCGCAGGCCCCAGAAGACCGAGCTCGCGGCAACGAGGGCCCAGATCACGAATGCGCACAATCTTGCGGGCATGTCGACGATTATGATTCAAGCGACTCAGGGCGCCAGTCGCGGCGCTGACAGGAAAGCTCCCATGCCAAGAACTTTCACCGCGTCCGCCCACCGCGGCCGGCGCGGCTTCACGCTGATCGAACTGATGGTGGTGCTGGTCATCATCGGTGTGCTGGCCGCACTCATCGTGCCCAATGTGCTTGAGCGCGCCGACGAGGCCCGGGTGACCGCGGCTCGCACCGACGTGAACCGGCTGATGCAGGCGCTGAAGCTGTACAAGTTGGACAACCAGCGTTACCCCACCACCGAACAAGGACTGCAGGCGCTCGTCGCGCGGCCCACCGCATCACCGGTGCCGCCCAACTGGAAGCCTTACGTCGACAAGCTGCCGAACGACCCGTGGGGCCGGCCGTACCAGTACGCCAACCCCGGCGTGCGCGGCGAGATCGACGTTTACAGCCTGGGCGCGGATGGGGCCGTGGGCGGCGAAGGCAAGGACGCCGAGGTCGGCTCCTGGCAATAGGCAATACGCAATAAGCTGGCCCGCAGGGTGATCGTGATGCAGCCACGTAGCCGGGGCTTCACGCTGGTCGAGCTGCTGGTGGTGATCGCGCTGGTCGCCATCGCCTCCGGCGTGGCCACGCTGGCGTTGCGTGACCCGGCCGCGAGCCGCCTGGAGCAGGAAGGCGCCCGACTGGTGGCGCTGCTCGAATCGGCGCGCATGCAGGCTCGGGCGTCGGGGGTGGCGGTGCGATGGGAGCCGCGCACCACTGAAGCCGGCGAATCCGACTTCCGCTTCGTCGGGCTGCCTGCGAGCGAGTTGCCCGAGCACTGGCTGCACGAAGGCGTGCGTGCGGACGTGGTGGGCTCGCGGGCTGTGTTGCTGGGCCCCGAGCCGATGATCCCCGCGCAACGCATCGTCCTGAGCCTGGATGACCGCCGACTCACTCTGGCCACCGACGGGCTCGGACCGTTCGAGGTAAGCGCTGAATGAAGCCGGGCCGGGCCGTTGACCACGGCTTCACATTGATCGAGGTGCTGGTAGCACTGGCCATCGTAGCCATCACGCTCGGTGCAGGCATCAAGGCCGCCGGTGCACTGGCCGACAACGCCGAGCGCCTGACCGACGTGAGCCTCGCGCAGTGGTGCGCCGACAACCAGCTCACCGGCCTCAAGCTGGCACGACCTACGTTGGCTATCGGCGACAGCGAATTCGCATGCACGCAGGTGGGACGCGAATACCACGGCAAGCTGGTGGTGCGGCCTACGCCGAACCCCAACTTCCGCCGGGTGGACGCGCAGATCTACACAGAAGCCGGACAGCCCGTGATGAGCCTGTCGACGGTGCTCCCGCGCTGAATGCTGGATGGGTTCACGGGCTCCGAAACCTGCCATGACGATGCGCCCATCGTCCACGCGCGGCTTCACGCTGGTAGAGGTGCTGGTCGCCATGATGATCATGGCGATCCTCGCCGTGATGGCGTGGCAGGGCGTGGATGGGATCATCCGCACGCGCGACGCAAGCCAGGAGCGGCTCGAAGCCACGTTGCGGCTGAACACGGTGCTAGGTCAGCTGGAGCATGACCTGCAGGCGTTGCATGAGACGAGTGCGGTGCCGGGCTTCAGCTTCGACGGGGCTTCGCTGCGCCTCACGCGCCGCGCCGAGCGGGGACTGCAGGTGGTGGTCTGGTCCCTTCGGCCCGCCTCCGACGGCAGCCCCGGCGGCACGCTCATGCGCTGGGCCGGTCCGTCCGCGCGCAACGCCGACGAGCTGCAGGACACCTGGATGCTCACCCATCAGTTCCAAGGCAACGAAACCGGCCAGTTGCGCACGCTGGCCGGGGTGGCGCAATGGCAGCTCTACTGCTTCCGGGGAAACTCGTGGAGCAACTGCCAGTCGACGGGCAATGTGACGACAACATCGACGAGCAACGTGGCGGCGCAGTCTGCATCACCTTCAGCATCCACGCCGGGAACTTCGTCGGGAACTCCGTCCGGAACCGCGACAGTCATCACGCAGCGCCAGGCGCTTCCGTCCGGCGTGCGCGTCGTGCTCCAGTTCATCGGCCCGCAGCTGCAGGGCAACTTGACGCGCGACATCGCGCTCAGTCCTTGAGTGTCATGAAGGCTCGCCACCGCGCATCGCCCTGCCCCGCACGTCAGCGCGGCGCGGCATTGCTCACCGCGATGGTCATCGTCACGCTGGTGGCGACGCTGGCTGCCGCGATGGTGTGGCAGCAGTGGCGGGCGGTGCAGGTCGAAGCCGCCGAGCGGTCACGCGTGCAGTCGTCCTGGATTCTTTCCGGCGCTCTGGACTGGGCACGCCTCATCCTGCGCGAGGACGCCAAGAGCGGCGGCGCCGACCATCTGGGCGAGCCTTGGGCGGTGCCGCTGGCCGAAGCCCGGCTGTCGACCTTTCTGGCGGTAGATAAGGACAACGCCGAGGACGCGCCGGAAGCGTTCTTGTCGGGCAGCATCACCGACGCGCAGTCGCGCTACAACCTGCGCAATCTCATCGATGGGAACAACACGATCGTGCCAGCGGAGGTGGCTGGGCTCAAGACGCTGCTGCAGGAGGTGCGCGCGGCACCCGACCTTGCGGACACCATCGCGGCCGGCCTGCACGATGCGCTGACGGCTGCTGACCCCTCCAATCGGTCAGCCCACACACCCCTCATGCCGGAGGGCATGGAGGAGCTCACGTGGCTCGGAATCGACCAAGCAACGGTGGAGCAACTGCGGCCGTACGTGACACTGCTGCCCGTGCCGACACCGGTCAACGCGAATACCGCACCGAAGGAAGTGCTGATGGCCGCGGTCGCTGGCCTGGACCCCGCCACCGCGGAGCACCTGGTGCAGACTCGCCAGCGCACGCCGTTCAAGTCGCTGAACGACATGCAGACGCAGATCCCGGGAGTGCCGGTGGTGGGGCAGCGCATCGACGTGAGATCGAGGTTCTTCGAGGTCCGTGGCCGGCTTCGGCTGCAGGACCAAGTTTTGGAAGAAAGCTCGCTGGTCGAGCGCCGAGGGCTGGACATCGTGCCCCTGTCGCGGCGGCGCGAGAGCAGCCGGGAGTCCGGTCAATGATCGACACATGGTGCCTACACAATGCAGATGCTGTGAAGACGCTCAAAGAAGTATCGCTAAGTCCTTGATTGTGAAGGATTGTAGGAAGCTCCTCACTACAATCCCGGTCGCTTCAGCCCCGACGGGGCCTCGTCCATGTCCGTCCTCGTCATACAACTCGCTCCCCGACCTCGCCTGCGGGCCCGCGGCGACAGCACTGCCCTGCCGGAAGGCGTACGCACGACGGAGGAGTACGGCTACGCGCTGAGCCCCGACGGCCTCGTGCTGCAATCGCAGGGGCAGTGCGCCTCATCACTGCTGCCGCGCGCCGACAGCGTGGTGGCGGTCGTGTCCGATGCCGATGTGAGCTGGCACCGCATCGCCTTGCCCAAGGCACCGCAGTCACGCCTGCGTGCGGCCCTGGCCGGCATGCTGGAAGAGGCCGTGCTGGAGGAGCCGGAACTCATGCACTTCGCGGTGGCCCCGGAGGCCGTGGCGGGACAGCCCACCTGGGTAGCCGCGATCGACCGCGCCTGGCTGAAGGCCGAACTGGCCGCGCTGGAAAAGGCAAACGTCTTCGTCGATCGGGTGGTGCCCGCCGCCTGGCCCGACGATCCGCCCAGCGGCCACTTCGCCGAAGCACACGTGCTCGACGAAAGCGGCGAGGAAGACCTCAGCCTGACGTGGTCGCACCCTGACGGGTTGGTGTGCATGCGCCTGCACGGCGGGCTGGCCCGCTCGCTGGTCCCGCTGCCGGCACCGCCAGGCACGCGCTGGAGTGCGTCGCCCGGTGCCGCCGCCGCAGCCGAGCAATGGCTGGGCAGCACGGTCAACGTGATGCAACCGGCGCAGCGGCTGCTGCAGGCCGCGCGCACGCTGTGGAACCTTCGCCAGTTCGACCTGGCGCGCAAGAGCCGCGGCACGCGCGCACTGCGCGACGCCTGGCGGCAGTTCCTGAGCCCCGGCTGGCGGCCGGTGCGCTGGGGCCTGGTGGGATTGCTCGCCGCCAACGTGGTGGGCCTGAACCTGTGGGCTTTGCACCAGCGCGCCGCGGTCGAGGACAGGCGCGAGGCCGTCCTCAAGGTCGTGAAGTCCGTCTTCCCCAAGTTGAACGACAACGAGATCCGCCGCGCGCCGCTGCTGGTGATGCAGCGCGAAGCCGATGCGCTGCGGCTGGCCGCGGGCAAGCCCGGCGAGACGGATTTCGAACCCATGCTGCAAGCCGCCGCGCTGGCTTGGCCGGCCGGGCAGGCTCCGGTGGAGAACCTGCGCTACGAAAGCGGGCGGTTGTCGCTGGCAATTAGCGGGTGGGGAGATGCGCAGCTGGAGCAGTTCCGCAGCCGCCTGCGTCCGGCCGGCTGGCAAGCCGACAAGGGCGCCGATGGCCGCATCACGGTCACGCGCGCCAGCCAAGGAGTTCGGCGATGAATGCCCGTGTTCTGCCCTCCAGCCTGGCCGTGTGGCGCCAGCAGGCGCGCGCTCGCTGGCGCAGCTTCGCGCCGCGCGAGCGACTCGCGCTGGCTCTCGGCGCCGGGCTGCTCGTGCTGTTCCTCGCGTGGAGCGTGCTGGTCGCGCCCGCCTGGCGTACCACCCGCGCAGCCCCGGCTGAGCTCGACCAGCTGGACGCGCAGTTGCAGCAGATGCAGCGACTGGCGTCCGAGGCGCGCTCGGTTCAAGGCGTGGCCCCTGTGGCGCCTGCGCAAGCGGTGGAGCCGCTCAAGCGAGCCACCGAGCGCCTCGGAGGGCACGGCACCATCGCCTTTCAGGGCGAGCGCGCCACGCTGACGCTCACCGGCGTATCGGGCGAGGCATTGCGCGCCTGGCTGGTGGAGGCCCGAGCCGGCGCGCGCGCCCGGCCGCTGGATGTGCAACTGAACCGCGGCGCCGAAGGCTACTCGGGCGTCGTGGTGGTGAGCGTGGGAGCGCCATCATGATCGGCGGGGTATTGCGAAGACGCGCGGCTCGCAAGGGCTGGTCCCACACGGTGGCGGCCACCGGCTGGGGTGAGTCCACCTATGCCGAGCTGGCCTGGGACAAGTCGCGCGGCGCGGCGCGCCGCTGGGGCATCGCGGGCGCGGCGCTCGGCCTCGCGATCGGCCTGGTGGCGTTCGCGCCGGCGGCTTGGCTCGCCAAGTCGGTGGCCCGGGCCACCGGCGATCGGCTGCTGCTGGCCGATGCCCGGGGCACCGTTTGGTCGGGCAGCGCGGTCCCGGTGCTGACCGGCGGACCGGGCAGCCGCGACGCGAGCGCCCTGCCCGGCCGCATCGAATGGACGCTGGGCCTCAAGGGCCTGGGCCTGGAGCTGCGCGCACGCCAGGCCTGCTGCATCAACGACACCACGGTCCTCGAAATCCGACCCGGCTTCGGCCGGATGACGGTCACGCTGCTGCCACCGGCCAGCGGGTGGGTCGGCCAGTGGCCCAGCTCGTGGCTGGGCGGGCTGGGAACCCCGTTCAACACCCTCCAGCTGGGCGGCGCGATCCGGCTCACCTCGCCTGGCCTCACGCTCGAATCCGTGCAGGGACGATGGCTGCTGCGGGGCCGTGCCGACGTGGAGATGCTCAATGCCTCCTCCCGCCTGTCGACGCTCGACACCCTGGGCAGCTACCGACTGACCCTCAGCGGCGACCTTTCCGGCTCCGCGACGCAGTTGACGCTCACCACGTCCGAAGGGGCGCTGAACCTCAGCGGCAACGGCACAGTGGGCGCGGGCGGCGTGCGCTTTCGTGGAGAAGCGCGGGCCATGGGCGACCAGGACGCTGCCCTTTCCAACCTCTTGAACATCATCGGGCGGCGCGAAGGCGCACGATCCGTGATCTCGATCGGATGATCATGAAGCAACGCCAACCCCAGACCCCGCCGTCCGCGCTGGCGCGCCGCCTGGCCGCACGCTGGGTGGCCGGCGTCCTGAGCCTGTCGCTGATCGCGCCCAACGCGACGCTCGCTCAGTCGGCCCACACGCGGTTCCGCGGAGCGCCGGTGACGGTGAATTTCGTCAACGCCGACATCGAAGCCGTGACGCGGGCAATGGCCGCCATCCTGAAGCAGCAGTTCGTGGTCGACCCGCGCGTGAAGGGCAACATCACCCTGTACAGCGAGGATCCCCTCTCGCCGCGCGAGGCCTACCTCAACTACCTCACGGCCCTGCGCGGGCTCGGTTTCACGGTGGTGGAATCCGGCGGCATCTTCAAGGTGGTGCCCGAAGCCGACGCCAAGCTGCAAGCCGGCGTGGTGTCGGTGGGCGAGGTCAATCGTCGCGGCGACCAGGTCATCACGCAGATCTTCAAGCTCGACCACGAGAACGCCAACAACATGGTGCCGGTGCTGCGTCCGCTGATCAGCCCGAACAACACCATCAACGCCAACCCGGGCACCAACTCCCTCGTCATCACCGACTACGCCGACAACCTTGCCCGGCTGGGCAAGATCATCGCGGCGCTGGACACGCCGGCCGCGGGCGACGTGGAGGTCATCCCGCTGCAGCACGCGGTCGCGTCGGACGTGGCGCCCATGGTCCAGCGGCTCACCGATCCGGGCGCAGGCGCTCCGGTGGCACCGGGAGCCGGCGGCCAGAGCGCCGCTACCATCCTGGTGGATTCGCGCAGCAATGCCTTGCTGGTGCGCGCCCCCAACCCCACCCGCATGTCCGCCATCCGCGCCCTGGTGGCCAAGCTCGACCGTCCGATCGAGGGCGCGAGCCCGCTGGGCAACATCTGGGTCGTCTACCTGAAGAATGCCGATGCGGTGAAGCTGGCATCAGTGTTGCGCGCGGCATTCGGGGCGGGCGGCGGCGCCAGCGGAACCTCCCCTGCGACGCCGGGCGCCACCACCCCGGCGCAGCCCGCGCCGGGTGCCGGCACGACGGGCGCCGGCGGCGCATCACCGCAGGCCACCGCGCCACTGACTGCATCGCCCAGCCCCTCGACCGGGGGCTTCGTCCAAGCCGACCCCGCCACGAACTCGCTCATCATCACCGGGCCCGAGCCGCTGTACCGCCAGGTGCGCGCCATGATCGACCAGCTCGATTCGCGCCGCGCGCAGATCTACATCGAAAGCATGATCGTCGAGGTCTCGGGCGACAACGCGGCGGACTTCGGCTTCCAGTGGCAAGGCCTCATCGGGGAGCGCGGCGACAAGACCGGCGTGGTGGCCGGCACCAACTTCAGCAGCGGCGGCCCCAGCATCATCGACCTCGCCCTCACGGCGTCCGGGCGCGGCACCGACGTGACCAAGCCGGGCGAAGGCCTCAACATCGGCCTGATCCGCGACTTCGCCGGCACCTACTCGCTGGCGGCCATCGCGCGCATGCTGCAGAGCCAGACCAACACCAACATCGTGTCCACGCCCAACCTGGTAACGCTGGACAACGAGGAAGCCAAGATCATCGTCGGCAGCAACGTGCCGTTCATCACCGGCCAGTTCACGGCCACGGGCACCGCCACCACCAACCCGTTCCAGACCATCGAGCGCAAGGATGTCGGCATCACCCTGCGCATCCGTCCTCAGGTGGGCGAGGGCGGCACCGTGCGCATGCAGATCTTCCAGGAGTCGTCGAGCCTCAGCGATCGCGTGGCTCCGGGCACCAGCAACGCCGGCCCCTCCACGGACAAGCGCTCCATCGAGTCCACCGTGGTGGTCGACGACGGCCAGATCATCGTGCTGGGCGGGCTCATCGAAGACCGCTTCACCGAGAACAAGTCAAAGGTGCCGCTGCTGGGCGACATCCCGGGCGTGGGCGCGCTGTTCCGGGCGGAAAGCCGCACCAAGACGCGCACCAACCTGATGGTGTTCCTGCGGCCCATCGTGATGCGCGACAACGAGACCGCCAACAAGGTCTCCCTCGACCGCTACGACCTCATCCGCGGCTCGCAGCAGGCGGCGCAGCCCAAGCGCAGCATCCTGCTGCCCATCAACGAATCACCGGTGCTGCCGCCCACGCCGCGCGTGGAAGGCACGACGGTGCCGCTCGCGCCGCCGCCGACTTCACCGGGTGCCACCCCGCCACGGCCGCCAGCGAGCGCGCCGCAACTGGAACCCGCGCGCACGGAACCCGCGCGCACGGAGCCCGTTCAGTAAGGAGAGTCAGCCATGGGCGCTCGCCATCCCCTGCCCTACGCCTATGCCAAGGCGCACACCCTGTTGCTGGAGGACGACGGCTCGCAGCTGGTGCTGTGGGCGCCCGAGAACGCGCCGTTGTCCGCATTGGGCGAGGTATTGCGCCTGTACGACGTCGATGCGCTCGAGCGCGAAGCAGCGAACACGCTGACCAACCGCATCGCCGCCGCCTACGCGGGCGGCGAATCGAGCGCCGCCACGGTGATCGGCGAAGTGGAGAGCGCGGTCGACCTGAGCCGCATGATGCAGGAGCTGCCGGCGGTGGAAGACCTGCTGGAGGCAGCCAACGACGCGCCCATCATCCGCATGCTCAACGCGTTGCTCACGCAGGCGGCCAAGGACGGCGCTTCGGACATCCACATCGAGCCTTACGAGCGTTCGAGCTCGGTGCGTTTCCGCGTGGACGGCACGCTGCGGGAGATCGTGCAGCCGAACAAGGCGCTGCACGCGGCGCTGATCTCGCGCCTGAAGATCATGGCCGAGCTCGACATCGCCGAGAAGCGGCTGCCTCAGGATGGCCGCATCTCGCTGCGCATCGGCGGCCGCGCGGTCGATGTGCGCGTGTCGACGCTGCCTTCGGCCCACGGCGAGCGCGCCGTGCTGCGCCTGCTCGACAAGGGCGAGCAGCGCTTCACGCTCCAGTCGCTCGGCATGGATGGCGACGTGCTCGCCAAGTTCGACAAGCTCATCCAGCAGCCCCACGGCATCGTGCTGGTGACCGGCCCCACCGGCTCGGGCAAGACGACCACGCTGTATGCCTCGCTAGGCCGCGTGGACACCGCCACCACTAATGTGCTCACCGTGGAAGACCCGGTCGAGTACGAGTTGCCGGGCATCGGCCAGACGCAGGTCAACCCCAAGATCGATCTCACCTTCGCCAAGGCGCTGAGGGCCATCCTGCGCCAGGACCCGGACGTGATCATGATCGGCGAGATCCGCGACTTCGAGACCGCGCAGATCGCCATCCAGGCCTCGTTGACGGGTCACCTGGTGCTCGCCACGCTGCACACCAACGACGCACCGTCGGCGGTGACCCGGCTGACGGACATGGGCGTGGAGCCTTTCCTGCTGAGCTCCAGCCTGCTGGGCGTGCTCGCCCAGCGCTTGGTGCGCAAGCTCTGCCCCGACTGCAAGAAGCCCGACGGTCGCAGCCGCTACCACCCGGTGGGCTGCCCGCAGTGCGGCCACACCGGTTACAAGGGCCGCACCGGCGTCTACGAGCTCATGGTGGCTGACGACAAGGTGCGCTCGCTCATCCACAGCCGGGCGGCGGAGTCGCAGCTGTTCGTGGCAGCCGAGCAGGCGGGCCTGCGGTCCATGCGCGAGGATGGGGAACGTCTCGTTGCGGAGGGGATCACGTCGCCCGAAGAGGTGATGCGGGTGACGAGGGAATGATGAGCGAGGCCCTGCTCGTCCGCACCTTCGCCGGCCGCTCCTCGTAAACGACGTCTCTCGCCACGCACTCCATGCCCGCCTACAAGTTCGAAGCCCTCGATGCCACCGGCAAGGCCACGACCGGCCTGCTGGAGGCCGACAACGCCCGCGCGGCCCGGGCCCAGCTGCGGGCTCAGTCGCTTGTGCCCTTGGGCGTATCGCAGGTGGCGGGCGAGGCGAGCAAGTCCGCGGGGCTGCGCTTCTCGCGTCGGGTCTTCACATCGACCGGGCTCGCCGTGTGGACTCGGCAGCTGGCCGGGCTGGTCGGCAGCGGCCTGCCTTTGGAGCGGGCCCTGACCGCCCTCAGCGACGAGGCCGACGACCCCAGGCAGCGAGAGCTCGTGGCGCACCTGCGCTCCGAGGTCAACGCCGGCTCGCCCTTCGCTCGCGCACTCGCCAGCACCCCGCGCGAGTTCGACGAGGTCTACCGTGGCGTGGTCGCGGCCGGCGAGCAAAGCGGCGCGCTCGGCGAGGTGCTCGAACGCCTCGCCGATGACCTCGAGGATCGCCAGGCGCTCAAGAACAAGCTGATCGGTGCGACGCTGTACCCCGCCATCGTCTCGCTCATCGCCGTGGTCATCGTGATCTTCCTGGTGACCTACGTCGTCCCGCAGGTCGCCTCCGTTTTCTCCAGCTCCAAGCGCGCGCTGCCCATGCTCACCGTGGTCATGCTGGCCATCAGCGGCTTCCTGCGCAACTACGGCTGGCTGCTGCTCGTCCTGCTGATTGGGGGCATCACGACGCTGTCGCTGATGCTGCGCAACGAGGCCTTTCGCGAGCGCTTCGATGCCGGCTGGCTCGGGCTGCCGCTGGTGGGCAGGCTCTCGCGCGGCTACAACGCCGCGCGCTTTTCCGGCACGCTGGCCATGCTCGCCGGCGCGGGCGTTCCGATCTTGAAAGCACTCCAGGCCGCGGCGGAGACGCTGTCCAACCGCGCCATGCGCGCCGATGCGCTGGAGGCACTCGTGCAGGTCCGTGAAGGTGCGCCGCTCGCTTCCGCCCTCGCGGGCAAGAAACGCTTCCCCGGTCTGCTGGCCATGTTCTGCCGCCTGGGCGAGCAGACCGGCCAGTTGCCGCGCATGCTGGACCGCGCGGCCAAGCAACTGGCCGCAGAAGTGCAGCGGCGCGCCATGCAGCTCGCCACCATCCTGGAGCCGCTGCTCATCGTGGCCATGGGCGGGGTCGTCATGCTCATCGTGCTGGCAGTGCTGATGCCCATCATCCAGCTCAACACCTGGGTGCACTGAAGCTCGACGAGCATCGCCCGTCGCCCCCTCGAACGCGGGCCCCACGTTCGCATTGAACCCTCGCTCACCGCCCTGGAACTCAGCCTCAGGCATGCAAACTGCATGGCATCAGGCAGTGTTTGCGAGGCTTTCTTCCACGATCGATTTTTGGCATCTTTTGCTGGAATCGGTTTCAGTGAGTCGGCTCGGAGGTTCACCATGGGTGATTCCACGGATCTGGTCCCCATCACGCGGCGAGGCATCCCGATCGCTCGCATGCGGCATGTCTACCGGGTAGACGAAGTGGGTCGCAAGCTCGACAAGCTGCCTCCCAAGGAGCACGAGAGCCTGCGCGCCACCTACGAGCGCATGATCGAAAAGGGCAGCGAGCGCTTCCAGGTGAAGCCCTCGGGCGTGCCGGTGATGGACCACCTGTACGACGATCTGCCCAATTTCTCCGAGGTCCTCGACGACGTGCGTCGTCAACTCGCGCTGTGCGAGGACAGCCGCGATGCGCTGGAGATCACGCCCCTGCTGCTGCTGGGCCCTCCGGGCGTGGGCAAGACGCACTTCGCGCGCGAGCTCTCGCACCTGCTGGGCACCGGCATGGGCTTCGTATCCATGAGCTCCATGACTGCCGGCTGGGTGCTGTCGGGTGCCTCCAGCCAGTGGAAGGGCGCGCGCCCCGGCAAGGTCTTCGAGACGCTGGTCGACGGCCAGTACGCCAACCCCGTCATGGTGGTCGACGAGATCGACAAGGCCGGCGGCGAGCACGCCTACGACCCGCTCGGCGCGCTCTACAGCCTGCTAGAGCACGACACCGCCGAGACCTTCACGGACGAGTTCGCCGAGGTTGCCATCGACGCCAGCCAGGTCATCTGGGTGGCCACGGCGAACGATGCGCGCAGCATCCCCGAGCCCATCCTCAACCGCATGAACGTCTACGAGGTGCAACCGCCTGATCGTGAGGCCGCCCGGCACATCGCAGCCAAGTTGTACCGCGACATCCGGGCGGATCACGACTGGGGTTCGCGCTTCGCGCCCGATCCGCGCGATGACGTGCTCGACTGCATGAGCGAGATGGCCCCGCGTGAGATGCGACGCGCCTGGATGACTGCGTTCGGCAACGCCAAGCTCGCCCGCCGCGACCACGTGCAAACAGAAGACCTGCCGGAGAGCGGCCCACGCCGCGCACCGATCGGCTTCGTGCAATAGGCACGGCCCTCACCGGGAGCCATTGCAGCGTGCACTTGCGCAACGTGCCGGCCCCCGGCACTGCTTCCGTATCATCGGCGCCATGCCCATTTCACTGGACGGCCAGCTGGTCGTCGCGATCTCTTCGCGCGCGCTGTTCGACTTCGAGGAGGAAAACCAGGTCTTCGAGGCGAGCGACGACCGCGCCTACATGAGGCTGCAGCTGGAGCGGGTAGACCAGCCCGCCAAGCCAGGCGTCGCGTTCTCGCTGGTCAACAAGCTCCTGGCCTTCAATGCGAGCGATGCGCCGCGGGTCGAAGTGGTGATCCTTTCGCGCAACGACCCGGTCTCCGGCATGCGCGTGTTCCGCTCCTGCAAGCACTACGACTTGCCCATCCAGCGCGGCGTGTTCACGCGCGGACAGCCTCCCTGGCGATACCTGAGGCCGCTCTCGGCGAACCTGTTCCTGTCGACCAACGACGCGGATGTCCGCTCCGCGCTCGCCGCCGCCGTACCGGCCGCGCGGGTGTATCCCCAGTCCGCTCGTGCTTCGAGCGCTCATCCGAACGAGGTGCGCATCGCCTTCGACGGTGACGCGGTGCTGTTCTCCGACGAAGCCGAGCAGGTGTTCCAGCGCGACGGACTCGACGCGTTCCAGACCTACGAGCTCGACCGTGCCCAGACGCCGCTGGCGGCAGGCCCCTTCAAGCCTCTGCTGGAGACCTTGCACCGGCTGCAGCGCGACCCCTCGGCCGGCATGCGCATTCGCACCGCGCTGGTCACCGCCCGCAGCGCCCCGGCCCATGAACGTGCGGTGCGCACCTTGATGGGGTGGAACATCGAGGTCGACGAGGCCATGTTCCTCGGTGGTCTGCCCAAGGGCGAGTTCCTGCGCGAGTTCGAGCCCGATTTCTTTTTCGACGACCAGACGGGCCACATCGAGAACGCTCTGGCCCACGTGCCGGCCGGGCATGTGGCGGCCGGCATCCGCAATCTCGTGCTGTAGTGCGCGCGACGCTCACGTGCCCCCCGAGGCCCGGCAATCGCCCGGGCCTCGGGGACGACGGCGCTCCTCCTCCTAGAGCACGTGGACCTGCGAGCGGTCGGGCGCGATCACTTCCTTCGGAACACCCTCGATGAGGTTGTTGAGCAGATGGATCGCCGGGCCAGGAAAGCACCCCCGGACTTCGCTTCGAACATGCGCATGCCCTCACCCCCGACCGTATCCCTCGCCGACTGGCACCATGCAACAAGCCTGCGCCTGGGTCGCCGCTGGTCTGCATCGGGGCATACCCGAACCGACTTTGCGGCCAAGCGCGATGGCACGCAAGGCGGTGCAGACCTACCCGAGGCAAGATGCCCCCCCGCGTCGCGCCACGCAACCCACGCTGTGCCGGCCATCATGACGATCCGGAGCACGCCATGAGCAACGACTTTTTCGCAACCCCGCCGTTCAAGCCGGACGAGGCCCTGACGCAGCTCAAGCGCAGCCTGCGAGAGCTCAGGCCGCTTGCCGAGCGCGGTTCGGGCTTCGAGCTTTCCGGCCAGCAGGTCATCGAGTTCCAGCGCGAAGAAGCCACGCTCGTCGTGCAGTTGGCCCGGCAGCCGGCACGCACCCCTCAGTGGGATCGCATGGTGCTCAAGAACAGTGCCGATGTGCGCCGCTGCCTCGAAGACGTGAAGCGACGTCTGGCGCGCTGGATCGAAGAGTAAGCATGGCGCGCGAGTCCGATCATCGGGTCCCGCCCCCTCGGCCGCCTTCGCCACCGGGCGCCTGTGTCCTACCCCTCCGCACTTTCCCTATTACGTAGTTCCCGTCATGGCGAAGCAGGGGGTGTTACACACAATTCGCCATCCATCTCAGAGGAGTCCCATGCCATGAAACGACTGCTGCTTGCTGCCGTTGCGGCGTTCACCGCCAGCACTGCCGTTGCCGACTATCCCGACAAGCCGATCACCATCGTCGTGCCCTTTGCCGCCGGCGGCCCCACCGACAAGGTGGCACGTGACCTGGCCGAGTCGCTGCGCAAAACGCTCGGCAACGCCACGCTCGTGATCGAGAACGTCGGCGGCGCGGGCGGCACGCTCGGCGCCACGAAGGTTGCCAAGGCCGCCCCGGACGGCTACACGCTGCTGCTGGCACACATAGGCATCTCCACCGCCCCGGCCCTGTATCGGAACCTGCAGTACAAGACCCTCGATGCCTTCGAGTTCCTCGGCATGATCAACGAAGTGCCGATGACACTCATCGGCAAGCCGACCCTTCAGGCCAACAACTATGCCGAGCTGGTGAAGTGGCTCAATGCGAACAAGGGCAAGGTGAACCTCGCCAACGCCGGGCTGGGATCAGCCTCGCACCTGTGCGGCCTGATGTTCCAAAGCGCCACCAAGATGGAAATGCAGACCGTGCCGTACAAGGGCACCGGCCCAGCGATGACCGACCTCATCGGCGGCCAGGTCGACCTGATGTGCGACCAGACAACCAACACCACCGGCCAGATCGAGGGCGGCAAGGTGAAGGCCTACGCCGTCACGAGCAAGGAGCGTTTGAAGACACCTGCGCTCGCCAAGCTGCCCACGCTTGACGAATCCGGCCTGAAGGGCTTCAACGTGACCATCTGGCACGCCATGTACGCCCCGAAGGGCACGCCCAAGGCCGTTGTCGACAAGCTCAACACGGCGCTGAAGGCCGCCCTGAAAGATCCGGAATTCATCAAGCGCGAAGAGGCGCTCGGCGCCGTCGTCGTCAACGATGCCCGCGTCAATCCGGCCGAGCACAAGAAGTTCGTCGAGGCCGAGATCGAAAAGTGGGGTCCGGTCATCAAGGCGGCCGGCCAGTACGCGGACTGAGACGGTGAGAGGCGATCCGGCGTGGCCGAGCAGGCCCTCCAAAAGGTGCCTGGTTCAGGCGCAAAGTACAGCCACAGCCCCTGCTACTGCGCACCCTCTGAATCGAGTCGCGCGAACCTGATCGATCACCGGTCATCGGCAAGGCCACCCTCGGGTGGCCTTTTTCATGTCCTTACGGAGCAGACGACGAGCGGTGACGCAAGATGAGCGGGAGCGTGACCGGGCCGTCGTTGATCAAATGCACTTGCATGTCGGCGCCGAACTCGCCGCACGCCACATCGGCATGGCGCTGCCTCGCGGTAGCAACTACGCGCTCCACCAGCCGGCGGCCCAGCTGCGGCGGCGCAGCACCGCTGAAGCTCGGGCGGTTGCCTCCCGCAAGATCCGCGGCCAGGGTGAACTGGCTCACGATCAGCAGGCCACCTGCGACATCGACCAGGCTCCGGTTCATGCGACCCACCTCGTCGGAGAACACGCGCAGCTTCAGCAGCCGGTCCACCAGCTTGTCAGCGAGTGCCTCGTCGTCCGCGGGCTCCGCACATACGAACACCAGCAGGCCCCGGTCGATCGCTCCCACCATGGCGCCGCCGATCTCCACGCGCGCCTGCGCCACCCGCTGCACCAGCGCCAACATCAGCCCGACACTCCCGCCGGCTCATGCCCTACGGGCAGCAGCTCGATCGTCACCCGCAGCCCACCCACGGCCGCCATCAGCCGGTGTTCAACCTCCTCGCGCTTTGCGGCCGAACGCGCAAGCGTCCAATGGCCGGGCACGTGCATGTGCAACTGACAGAACTTGGCGCCTGCGGCTCGGCGTGTGCGCAGATGGTCGAAGCGCACATCCTCGCTGGCGAGGCCCTGCAACGCCGCGTCGATGCGATCGCGCTCCTCGTTCGACAATGCCCGGTCCATCAGGCCGTCGACCGAGCGCCGCAGCAGACCGTAGGCTTCGCGCATGATGTTCAGCGCCACCAGCATGGCCAGCACCGGGTCGAGCCATAGCAGTCCGGTCACCGGCACGAGCAGCACCCCTGCGGCAACGCCGACCGTCGTCCAGACGTCGGTCATGAGGTGACGCGCATCGGCCTCCAGCGCGATGGAATCATGAAAGCGCGCCGCGCGAAGCATGGCCACCGCCAGCAGCCCGTTGATCGCGGAGCTCGCGATCGACAGCGCCACACCGAGCGCGACGCCTTCCAGCGGCCGCAGCGACTGCCAACGGTCAACCGCAGCCCAAAGGATGGCGAGTGCGGCGACGAGGATCATCATGGCTTCGAAACCGCTGGCGAAGTACTCCGCCTTGCTGTGCCCGTAGGGGTGCTCCGCGTCAGCCGGGGCCTGGGCAATGCTCACCATCGCAAGACCGAAGCCCGCAGCCGCCAAGTTGACGAAGGACTCCATAGCGTCCGACAGCAGGCCAACCGAGCCCGTTACCCACCAGGCAGCCGTCTTCAGTGCGATGGTCGCCAGCGCGGCCAGCACCGAGAGCTTCAGGAAGGCTCTCACCGAAAGGCGCTCGCGAGGCAGGGCCGCCATGCCGAGCTCGGCAACTTATCAGCTGAGAATGACCCGGGCAAACTTGCGCCTGCCGACCTGCACGACATAGGTGCCCGCAGGCAGCTTCAGCCCGCGGTCGCTCACCACGGCGCCATCGACGCGCACGCCCGAGCCGTCGACGAGACGCAGCGCCTCGCTGGTGGAGGGCGCAAGCCCAGCCTGCTTGAGCAGCGCACCGATGCCCAGCGGCGCCCCCGACAGCGTCACCTCGGGGATTTCATCAGGCACGCCCCCCCGGGCGCGCAACTCGAAGTCCTCATGCGCCGACTCGGCCGCGGCCGCGCCATGGAACCTGGCCGTGATCTCCCGGGCCAGCATCACCTTCGCTTCCTTGGGGTTGCGCCCCGCCGCCACCTGCGACTTCAGCTGCGCGATTTCGTCTTCGCTGCTGAAGCTCAGCAGCGTGAAGTAGCGCCACATCAGCTCATCGCTGATCGAAAGCAGCTTGGCGTACATGTCCTTCGGCGCCTCGGTGATGCCGATATAGTTGTTCTTGCTTTTGGACATCTTCTCCACGCCGTCCAGCCCTTCCAGCAGCGGCATGGTGAGGATGCACTGCGGCTCCTGGCCGTACTCCACCTGAAGGTGACGCCCCATCAGCAGATTGAACTTCTGATCGGTGCCACCGAGCTCGAGGTCACTGCGCAGCGCGACCGAGTCGTACCCCTGCATCAGCGGATAGAGGAACTCGTGCACGCTGATCGGGGTGCCGGCCTTGAATCGCTCGCTGAAGTCGTTGCGCTCCATCATGCGCGCCACCGTGTACTTCGCCGCGAGCTCGATCATGCCCCGCGCGCCCAGCGGGTCGCTCCACTCGGAGTTGTAGCGAATGGTCGTCTTCTGCGGATCGAGCACCAGCGTCGCCTGCTGGTAGTAGGTCTGGGCATGGACCTCGATCTGCTCGCGCGTCAGGGGGGGCCGGGTGGTGTTGCGCCCCGACGGGTCGCCAATCAGCGAGGTGAAGTCGCCGATCAGAAAGACGACCTCGTGCCCCAGGTCCTGCAGCTGGCGCATCTTGTTGAGCACCACCGTATGCCCCAGGTGGATGTCGGGCGCCGTGGGGTCGAGCCCGAGCTTGATGCGTAATGGCACACCTGTTGCTTCTGAGCGTGCAAGCTTGACCAGCCAGTCCGCTTCCGGCAACAGTTCTTCACAGCCGCGGCGCGAAACTGTCAAGGCGTGCCGCGCGCGATCGGTCACAGGGTAGGCCGGGGCATCGGCCGAGGGCGCCAGGGAGAAAACGGAAGCGGCGGGCTGTGACATCGGAACGCCAAGGAAGGAGGGTCTGGGATGAGGCTACTGCGCGCACGGCGCCCGGGCGACCCCGGTATACTGCGCCTCGGTTGTGGCCGGGCTGGCCCCGGCATGAGCATGCTTTGCGGCAAGGCCCGAGAGCGCTGCAGATTCTAGTAGACGCCTCGTGCCATGAAGAGCAACCCTTCCAGCGCCACTCGGCGCCGGGCACCTAAGCGAGCGTCCGCGCTCCCACAACAATTGAGCTCGTTGGATCCAGTTCACCAAGCATGGGCGCAGGCCCAGGAAAGCACCGGCCGGTTCATCACCCGCCATCCACGCAGCACCACCCTGGCGGTGGTACTCGGACTCGCCGGTTTCGCAGCCACGGCTTTTGGCATCGCACCTCTCGCACCCGATGCAGCGAACATCCCAAGTCGCATCGTGACGGAAATCGTCACGCCGGAAGGGATAGACGAACAGCTCGAAGCGCTAGCCGCCCACGAGCTGGAGCTGTACCGAAGCGATCTCACGCGCAGCAGCGACACCGCGGACAGCCTTTTGCGCCGACTCAACGTCGATGACCCGGCTGCAGCCGCCTTCATCCGCTCCGATGCCACCGCGCGCAAGCTGCTCGCCGGCCGACCAGGAAAGATGGTGCAGGCACGCACTGGAGCCGCCGGCGAACTCGAGGAACTGATTGCGCGCTATGCGGCCGAGTCGCCCCAGCAGTTCAACACCCACTTCACGCGACTACGGCTCACCCGCCACAACGACGGAACCTTCCGAGCCGCCGTCGAGACCGCCCCTCTAGCGGCACAAGTAAGGCTGGGCAGCGGCACCATCCACGTCTCGCTGTTCGCGGCCACCGACGAGGCCCACATTCCGGATTCGGTGGCCACCCAGGTCGCCGACATCTTCGAGGCCGATGTCGACTTCCGGCGCGAGCTGCGGCGAGGCGACACTTTCCAAGTGATCTACGAGGCACTGACCGCCGATGGCGAGCCGATCACCTGGAACCAGAGCTCGGGGCGCGTACTCGCCGCCGAGTTCGTGAATGGCGGAAAGATGTACTCCGCAGTGTGGTTCAAGGATCCCGTCACCGGCCGAAGCGGTTACTTCGACCTGTCCGGCCAGAGCAAGCGCCGCTCCTTCCTCGCCAGTCCCATGGAATTTTCGCGGATCACTTCGGGCTTTGCGATGCGGTTCCACCCGATCCTGCAGACATGGCGACAGCACAACGGTGTGGACTATGCAGCCCCCACCGGCACGCCAGTACGCAGCGTCGGCGACGGCGTCGTCGCGTTCGCCGGCTGGCAGAACGGGTACGGCAACGTGGTGCACATCCAGCACAGTCGCGAGCGGACGACGGTCTACGCGCACCTCAGCCGCATCGATGTGCGTCGCGGTCAGCAGGTAGAGCAAGGCACACGCATTGGTGCCGTAGGCGCGACAGGCTGGGCCACGGGACCACACCTGCACTTCGAGGTCAAGGTCAACGGCCAGCAACAGAACCCGCTGGCTCTCGCAAAGGCATCGGATACCGTGACCATCACGCCGTCCTCGCAGGCCGCTTTCTCCGCGGTCGTTCAAGGGGTTCGCGCGCAGCTGGAAGCCGCGCAGGCCGTCGCATCGACAGGCGGCGCTTACGCCGAGTAGTTCATCGCACAACTCGCACATGCAGGGCCCGCCGTGTGCGGGCCCTCGCCTTTTCCGACCTCACAATCGCGCCATGACCGACCTTTACATCGGCCTCATGTCAGGGACCTCGCTGGACGGCGTGGACGGCGTGTTGGCCCGCTTCTCCCGCAGCGCTCAGCAACCTGTGAGCATCGAAGCTCATGCTTATCGCGCCTTCGAGCCGTCCTTCGCCGCAGAGCTGATGGCACTCAACACCACCGGCACCGACGAGTTGCATCGTGCAGCACTGGTCGGCAATGCCCTGGCAAGGGTGTATTGGCGGGTGGTATCGGACCTGCTAAACCAAGGCGGCATCGGGCCAGAAGAGGTGCGCGCCATCGGTGCACACGGGCAGACAGTACGCCATCGACCTCGTGAGTTCGACGATGTCGGCTACACGCTGCAACTGGGCAATGCGGCGCTGCTGGCCGAACTGACCGGTATCGACGTCATTGCCGACTTCCGAACCCGCGACGTGGCCGCAGGGGGCCAAGGAGCACCGCTCGTGCCAGCCTTCCATCGCGCCGTGTTCGGCCGGCCGGATTGCATGGTGGCCGTGCTTAACATCGGAGGCATCGCCAACCTCACTTGCCTCGCACCTGAGGGCGCCACACTGGGCTTCGACTGCGGGCCGGGCAATGCGTTGATGGACCACTGGTGCCGCGTGCACACCGGCCGCTCTTTCGATGAGGGCGGCATTTGGGCAGCCACTGGCCGCGTCTCAGCCGCGTTGTTGAAGCGATTGCAGTCCGAGGTGTACTTCGACCTGGCTCCGCCGAAAAGCACGGGCCGTGACCTTTTCAACCCCACCTGGCTGGGAGAGCGACTGCATGCCAGCCGCATGAATCTCCCGGCCGAGGACGTGCAGGCGACGCTGGCAGAACTTACGGTGTGGGCCTGTGCTGACGCCGTGCAGCGCCACGCGCCCGGCGCCCGTGAGCTTCTGGCGTGCGGCGGCGGAGCGCTCAACGCTCACCTCATGAGCCGCCTCGCGCAGCACCTGCCAATGTGCACGGTCACGTCCACTGAATCCGCTGGATTAAGCGTGAACCATGTCGAGCCGGCCGCCTTCGCATGGCTAGCCCAGGCGTTCATGGAGCGCCGACCGGGCAATCTCGTCGCCGTGACCGGCGCCCGCGGTCCCCGTATCCTGGGCGCGCTGTATCCGGCAGGGTGACAGCAAGAGCTCAAGAAAGCCGCACGACGGCGACTTTCTTGCTCTTCAACATGGGGAAACAGTGCTCAGACCGAGAAGCTGGAGCCGCACCCACACGTGGTCGTGGCGTTCGGATTCTTGATGACGAACTGCGCCCCCTGTAGATCGTCCTTGTAGTCGATCTCAGCACCCACCAGATACTGCAAGCTCATCGCGTCGATCAGCAGGGTGACCCCGTTCTTGGTCATCTGCGTGTCGTCCTCGTTGATGATCTCGTCGAACGTGAAACCGTACTGGAAACCTGAGCAGCCGCCACCCTGCACGAAGACGCGCAGCTTCAGATCGGGGTTGCCCTCCTCGTCGACCAGTTCCTTGACCTTGGCGGCCGCGCTGTCGGTGAACACAAGCGGAGGAGGCGGCTCATCGGCAGCCTGCGGGGCGATGTTGACATTTTCGGCGACGGCACTCATGAAGGCTCCTTGCTGCGGCGACCGCAATTATCCGTCGTTGGCTGCAGCCAGTTTCAGAGCGGGTTTCTCTTCCGCGTTCATCGGGTGCAACTCTCCCTCGATAGTGGCACCCTGATGCATCTCAAGCACCTCGTAGTGCACATCTCCCACAATGTGGGCCCTGGGTTGCAGCTCAAGGAGTTCTTGCGACTCAATGGGCCCGTGCACGGTTCCGTTTACGATGACGTGCGCGGCCCTGACCCTGCCCACGACGCGGGCTTTTTCGCTGATGACGAGGATGCTGCGCCCCTCTTCCGACGCAACCACGTCACCCTGAACCTCGCCGTCTATGCGCAGCCCCTCGGTGAAACGCAACTCGCCGTGGATCACGGCGCCCTCGCCAATGAGCGTACGAATGGGCGGCGGCTTCTTCCGGTTGAACATCTGGTGCTCCAACATGGCTTTGCGCCCGGGCTCCCGGGGCGCAGGTTCACTCACACCTTGGTGGACTGCGTGGCTTTCATGCCTCCACCAGCATCAAACACTCTCACCTGAACAGACTTGACCACCGCATCCCGGGGATGGTCGATCGTGCCTTCGACACGCAGATATTGCTTCATCTGCAAGGGCCGGCTGCCCTCCGGGGGCGTATAGCTCCACGCTTTATCGTGCAGCGTGCCAATCAGCGTGATTTCGTACCGGCCCTGGAACTCGCGCGGAGCCCTGCCCGGCTGCATCACCAGGAGCTGAAAACGAAGCTGACCCGGCACCGAAACCTGAGCGTGCAAAGCGCGGATGGCCAGGCCGCCACCGGCAGGCAGCAGTCGCTCGAAAAATCCCAGATCGGCCTTTAGGGCGAGGTTCTCCGCTTCGATCTGCTTGATCTGTTGTACGAGTCGCTCCTGGGCTGCACGCTCAGCCTTGAGCAGGGTGTCTGCGCTGTTGACGATGGAGGTGCCGCGCTCCTGCTCCGCACGCAGCCGCGCCACCTCCTCCTGCAGCCGGGCGACATCCGCCGTGACATGCCTGTCCAACCCGGCAATATCTTTGCCGAACTCGAAAGCCCACAGCCCGATCGCTCCCGAGAAGCCCAAAGCCAGCGCAGCCACTGCCCACCGCAGCGGCCATGGCAGGTCATTGCGGACGATCACCCGCGGCGCGCTGATGGACAGTCTTCGTCGAAAGAGTTTCCAGCGCATGACAGCAGTGACTGAACGTGAGCAAGGAATGAAAAAGGCCGCATCGTGTGCGGCCTCATGCATGATCCGTGCGCGGGATTCGATCAGCGCTTGCTGAACTGCTTGCGACGACGCGCGCCGTGCAGACCGACCTTCTTGCGCTCCACTTCGCGGGCATCGCGGGTCACGAAGCCGGCGCGGCTCAGTTCAGGCTTGAGCCCCGCGTCGTAATCGATCAGTGCCCGGGTGATGCCATGGCGAACCGCCCCCGCTTGGCCCGACTCGCCGCCACCATGCACATTGACCTTCACGTCGAAGGCCGCTTCGTTGGCGGTGAGCATGAGCGGCTGCCTGACGATCATGATGGACGTCTGGCGGCCGAAGTACTGCTCCACCGGCTTGCCATTGACGACGATCTGCCCCGTGCCCTTCTTAATGAACACGCGGGCCACCGAAGATTTGCGGCGGCCGGTGCCGTAGTTCCAATTTCCAATCATCACCGCTCCTTAGATTTCCAGCACCTTCGGTTGCTGGGCGGTGTGCGGATGCGTCGCACCGGCGTACACCTTCAGCTTCTTGGCCATCGCATAGCCAAGAGGACCTTTGGGCAACATGCCCTTGACGGCCTTTTCCAGAGCACGCCCGGGATGCTTGGCCTGCATGTCCTTGAACTTCGTGGCGTAGATGCCACCCGGGTACCCGGTGTGGCGGTAGTACACCTTGTCGTTGGCCTTGTTGCCGGTGACGCGGAGCTTGTCGGCATTGACCACGACGATGAAATCACCGGTGTCGACGTGAGGCGTGTAGATAGGCTTGTGCTTGCCGCGCAGGCGGAGGGCGACTTCACTGGCCACCCGTCCGAGAACCTTATCGGTCGCGTCAATCACAAACCACTCATGCGTCACCTCGGCCGGCTTGGCGCTGAAGGTCTTCATGGAATGAGTTGAGTGCTGATGTGCCTGCCCTTGTGCCACCGCCGCGGAGCGCGATGGTGCCCGATGGTCGAGCATCGCGTCGCGGTCGGTGCCGCTTGTGACTGCGGCCTCTTAGGCGATCCAATGCAAGCGACCTGTCTGGCAGACGCCACCAGACGAATTTCCGAGGGCAGGAATCGGAAAAGCCGTGCATTCTAGCAGCCCGTTGCTGGACCACACTCGTGTGGATCGCGCTGACAGCAGCGCAGCGCCGAGCGGGCGATTGCCGCAAGTCTTGCGCTCATCCCCTTTGCGAGCCAAAGCAGTGCCAGGAACTTCAACTCAGAACACTCGCCCCTGTCCGCATACAGAGCAACATGTCACAGGATGGACCGCTGATGGTCTCGCACGCGCATGTCGGGGATGCCGAGCAAGTTCACGGTGCGTACCATCGCAGAATTCACTGTTGCACTCGGCGCACGAACTGAAGTAGCAGCAGCGAGCTCTCTGACAGACTGATGATGCAAACCCTTACGTGGACTGCCGCCATCGCGGTACCTTTTTTGGCACTAGGAGCGCTAGGCATGTGGGCACTGCGTTTTCGCCGCGGCGGTGCGTACGGACCACTTCCGGCCGAGTGGCCGCTGTCTGCCCGGCCGGTGTTCACGAGCGAAGAGCGTCGGGTGTATCGCTTGCTGCGCGAGGCCTTGCCGCACCACGTGATCCTCGCCAAGCTGCCGCTCGTTCGGCTCTGCCAGCCTGTCAATCCCGGCGACGTACGCTACTGGTACTCACTGTTGGGCTCCTTGCACATCAGCTTCGCGGTATGCAGCGCCAACGGTCGCGTGCTTGCAGCCTTGGAGCTGGAATCCGACCGTAGCGACAGCAAGCGCGGACTCAAGATCAAGCAGTCGGTCCTGGCGGCTTGCCGCATCCGGCAATTGCGCTGCTCTGCCGACCGCCTGCCCACGCCTGCAGAGCTGCAACTGCTGGTACCACAGCACGCAAGCAGCGCCCGCGCGCCGCAGGCAATGCCTGCTCCCGCGCTCAACGAGGCACGAGATACCCTGGCCAACACGGTCGCTACGCGACGGGCTCAGCGCGAGGCCTTGTGGCAGGACTCCACCCTCTTCCAGGACTCGTTCTTCGCACTCGACAGCCGGCTGGATCCCGCTAGCTCCGACTTCGTGAACCTCACTGGCACACCGAGCGGTCGTGATGCCAGCGCCCCAGGCTTCACGGCTTCGAGACCGAACGCGGGTGGCTTGGGCATGGCTCTGACGCCCGACCCCAGTCCGACCCGGTACTGATCCCCTCCAGTCGTCGAGCCCAGACGGCGTGCCCCGAGGGCGGCGCGGGGCTCGTTGCAGCCGCGTACGATGCGCGGATGTCTGCGCCCCGCTCCACGTTCCCACCCGCCGCCACGCCTTATGCCGGCCTCACACCTGACGTCGTGCTGGATGCACTGGACGCGGTGGGGCTGCGTGGTGATGGCCGCATGCTGCAGCTCAATTCGTATGAGAACCGCGTGTTCCTGGTGTTCCTGGGGGACGGGCGCGTGGTGGTAGCCAAGTTCTACCGCCCGGGGCGGTGGAGCGACGAGCAGATCATCGAGGAGCATCGATACGCAGCGGAACTGGCAACGGACGAGATACCAGTCGTGCCACCTCTTGTGCTGGAGCGAGACGACGACTCACCGCTCGCACCTGCCTTACGGCTGCGCGGCGATCCGCCCACGCTGGCTTGCATTGAGGCGAACACAGGCCAGGTCCACCGTTTTGCGGTAGCCCCGCGCCGCGCTGGCAGGGCGCCACCTCTTGAGGATCTGGCGAACCTCGAGTGGATCGGCCGATTCGTCGGCCGCATGCACTTGGTGGGATCGCGAGGCCTGTTTCACCATCGCCCCACACTCGCTGTCGATTCGATCGGCCGCGCAGCGCGAGACTGGATCTGTACACACGCAGACCTGCCACCCGAACTGCTGTCCGCGTGGCGAGACGCTGCAGATCGCGCACTGGACCTCGCACAGGCGGCATTCGAGGCGATGGGCGAGCTCCCGCTGCTGCGAGCGCACGGCGACTGCCACATAGGCAACGTGCTGTGGACCGACACGGGCCCGCATTTTGTGGACCTCGACGATGCTGCGAACGCGCCTGCCGTGCAGGATCTGTGGATGCTGCTTTCTGGCGATCGGGAGGAAAGCCGTGCCCAGGCACGAGCGTTAATCTCGGGCTACGAGGCCTTCTGCCCCTTCGATGATCGTCAGCTCGCGCTGGTTGAGCCGCTACGCACGCTGCGCATGATTCACCACAGCGCCTGGATTGCGCGCCGCTGGGAGGATCCGGCCTTTCCTGCTGCCTTTCCGTGGTTTGGCACGCCGGCCTACTGGCAGGAGCAGGTGCAGTTGCTGCGCGAGCGGGCGGGGGCAGCGGAATGAGCGCGGGGGCGAGCAAGCCCCCGGCTCTCCACAAGCGTCAGACCGCTCCCAAGTTTCCTTGATCCCCTGAGGAGCCTGACACAAAACGGCAGCCCTGGGGGCGCTCAGGAGATCAAGCGAGCAGGAAAGTGTTGACGCGCCGCACGTACGCGGCGGGGTCTTCCAGCTGCCCGCCCTCGGCCAAAAGGGCTTGGTCGAACAGGATGTGGGCGAGATCGTCGAAGCGCTCGCTGCCATCGAGACGCTTCACGAGCGCATGCTCAGGATTCACTTCGAGCACGGGCTTGCCCGAACGGGTTTGCTGACCGGACTGCTTGAGCAGGCGCGCGAGGTGACCGCTCATGTCGCCGGCCTCCGCCACCAGGCAGGCGGGCGAATCGACCAGCCGGGTGGTGGCGCGCACGTCCTTGGCGCGCTCCTTGAGCGCCTCCTTCAGCCGCTCGAGCACGGGCTTGAATGCCTCGGCCACTTCCTCGGCGTGCTTCTTCTCGGCTTCGTCCTGCAGCTTGCCGAGGTCGACCGAGCCCTTGGCCACGCTCTGCAGCGACTTGCCTTCGAACTCATAGAGGTGGCTCAGCATCCACTCGTCGACGCGATCCACCAGCAGCAGCACCTCGATGCCCTTCTTGCGGAAGATTTCGAGCTGCGGGCTGCTCTTGGCCGCGACCTGACTGTCGGCGGTAATGTAGTAGATCGCCTCCTGACCTTCCTTCATGCGCTTGACGTAGTCGGCGAGGCTGACGCCCTCGTCGGCATGGGTGGAGGCAAAGCGCAACAGCTTGGCGAGGCGCTCCTGGTTGGCAAAGTCTTCACCGATACCCTCCTTCATGACGGCACCGAAGTCGTTCCAGAAGGCGGCGTACTTGGCACGCTCGGCCTCGTCCTCGCTGTCAGCCAGCGATTCGAGCATGGACAGTACACGCTTGGTCGAGCCCTCGCGTATGGCCTTGACGTCCCGGCTTTCCTGCAGGAGTTCGCGGGAGACGTTCAACGGCAGGTCGTTGCTGTCGATGACGCCCTTCACGAAGCGCAGATACACCGGCATGAGAGCCTCGGCGTCGTCCATGATGAACACGCGCTTGACGTAAAGCTTCACACCGCCGCGCTTGTCGCGGTTCCCGAGGTCGTACGGCGCCTTGGCGGGGATGTACAGCAGCTGGGTGTACTCGCTGCGGCCTTCCACGCGGTTGTGGGTGTAAGCCAGCGGCGCCTGACCGTCATAGCTGATCTGCTTGTAGAACTCCTCGTACTGCTCCTTGGTGATCTCGTTCTTGCTGCGACTCCACAGCGCGGCGGCCTTGTTGATGGTTTCCCACTCGTCCTTCCTGACCTGCTTTTGGGCCTCGGCGTCCCACACCTCCTTTTGCATGAGGATGGGCAGCGAGATGTGGTCGGAGTACTTGCTGATGACGGACTTGAGCTTCCAGGCGCTCAGGAATTCGTCCTCGCCCTCGCGCAGGTGCAGGATCACCGAGGTGCCGCGCTGTGGCCGGGTGATGGCCTCGACCTCGAACTCACCGGTGCCTTCGGAACTCCAGCGCACGCCTTCCTCAGGCTTGAGGCCCGCGCGGCGCGATTCCACCGTGATGCGGTCGGCCACGATGAAGCCGCTGTAGAAGCCCACGCCGAACTGGCCGATGAGCTGGGCGTCCTTCTTCTGGTCGCCCTCCAGCGCCGCCATGAACTCGCGGGTGCCGCTCTTGGCGATGGTCCCGAGGTTGGACACCGCCTCTTCCACCGACAGGCCGATGCCGTTGTCGGTGATGGTGATGGTCTTCGCGTCTGCGTCGAAGGCCACCCGCACGTCGAGGTTGGGCTGGTCCTCGAGCAGTCCGGGGTGGTTGAGCGCTTCGAAGCGCAGCTTGTCGCAGGCGTCGGAGGCGTTGGAGATCAACTCGCGCAGGAAGATCTCCTTATTGGAGTACAGCGAGTGCGTGACGAGATGGAGGATCTGCTTGACCTCGGCCTGGAAGGAGAGTGTTTGCTTGTCCATAGGTAGTCAGGGGGAAGTCGGCCGGGGCATCGTGCCCCGCGGGCGCCAGATGACGGCAGTTCGCACGGATTCAAGGGCCGGACCCGGAGCGGGTGCAGGGGCACGATTATGGTGCTCGCTAAACTCGCCGGCTTCGACCCTAAGCCGACTCAACGATTGAATCCGTTCGACCCTGCGACTGGCGCCCCCTTGTGGACGCTCGAAGGCCTGCGCGGCGCCGACCCGGTGCTCGGGCTGGCCCTGCTGCTCGTGCTCGCGGTGGTGCTGGCCGACTGGCTGCATCGCCACGCGAGACTGCCGCGCTCTTGCGGCTACATGCTGGTGGGTGCGCTGGCCAGCCCCCTGCTGCTCGCCCTGCTTGACCGCAAGGAGCTGGACACCTGGAAGCCGCTCATCGACCTCGCGATCGGGGTGCTGGTGTTCGAGCTGGGCGCGCGCATCCGCCCGCGCTGGCTGCTCGACAACCCGGCCCTGGCGCTGACCTCGCTGCTCGAGGGCGTGGTGGCGGGCCTGGCGGTGGCCGCCGCGCTGGTGGCGCTGGGGGTACCCAGCCTCTCGGCCACGCTGGCCGGCACGGTGGCGATGTCGACCTCGCCCGTGATCACGCTGGCGGTGCTGCACGAGACACGCCCCCGTGGGCAGGTCACGGAGCGGCTGCTCCTCATGACGGCCGTCAACAGCGTGATGGCGATGTTACTGCTCAAGGTGTGGCATGTGGTCGCGGCGTCTGTCGAGCGTGACGTACTGGCCACCGCGGTGGGTGCCCTGTACGTGGTGTCGGGCTCGGTGCTGCTGGGCTCCGTGTGCGGACTGTTGCTGGAGCTGCTGAGCCGCAGGCTCAGGGGCACGAGCGGCATGCCCGTCTTGCAGATCGGGCTGGTAATCATCGCCAGCATGCTGGCCGCGCAGTGGACGCTATCGCCCCTGCTCGCGCTGCTGGTGGCGGGAGTGGTGGCACGCTCGCGCATGCGCCATGCACTGAC
The DNA here is from genome assembly GCA_966248995.1 of uncultured Burkholderiales bacterium. GTDB lineage: Bacteria > Pseudomonadota > Gammaproteobacteria > Burkholderiales > Burkholderiaceae_C > Albitalea. Next base: position 1,082 of record CBINBY010000016.1, on the reverse strand, counting down.
CGTCGAGCCGCAGCTGGGCTCGGCCGGTGCCGCGCTGGCGGTGGTGCTGTTCCTGTGCCTGGGCCTGCTGCTGACGCTGGACGGCTTCGTGTCGCTGCTGCCGCTCGTGCTGGCCATCGTGGGTGCGCGCGCCATAGGCAAGGGCCTCGCAGTGGCACTGCTGGCGCGGCCCAGCGGCCTGGGCTGGCGCCAGGCCGGCGCACTGACGGTGGCACTGCAACCCATGAGCAGCCTCGCCATCCTCTTGGCCGCCGACACCTTCGCCTGGGACTCGCAACTGCCGGGCATGGACCACGGGGTCCTGCAGGCGCTGCTGCTGGCCACCAGCCTGATGCAGCTGACGGGGCCCGTGTGGACACGCTTGGCGCTGCAGCTGGTGGCCCGCGAGGCGGAATCGGCATGAGCCTGGCGGACTTCACCTCCTCGCCCCCGCTCACGCTGGGCGTCGAGCTGGAACTGCAGCTCGTCAGCACGCATGATTTCGACCTCGCGCCGCAGGCCGAGGATCTGCTGCGCGTGCTGAAGGGACACAGCGGCGCGTGGGACGTGAAGCCTGAGATCACGCGCAGCATGATCGAGATCGGCAGCTCGATCCAGCGCGAACACGGGCCGCTGCTGGCCGAGCTGCAGGACCTGCGCCGCCAGCTCGCCGCCGGCGCGCGCAAGCTCAACATTGCGATCGGGGGTGGCGGCACGCACCCCTTCCAGCACTGGAGCGCGCAGCAGATCTACCCGACCGAGCGCTTCCACTACATCAGCGAGCTCTATGGCTACCTCGCCAAGCAGTTCACAGTATTCGGGCAGCACGTGCACATCGGCTGCGAAGACGGCGACCGGGCGCTGTGGCTGCTGCACGCGCTGTCGCGCTACGTGCCGCATTTCATCGCGCTGTCGGCCTCGTCGCCCTACGTGCAGGGCGTGGACACCGGTTTCGACTCGGCACGGCTGAACTCGGTCTTCGCGTTCCCGCTGTCAGGACGTGCGCCCTTTGCGCTGGGCTGGGACGAGTTCGGCCGCTTCTTCGACAAGATGACGAGCACCGGCGTCGTGCAGTCGATGAAGGACTTCTACTGGGACATCCG
>CBINBY010000015.1:0-60512 GCA_966248995.1 uncultured Burkholderiales bacterium | reverse complement strand
CGTGTAGAACGCGGGCAGCGTGCCGGCAATACCCAGCAGCCCCATGAAGCTCGGCGTGATTTCGACGTGCTGCGAGCGCTCTGCGGATTCGTCGGCCGCTGGTTGCGCAACCGCCTTCAGCTGGGCGATTTCACTGGCCGGGAAGGACAGCGACAGCGAGTTGCGGAATCGCAGGTGGCGCGACAGCACCTCCCCCGCTTGCACGCCCTCCTGCTGCATGAACCATCGTTCGAGCAGCCGCACGGCCTGGAAGAACCCGAAACGCTGGGGTTCCTCGAGGAGCCGGTCGATCACACCAAGGGGCTGCGGCCGCTGCGGCGTGGACATGCGATCAGCTCTTCCTGGTTGCGTGCGGACAGAACCTTCAGCTGCGTGTAGCTGTTGACATGCACGTACAGCCCGAAGAAGTGGTCCAGCACCTGGGCGAACAGGCGCAGGCCCGCACCGACGAAGCTCTGCTCGTCGACGGTCAGGCGGATCTCGGAGCCGCGAACGAACACCGCGTAAGGCTGCCCCGGCAGGCACGCCGACGAGGCGCGGAACTCGATGCCGATCAAGCCATCAATCTGCCGACGCGTGGCGGGGCTGCGCGGCAAGTCGTACAGACGCAAGAGTTCCTTCAGCGCCTCGATGCCACCCGCCGACAGGGACAGGTGATTGAGCGACAGATGCGACACCAGCCGCCACAACGCGCCCTGCGCCACGTCGAAGCGATAAGGGGGCGTGGGCTTGCGAAGCAGGCGAATCTCGCGCGACAGGCCTGCGTCTTCGGCAAAGAGATCGGCACCCGCATCGCCGCTGGTCAGCAAACTTGGCAACTCGCGGTTCGTGGCCAGCACCTCCACGGAAAGGGTGTCGGTCTGAGGCGATGCCGGCTGGAACTCCACGTCGACGATGGACAGCTCGGTCTCGAATCCGGGGCTCTGCTCGGCCAGCGTCTCATCGCGATGCGAGTACCAGTACCGTCCCCGGGATTCGCCCTCGGCAAGCAATTGCTCGTGCTGAAGCGAGTAGAACGGCCGAAACTCGTCGATGCTTTCGCCTTGCGGCGTCTGGCGCACGCGGTAGACCGTCTCGATGGAGTGGACCTCGTAGCCGTAGGCCCGACGGCTGTCGGGCAGCACCGGATAGCTCTCGCGCTCGTGCGTGACCCGGATCGGGTCGGCCCTCAGGCGAAAGAGATTGACTACCGGGGTGCATCCGAGGAGCAGGTGCTGCGCGGAAATCGTCTCCAGCAAATGCCCATCGGCCGAATCAGCCCGGACGCCCGACATCGCATAGTGCAGCGTCACGGCGCGTGCGCTTCCCTCGCGAACGACACGAGGCAGCGGCAGGTCGACGAAATCGAACTTCTGGGGAAAGGCGAAGTATTCGGTGAACAGGCGATAGGCCGGATGCGTGCGGGAGTCGCATTCGATGAGCGCCTCGTCATCGGCGAAACCGACTTCGCGCGGAAGCGCATCTCCACCGGACACCCACGCCCCGTGCGGCGAGTTCTGCACCAGGCAGCCCGCCACTCGTCCGCACAGCGCTTCCCGCAGCGCACTCACCTGCGAAGGCTCGCCATCGAGGTAGACGCGCAGGCGATCCACGCCCAGCGTGGACCAGGTGGCCTGGTCCGAAGACAGTTCCAGGCTGATGGACAGGGCCGTGGTGGCGCCGCGAGGCACGGGTGAGCCGGCCGGCGCAGCCAGCGCCCGCCGGAATGCGGCAGCCGAGACGCGGACGGGCACCAGGTCAACGTCATACGCCGTGCGAAACTTGCATACGACCGCACGCACAGGGCGCGTGTGCAACAAGGTGCCGCGCGGCACCTGCGCGCCCCGGCTCATCTGCACGCCCCCACTGCCGACATCGAAGCGGGCGATGGAGCACGAAGGGAAAGGCCGCAGGTAGTGCGGATACAGCACCTGCAGCAGCGACTCGGTGAACAGCGGAAAGTCGTCGTCCAGGCGCTTGTGGATGCGCGATGACAGCAATGCGAAGGACTGGATGAGCCGCTCGACATGCGGGTCTTCAGACACATCGCCACTGAGCGCCAGCCGCCCCGCAATGCGCGGGTACTGGCGCGCGAACTCGCCGGCATGCGTACGCAAATAGGCCAGCTCGCGCTCGAAATGGGGCAGCAATTCCTTCAACGGGCTACTCCGCATCCAGCGCCGCGCGCTGGTCCGCCTTGGAGACCTGATAGCGCTTGGACCCCGGCTGCAGCACGGCATCGAACAGCACCGGCTCGGCGTTGGGATGCAGCACGAGATTCGCACGGATCAGGAACGTGAGACTCGCGCGCGGTCCGGCACCTCCACGGACCTTGACCTCCACATCCGACAGACGCCGTTCGTGGGTGGTCAGCGTTCTGCGGATCGCCTCGTTGATCCGCCTGCGATCGTGGTCGCTCGCCAAGCTCATGGAAGAGATGTCGACCAGGCCCAGGGTCAGCAGGGACTGCGCGCAGAGCGGCGCGTGTGCCAGCTCCTGCGGGTCGTAAGCCGGGTGCGCGTTGAGCAACATCTCGATGTCGCGAGCCACCGAGTCCTTCATCTGGTCCACGGTATGTCGGGAGCCCGCGTCTCGGCCTCCCGACGGGTCGTCGAGCAGCTTGTCGAGCAAGGAGGGGGAATACAGGTCCACAAAAAAAGAAGCGGCACCCGGGCCGCTTCCTCCGAACGCGTACTGATCAGCTCGCGATGTTCTTGCGCAGGTCCCAGCCAGCCGGCCCGGTGGACGCCGAAGAGCCGTCCATCTTGTGCTGCTTGTACTCCCAGACCACCTTGCCGTACTTGAGGCCGAAGGTTTCGGCCGGCAGGTTGCCCTCGCCGATGACCATCTGCACCGAGGAGATCACCACGTCTTCCAGCGTGATCTTGAAATAGTCGACCCGTTGTTGCGAGGTCGCCGTGGAGCCCTTGCCGCCATAAGCGCGGTAGAAGGTCACGATGACCTTGGGATACACCGTGCCGGCCGAGCAGGCGCGCAGCAGCTTCGAACTGGCCTTGTCCACTTCCTTGGTGAAAAGCATTTCGCCATGCTCGGTGCGCTCGGCGGTGTGACCGCCGGCGGTGGAGGCCGAGGCCGACTTGGGCTGAGTGATCTTGTGAGTGAAGCTGGAGATTTCAATCTCGTTGGCGTGCTTGGTATCGGTGCTGTCACCTTGAAGCTCGGTGCCGCCTTCGAACTTGACGTAGATGTCCTTCAACTCTTGGTTCCTCCTGAGACTGGATTGCTATTTGATTACCCCTTCTGGGACTGCGGCAACTCGGCGACGAGACGAAGGGAGACGGAAAGCTCGTCGAGTTGGAAGTGCGGGCGAATGAACGAGACCGCGCGATACACCCCGGGCCGCCCCGGCACTTCAGACACTTCCACACTGGCCGCGCGCAGCGGATAGGCGGCCTTGGTTTCCTGTGTGGCGTTGTCGTCTTCCACGACGTACTGGCGGATCCAGCGGTTCAGGAACTCCTGCACTGACGCGGTCGAAGCGAAGCTGCCGATCTTGTCGCGCATCATCGACTTGAGGTAATGCGCGATGCGGCACACCGAGTAGATGTATTGCAACTGGGCCGCCAGCGCGGCGTTGGCGTTGGCCGCGTCGGAGTCGTACTTGCGCGCCTTCTGCGCCGACTGTGCGCCGAAGAAGGCCGCGTAGTCGCTGTTCTTGCAATGCACCAGTGGCATGAAACCGAGGTCGCTCAGTTCCTTCTCGCGGCGGTCGGTGATCGCGATCTCGGTGGGACACTTCAAAGCGACCTCACCCTGGTCGGTCTTGAAGGTGTGCGTGGGCAGGTCCTCGACCAGACCACCCCCTTCGACACCGCGGATCGCGGCACACCAGCCGTAGTTCTCGAAGGCCGACGTCAAGCGGGCGCCGAACGCATAGGCGGCATTGACCCACAGGTACTTCGAGTGATCCGTTCCGTCGACCTCCTCGACGAAGTTGAACCCTTCGACGGTGGTGCCGTCCTTCGGGTTGTAGGGCAGACGGCCCAGGAAGCGCGGTACCGTGAGCCCGACGTAGCGGGCGTCATCGGACTCGCGAAACGAGTTCCACTTGGCGTACTCGACCGAGTCGAACACCTTGGAGAGGTCGCGCGGCTTGCCCAGGTCGGTGTAGGAATCCATCCCGAACATCTCGGGAGATGCGGCAGAGATGAATGGCGCATGCGCCGCTGCCGCCACGTGCGACATCTGCTCGACGAAGTACATGTCTTCCGGCTGGCGAGACATCTCGAAGTCGCCGATGAGGGTGCCGAAAGGCGCTCCTCCGAAAGTGCCGAACTCCTCTTCGTAGACCTTCTTGAACAGGGCGCTCTGATCGAAGTCGATGGCGGTCTTGAAGTCGCGGATCAGTTCCTTCTTGGTCGCGTTGAAGACCTTGATCTTCATCATCGAGCCGGTGGAGGTGTGCCGGCATAGGTAGTGCAGCCCCGTCCACGAAGATTCCAGGCGCTGGAAGTCGGCGTGGTGCATGACCTCGCTCAACTGCTCGGAGATGAGCCGGTCCAGTTCGGCCACGCGGGCATCGAGCGTGACGCTGAGGTTGTCGGACACGACAACCGTGCCTTGCATGACCTCGCGCACGAGCTCGGAGATAATGTCTTTCGCGTGCTCGCGCTCGCTGTCGGAGCGCGCCACCCGGCTCTGGGCGACGATCTGGTCGAGCAGGCTGTCTTCGGCGATGGCAGCCGCTGCGCCCGCCTCCTGAGGTGCTTGTTGCCGCATCGTGTTACTCCTCAGTCTTGGCTTCCTGCCCGAGCTTGGAAAGCTTCTCGGTGTTGCTGAGCACCTCGGCCAGCAGGTCTTCGAGCTTGTCGTTGCCTGCCAGCTTGTTGCGTAGGTCGGCCAGCTTGGCGCGCGCCTCGATCAGCTTGCGCAGCGGCTCCACCTGCTGCACCACAGACTCGGGGCGGAAGTCGTCCATCTTCTCGAACGACAGGTTCACCGCGAACTCGCCGCCCTCGGGGCTCAGCTTGTTCTTGACCCGGTATGACGCCTTGGGCTCCATACCCTTCATCACTTCATCGAAGTTGTCCAGGTCGATGCTGACGAACTTGCGGTCCTTCAGCTTCTCGAGCGGCCTGTCGGGATCCTGCTTGCCGGTGAAATCGCCCAGTACACCTGCGACGAAGGGAATCTCCTTCTTCTCGATGGCGTCGCCGATCTCGACGTCGTAGGTGAGTTGCACGCGCGGCGGGCGCACCTTGTCGAGCCGCTTCTGGATGCTGTCTTTCTTCGCCATGGATTGCCTTCGGTTGCCTGGTGTTCTTGGAAAACTGCGGCTACTTCAACCTGTCGAATGGGTTGTCGCCGCTCCCGGTCGCTGGTCGCGGCGCGCGCTTCGGCGCGCTTGCCGCAGACGGGTCCGCAAGCCGCGGCGGGGCCGCTGCCGCGCTGGAAGGAGCGGCATTAGGCTTGGCCCGCGCCCGCGTCGGCGCAGATGCAGGCTCCGCAGGCTTGGGAACGAGCACCGGTTCGCCCAGCAACTCGCGCAGCGTCCGCGCCAGGTTTTCCGCTTCGCCCCGCGTGCCTTCGCTGATTCCACTGCGCCCGCGCAGCGTGGCCAGCGCTGATGTGGAGATGCGCAAGCCGCTCACCGCGAGGATGCCGGCTGCCGTGCTGTCGCTTCCATCGCGATGCAGTGCCTCTTCCGCCGCGAGCACTGCATGGCCGTAGTCGGCCGATTCGAAATAACTCTCGGCGAGCTTGAGCCACGGCGCCTTGGCTGTGGGATCAGCCTGGGTCGCGGCACGATACGTCTCACGGGCCTTCTGCTTGTCGCCTGCCGCGACGGCCACCTGGGCGTCGCTCATGAGCTCGGCCGCTGTCCGGGTCTTGGGTACCTGCTCGGGGGCCGAGCCACAGCCGACCAGACCGAGCACCGCCACGCAAGCGGCAACCAGTAAGCACCTGGCATGTGTCCACATGCCGCCATGGCGAGCATGGTCATCGAGCACTGATACGCCCGTTGCTGTCCTCAATGCTGAAACCTCCCCGATTGGTTCTTCAAACCCGCGGCAGGGTGTGTGGCACCCCTTGCCGACGTCGGCCTCGACTGCAAGCGGCGCGAATGTATGCCAAGCGGCCGCCCCTGCCATCCCCCCCCAATCGGGGACCTTGCAAACTTTGACGCAATGCCCGTCGTTCTGGCGGTGTCGCGTACGTGAACGGCCGCTGTCATGGGCCCATGTGCTTGAATACGCCGCGCTAGAGGTCCGCAGGCTGCGCCACTGAACTGGCAACACCTGCCTCCATGTCCTGGAACTGCCGATGCGTCTGTTCTCATTCCGTCATGCCCGTTGGGCGCTGCACGTCCTCCTCGCCGCCGGCCTTGCGGGCTGCGCCTCGGCGCGCGACGACACCGGCTGGGTGGGCAAGGCGATGGAGTCCCTGGGCATCAGCCAACCCCCGGCGCCGAACGCGGCGCACGAACGCGCAGCGAGGATTGCGCGATCCAGGCAAGTCACCTTGCGGCTGCACGCAGCAGCCCTGATGAACGTGGATGCTTCGGGTCGCCCCCTGGCGGTTGTTGCACGGATTTACAGATTGAAAAGCGCCACGGGCATGCTGCAGGCTACCTACGAGAGCCTGCGCGATACCCCCATCGACGCCCGAGGCGCGACGGACGACGTCATCGACGTCCGCGAGATCGTGCTGGCGCCCGGCGAGCGCCACGAAGTGGTGGAGACCTTGCCCGAGGACGCCACGCACATCGCGGTCGTGGCTCTGTTGCGATCGCCCGACCCGCTGCGCTGGAAGTTCATCTTCGATGCCCGCGAAGCGGCACGCACAGGCCTTGTGATCGGCGTGCACGCCTGCGCGATGAGCGTGGCGCAGGGCGAGCCCATCGGCGTGTCGACGGAGGCGAGACATCTCGCCGGCATGGCATGCCCCAAGGCGTGACACCCAGAAGGGGGGTGTCCCGGGCGCGACAAACGGCACTCGCCCGGCACATTTCTCAGTAAGCTCGCCCGCCGCCAGGCGCAGCCCGCGCCATGCGGGCAAGAACAAGAGGCACCCTTGATCCAGTCATCCAAAGTCCTGTGGGGCGAAGGACTGTTCCTGCGCCCGCAGCATTTCCAGCGCCAGGACGCCTATCACGAATGGCGCCTGGCGCAGGCGATGCGCCAGCTTCACCCCTACAGCTGGGGCGTGCGGCGCATGCACATCGACTCCGACGCGCTTGCCACCGGCATCTTGCGTTTCCTGGAGCTCCAGGTCGTCTTTCCGGACGGGGAGATGTACTCGGCTCCAGGCGAGGACGACTTGCCCGCGGCGGTCTCGCTGGCGTCGCTGCCGGCGGGCTCGCCCGACATCGTGTTCCATGCCGCCGTAGCCGCGCTGCGACCCCAGGGCATCAATTCCGTAACCGCCGGGCAGACACCCGACAGCTCGCTGCGCTACGTGCAGCACAACCTGCCAGCGCCCGACTGGTTCACCACCGCGACAGAGTCCGAAGTGGCCGTCCTGCGCCGGTGCGTGCGCATGCTGCCCGACGATGAGCCGCGCGACCATCTGGTCAGCGTGCCGGTGTGCCGCATCCGTCGCTCGGCCACGGGCGGCTTCGAGGCCGACACCCGGTTCGTGCCGCCCAGTGCCTCGGTCTCGGCGTCGCCTGCTTTGCAGCACCTGCTGCGCCGGTTGCTCGATGCCCTGCAGGCCAAGGTGGACGCGCTGTACGGCTTTCATCGCGAGCCATCGAAGCACGTGATCGAGTTCCGTTCAGGCGACATCGCCTCGTTCTGGCTCTTGCACACGGCGAGCGCAGCCTTCGCGGCGATGTCGCATCTTCATCACCACCCCACCCTGCATCCGGAGCGCCTGTACGAGCGCATGCTGGAGCTGGCCGGCGCGCTCATGACCTTTTCCAGGAGCCACACGCTCGCTGACCTGCCGGCGTATCGTCACGAGGAGCCTGGCCCCTGCTTCGCTCGTCTGGAGCAGATCATTCGCGAGCTGCTCGAAACAGTCATTTCCACGCGGTACTTCGCGATTGCCCTGGACGAAGTGAAGCCGTCGTTCCACCACGGTCGCCTCGACTCCGAAAAGATCACCTCGTCGACCAGCTTCTTCCTCGGCGTGCAAGCGGCCATGCCGCCCGCGGAGTTGCTCGAGGCTGTGCCGGTGCGTTTCAAGATCGGCGCGCCGGACGACGTGGAGAAGTTCGTACTGTCCGCAATGGGCGGCGTGAAGCTGACCCATGCCGCGCAGGTACCGGCGGCCATTCCGGTGCGACCGGGCACCTACTACTTCGCGCTCGATGGTCGGGGCTCCCTGTACGAGCGGATGCTGCAGGCGCAGACGATCGGCATTTACACCCCGGCAGGCATCGCGGACATGCAGCTGGAGCTGTTCGCACTGAACCAGTGAACCGACGACCATGGCCGACACCCCGATCCCGTCGCTCTTCAACTCCCCCGCGCCCACCCCAGAGCCCGCGGCACCTTCGGACACGTCGCCAGCCGCCAGCCTGCTGGACTTGCTGTACGACGGGTTCTACATGCTGTTCCTGCTGCGCAATCGCTGCACGCCCACTGACGCCGAGGTGTATCGCAACAGCGTACGCAAGTTCCTGCAGGACTTCGAGCGCAACGGCAAACGGCAAGGCGCATCGGCCGACGATCTGTACCACGCCAAGTTCGCGTTCTGTGCGCTGGTGGACGAGGTGGTGCTGATGTCCCAGCTGCGCATCCGCGCCGATTGGGAACGCAAACCCCTGCAGCTCGAATACTTCGGCGAGCAACTCGCCGGAGAGCGCTTCTTTGATTACCTGGAATCGTTGCGCGCCCAGGGCGCCTTGAAGGTGCAATTGCTGGAAGTCTTCCACATGTGCCTGCTGATGGGTTTCCAGGGCAAGTACCTGATGGAAGGCTCGGAAAAGCTCGGGTATCTCACCAGCCGCGTGGGCGACGAGATCGCTCGACACAAGGGCCGGACAGGCAGCTTCGCGCCGCACTGGGCGGCGCCCGATCGGGTGGCGCATGCGCTGCGCAGCGAAGTTCCGCTGTGGGTCGTCGCCTCGGTGTTCGCGCTGGTCGGACTCACGGGCTTCCTGGGCATCCGCTGGGTGCTCCAGAAGCAGACGGCGCAAGACCTCGCGCCCTACAGTGAAGTGGTGAAGCTGCCGGCTGCCGCCGCGCATGTGACCATCACGCTGCCCTGAGCGGGTCACCGACACATGCGGACCGGTCTCACCTCCCGCCCGCCTACCTCTTCTTCCTGCGTTTCTTCGCTGGAGGCGCTCCGGTGAAGGCAGTTGTCCAGAAATCGAGCATCTCCTTGGTGCCCTGGTTCATCATCGTCGTGGCCTGACGGCGGGCGTGCGCGGTGGCACGGCCGCGGGCGGCGCCGGCGACAGCGTTGGCACCGCTGAGCCACATGCTCAGCCAAGGGTTCTTCTTGGTCCACGGGTTGCTCATTCACGCTCTCCGATGCTGCGGCAAATCCTGCACTGAGCCATTGATTGGGCAATCGCCGTGCCGCCGCCGACCGACAACTCTTCGGCGTCTCCCCTTGCCGCAAGCTGCCTCGGCATGCCCATCCGGCATGCGCTGCTCGACAATCCGTGCCCCATGGAGCCCGACCCTTCAGCCCCGACGACGCATGCGGTGCGCATCGAGCCACTCGGCTGCACCGTGCGTGCCGAGTCCGGAATGACGCTGCTCGAGGCTGCGCGAGCAGGTGGAATCGAACTGCGCAGTTCGTGCCGCAACGGCACCTGCCGCGCCTGCATGGCGCGGCTGCTGGAAGGTAGCGTGCGTTACGTCGTCGAGTGGCCGGGACTGCTCGCCGAGGAAAAGGCGGAGGGCTGGGTGCTGCCCTGCGTGGCGGTGCCCACATCGGACCTCGTGCTCGTGCAGCCGCTGGCCGCCGTGACCCGTTAGCTCCGCCTCAGGAACCCGTCAGGCGAGCCTGAGGCACCAAGAGGATTTCCTCCTCAAGGCATCCCAGTACGGCGACGCCGAAATCGACGATGTACCGCGGCATCTGGCCCTCTTCGTGGCGGCCCACCACCACGATCTCGCCCGGGCCGCCCGCGCCGACCAGCAACGCATGCTCTTCCATGTCGGGCACGCTGCCGTCGTTGCGAAGATCCACCGCCGCCACCACCACTTGGCCCGACCGGTACTTCGCCAGGCGCCTCACCGTCTCGCGCGATGCGCCGCGCGCTCGTTCGGATCGTTGCGTACCTTCCCGGGCCGTCGGCGCATGCACCACGGTTGGGCTGCTCGCCTCCACCCTTGCGTCACGGTGGTGCGAATCGCAAGCGGTGCCACAACCGCCCCCGGGCTCGATCGCATCGCTTGACGCCTGGCGGCGCTTGCGCAGATCGCCGATGGAGTAGATGAAGGCCGTGTTGCTGGACATGGTCGCCTCTCGCCGGGTAGTTATGCGACGTGCCTTGCGAAAGCCATGCCAGGAGACGAGCAACGCCCCCTCTCCGCGGGGCTGCGCTGGATAAGCACACCACGCACTTGAGCGTCTACAGCACCGTTGCGAAGCAATGCTCTGAAGTTGGCAGCAGCGCCCGCTTCAGGTCCTGCAACTGCTGGACTCAGCCGAGAAGGGTTTGTGGGTTCCAGCTGGAAGCGATCTCCCCGAGCAAGGGCATGAACCATCTCGGATTACGCTTGGAGTCGTGCCAGTTGGAAGGTGAGGCATGACGACAGCGATCATGCCGACTGCATAGCCCCGCCCATAGGCTGCCCCATCAAGACACCGGCGCGCGGATTACAGAACGAAACGAGCTCGGCCGTCGTGGCGCCTGGCCGCACGCCGCTGTCGCGTTCGCCTTGGCGCACTTACTTGCGCAGCGTCTCTGCCGTGCAGCCGATCTTGCCGGCGATCGACTCGATCGCCGCTCACTGCGACGGGTACTGGTCCTTGGCATCGAACACCATGCGCATTGCGCGCTCGATCACTTCGACGGAAAACTTCGGGGACTTCCTCATGTTGGCTCCATTCTCAATCGAAGGAGCCTCCTCAAAACCCGGGGCGATTCATTCGCGAGGGACATGAGACCCGGCCCATGGCAGGGCTTTGGGCATGGCGATTTCCGAGGCATTGGCCGCCCGTTCGCCTGGCGGCCTTGAGAATCGGGATGCGGACCTCGCTGTATCAATCTTCTGAGCGCCCCCGGGGCTGGGCTGCGCCCAGCCCGCCCGCGGGGGGACAAGGAACTTGGGGCGGGACCGGCGTTTCCTTGTGAGTACGCGTCGAGCGCAGGCCAATCAAAGCCAATCAGTCCTTCTTGAGCACGACCCCGTTGGAGAACTCGCCGCTCGACACGAAGCCGTCGTGGTCCTTGTCCAGGTCGGCGAATCTCGGTGCGAGCGCGGGGAACTGGCGCAGTTCATCGCTGGACAGCCGGCCATCGCCGTCCACGTCGGCGCGCCGGAACGCGGAGGCGATGACCGCGGCACCGTCCGCAGGCGCGGTGGTCGATTCCGGCGCTGGCGTGGAGGGCGTGGGCGACTGCGGCGACTGGGGCTGGGGCTGGGACTGGGCATGAGCGGCTGCCGCGGCGGCAACCCCGAGTACGACCGCTGCGACGGAATCACGTGCGATCGCAAGTGCAATGGGCATGGTCATGATCGACTCCAGTGGGTGAACGGTCCATTGCACCGCCCGCGCCTCGGCGCGCCAAGCACGTTTGCCTGCAATTACCCGACTTACACCCGCCGGCAGGCGATTACCGGCGATTGCGCCGGGTCGGGTGTGTTGCGTCGCGGGGTCTCTCTCACCGCCGCTTCACTGCCAGCCCTCGTAGTGCCGCTGCACGTGAACCAGTTCGTCTTCCGACAGCCGGGAGTGCCGTTGGTAGGGCGGGCTCAGGCGCACGGCTTCGCGCGTGACCTTGACTTTCACATGGCGCCTGTTCCAGTCGATCTCGGTGATCCACTCGGGCGACAAGAGCACGAGTCGTCCGGGCAGCCAGTTCTGCGTGTCCGCCACCACGAAGCGGATCTGCCAGGTGCGTTCATCGAAGAGGAAGTCGTCGATGTGGCCGATCTCCCCGTCGGTCGCCTCGATGCGATAGCCCCGGACCTCGTCGCTGCTGCGCAGGTGGGGGTCGCCCTTCTCGCCGCGCTCCCCGGCCTCGGTCGCCGGCGTGTCGCTAGAAAGCGGGGTATCGGCGGCCATCGGATAGGCCTCCGTACCCCATAGCCCGGGACCGGCCCAGTAGTACGGATAACCGTAGTAGTCGTAGTACGACCTCTCCTGCTGCCGCGACACGGGCCTGTCGGCCTCGATGCCCGGCGCCTCCTCGATCTGGCGCTGCGTGAGGGCGAGCCTGAGCTCGCCCTGGTCTGCATCGAGCCCTTGCACCGAATGCGGCGAGATCAGGACCCTGCGGCCCGACAGCCAGCCGCCCGTATCCACCACCACGTGGCGGATGACCCAGCGGTCGTCGTCGAAATACACCTCGCGCGCATGGCCGATGCCGCCATCGCGGGCGGCGAGCTTCCATCCATTCAATTGCCTGGCGCTGTAGAGCATCGGGTTCTCCTAGCAGGCGGCTGCCGTGCAGTCCGTTGCGGGCACATCACGTGCCTACTTGTCTGCTTCGCTGCGCTGGGCGATTGAACGTGTGGAAAAGAAAACGGCGATGTAAGAACGAAACACGGCGACACCAGCCGCGCCTGGGCGAGAACCGAATCCAGGCAGCTCAACGGGCGCTGCCGGCCTCCAGCGCCAGCCGGGCCGTCACTTGCGACACGTGGGTGAACACCTGCGGGAAATTGCCGAGCATGCCGCTTCCGTCGCGCAGCACCTCCTCGGGGAACAGGCCCAGCTCGTTGGCGCAATGCGCGGCGCGGCGGTAGCAGCGCCAAGCCTCGTCGAGCCGCCGTTGGCGGGCCAGGCACTCGGCCAGCCAGAAGGTGCACGGCAGGAACGCGCCCTCCGCGTCGGGCAGCCCATCGGCACGGTCGTAGCGCAGCAGCAGGCCGTCGCGGTCCAGTTCGCGACGGATCCATTCGGTGGTGCGCACCATGCGCGGGTCGTCGAAGGCGCAGTAGCCGAAGTGCGGCAGCAGCAGCAACGAGGCATCGGCGTGCGTCTCGCCGTACGCCTGCCGGTACACGCCCAGGGTGTCGTCGTAGCCTCGTACGTCGATGTCGGCGCGCATTTCACGGCGCGCCTCTTCCCAGGATTCCAGCGGCGCCGGCCGGCCCAGTTTGCGCGCCATGCGGATGCCCCGGTCCAATGCCACCCAGCACATCGCCTTGGAGTGCACGAAGTGCCGGGGCGCGTCGCGCACCTCCCAGATGCCATGGTCCGGCTCGCGCCAGCGCAGGCAGGTGGCGTTCACGGCGTCGACCAGGAAGTGCCAGTAGGCCTCGTCGGGCGGCTGCTGCACATCGTGCGCCAGCCATGCAAGCTCCAGCAGGCTGCCGTAGACGTCGAGCTGGGTCTGGTCCGACGCGGCGTTGCCGATGCGCACGGGCCGCGCGCCGCGCCAGCCTTCGAGGTGGTCGAGGGTGAGCTCGGTGAGGCGGCGGCGTCCGTCCAGGCCGTACATCACCTGCAGCTGATGCGCATTGCCCGCCGCGCTGCGCTCGATGAAGGCACGAAAGCGCTCGGCCTCGCGGGCAAAGCCCAGGTCGTGCAGCGCGCGCACCGCAAGCACCGAGTCGCGCACCCAGCTGTAGCGGTAGTCCCAGTTGCGCACGCCGTTCGGCGCCTCCGGCAGCGAAGTCGTCGCTGCCGCCGAGATGGCCCCGGTGCGCTCGAAGCACAGCGCCTTGAGCACGAGCGCCGAGCGCCGCGTGAGGGGGTCGGCATGCGGCGCCCGGCCTGCACCGCGCTCCCACGCGGCCCACCACTCCAGCGTGCGCTCCAGCTGCCGCACGAGCTCGCCGCAGCCGGGATCCCAGCTCTGCACGGCCGCGCGCAGCGATTCGGGCGGCACGAAGCGCATGGAGAGCTGCAGCGTCTGGCCCGCGTGGAGATGCACCTCGGCCGAGAGCATGCATTCCCCGCGGCGCAACTCCAGCGGGCAGTTGCAGTGGATCAGCAGGCCCTTGTTGCTGCCGCACGCGGTGTACAGGCCACCGCCCACGTCACGCAGGTCGGGCAGCGTGGCGCCGTAGTCGAAGCGCGGCGCCACCTCGACCCGCAGCGCCATGTCGCCGCGCTCGCAGCGAGCCAGGCGCGCTAGGTGATCGGTGTCGTCGGGACGGTCGGGGCGGCCGCGCGCCACGAAGAAGTCGTGCAGCAGCACGCTGCCGGCGTCCGTGGCGAACCGTGTGGCGAGAACCATGGTGCCGTCTTCGTAGCGGCGCTTGGAAACCGCATGGAGCTCGTCCACCGGCGCGATGCTGCAATACCCACCGGCACGCCAATCCAGCAGTCGGCCGAAGCAGCTGTCGGCATCCATGGTGGGCATGCAGCACCAGTCGATGGAACCATGGCGGCCGACCAGCGCGGTGGACTCGCAATCGCTGATGAGGGCGTAGTCCTCGATCGGCGGATACGGACGGGCGTCGAAAGGCAGCGGCTGCTTCATAAGGCGCGAAGGAGTTGCACCGGCATGCCCAGCCAACGGCATGCCCGCGTTCGGCATGGCCCTTGCTCTGGCTTCGGTGGCGCGCCATCCGACCGAGCAGGCCAGCAAGCCCACGCCGCTTTCGCATGAGCGCCGATCCATCCTCGAAAGGAGCATGACCATGGCAAACCGGAAGATGGGCGTCACCATGCCCAGCACGCTGGAGCGTTCTTCCGAGAAGGCCCAGCGCACCTACGCCAAGACCAAGCAGCACGCCGAGGCGACGTATGGGCCGGGAGAGCGGGCGAGCCGTACCGCCCTGGCCTCGTTGAAGCACGGCTTCGAGAAGGTCGGCGATCACTGGGAAGCCAAGGCAAGAAAGGGCCCCTCGGACGAGCAGGCCGCGCGATCGGGCCGATCCGCGCGTGAACACCAGGGCGGCACCGCCGGCGGCGTCGACGAGAAAGGCCACAGCCGGCAGGAGCTCTACGAGCGCGCGAAGGCGCTGGACATCCGGGGCCGCTCGTCGATGAACAAGGAGACGCTGGCCCGGGCCATCGCAGGCAAGCAGCGATGAAGGCGCCAGGCATCGACCTCCCCTGGGCTCGCTCGGAATGCGCTGAAAGGGAGCCATGAAGCGCCTGCACCGCCCTGACCTCTACGCCTGGTCGTGCTTCGACGAAAGCCGCGACATCGACTTCAACAGCGTGGCATGGGCTAGGCCCGGCGGGAACGTGCTCATCGATCCGCTGCCGATGAGCGAACATGACCGGGCCCACCTGGAAAGCCTCGGCGGCGCGGCGCTCATCGTCATCACCAACTCGGACCACATTCGAGGCGCATCGGACCTCGCCGCGCACTTTGGCGCCGTGCTGTACGGCCCTCGCGCAGAGCGTGACCGCTTTCCGCTGGCATGCGCCCATTGGCTGGACGACGGCGATGAGGCGGTTCCCGGCCTGCGCGTGATCGAGATGCACGGGAGCAAGACACCCGGCGAGCTGGCGCTCGTGCTGGAGAAGACGACGCTCATCACCGGCGACCTGGTGCGCGGCCACGTGGGCGGTGCCCTCAATCTGCTGCCCGACGCCAAGCTCGCCGAGCGCAGTGCGGCCCTGGCCTCGGTGCAAAGGATCGTGGAGAAGTACCCCGAAATCGAGGCAGTACTGGTAGGCGACGGCTGGCCCCTGTTTCGCGGCGGTTGGAAGGCGCTCGCGGCCATGGCGTCCTGAACCCGACGGGCCCTCGCGCGCGTTACGTCGCGCCGCGCTGCGCGTCAACGCCCCAAACGCATCGTTCGTGGGGGGTTCACCCCTGGAAGGCTAGGGATGAACGGCGCACGTGCCTCATCCCAGAATCGGCTCCCCCAAACCACGCTACCGCAGGGAGCGCTGAATGAAGAACACTATTCACGGCTGCGTCCAGGACGTCGCGTTCGACGCCGCGCACACGGTCAAGGCCAACGGGCACGTCGATTTCTCCAAGATCCTCACGCCCGACGAAATCGCCGCGCTGCGCGGCCGGCCCATGCCGAACGTCTTTCCGTTCGACTCGATGTTCGAGGGCTTGTCGAAGCGTGACGAGAATCGCCTGCCCGATGCTCCCGACACGGCGAACAAGCTGGTGGCCCTCGCCGCTGCCATGAACGAGGCCGATGGCGCCCCGGACCGCGACGGCACCATCCCCGCGGCCTACACCTACCTCGGCCAGTTCATCGACCACGACATCACCAAGACCGAAACGCTGGTGCCTTCGCTGTCGGCCAAGATGGAAACCGCCTTCCGCGACGCCAAGGACGGGCGCCCGGTATCGCCGCTGTCGCCGGCCGAGATGATCCTCGTGGTCAACCGGCGCGTGCCGAGCCTGAATCTCGATAGCGTGCTGTCCCGCGCCGCCCCGCGTGACGAAAAAGGTGCCCTGACGCTGGATCAGGTTTCCACCGCCCAAGGCATCCCGCGGCCGGACCTGCCCCCGGAACCCGACGCGCTGAAGTTGCTGCATGACCTGCCGCGCAACGAGCCTTCCGCGACGAACGAAGAGCTGGATCGCCGCGCCAAGATCGGCGACCCGCGCAATGACGAGAACCTGGTGGTGGCACAGCTGCACGTGGCGTTCCTGCGCGCCCATCGCCGCCTGATCCACGAGAAGGGCCTGACCCCCGCCAAGGCGGACCTGGAACTGCAGCGCCTGTACCAAGCGATCGTCGTCCAGGACTTCCTGCCCACGGTGTGCGACCCGGCCGTCGTCGCCCGCGTGCTGGACAAGCCCGGCACGCTGTACCGCCCGACTCGCCACCGGCCCTTCATGCCGCTGGAGTTCTCGGTCGCGACCTATCGCTTCGGGCATTCGATGGTTCGCAACCGGTACAACTACAACTCGGTGTTCCCGAACGCGACCCTGGCGCAGCTCTTCACGTTCACCGCGTTCAGCGGCAACAACTTCGGTCTGCGCAACACGCCCGAGAACTGGATCGTCGACTGGAGGCGCTGGCTGCCGCACAACGGCCAGGTGCAAAACGTCGCGCGTGTCGTGGACACGCTACTCGCGGGCAAGCTGCAGGACCTGCCGCAGCACCAGGGCGTGATCAGTGGAGACGACGTCAACATCCTGGCCCTGCGCAACCTGGTGCGCGGCTACCTGCTGCGCCTGCCCACCGGCCAGGCGGTGGCAGAACGCGTCGTGGCCTCGGGCCTGCTTCCTGCCGGCACCACGCCGATCACGCCCGAGCAGATCCGCGCGGTGGCACAGGCGGCGAACGCCGAGCAACTGGCCGCCCTCACCGCTGGCGGCTTCGATCAGCGCACGCCCCTGTGGTACTACATGCTGGCCGAGGCCGCGCAAACACGGCAGACCCGCAATGTGTCGCACCTCGGGCCCGTGGCGAGCGCGATCATCAGCGAAGTGCTGGTGCAGCTGGTTCGCCTCGCCGACGACGACTGCCTGGCAGCCAAGGGCAAATGGCGTCCGGCCATCGACACCGAAGAGGCCGGCAAGGTGAAGCTGGTCGACCTGCTGCGATTTGCACAGGTGTTCCCGGCCTGAGAGAGCACCACCAGGAAATGTCTTTGACGTTTCCGCCCCCCAAGGGGTGAGTCAACTTGGGGCAGCCCTGCGTTGACTCAAGAGCACGTGTGCGTCCGGATGGGTGCCGCCCATCCGGACAGCGTGTCTCACGGGTTTCTACTTGAAACCCAATGGCTCGATGGCCGCCGGGAGGTGCCATCGAGCCATTTCTGCTTGGGTACATGCGGACCAACCCGCTCACGCCGCACCTCACACGGTCGGCCGCTGCTCGAACCTGTCGAACCTGGGAAAAGGTGGCGGCACATCGGTGACATCCATGCCGTCGACCAGGGCTCCCGGCATGTCCTCGCGCATCCAATCGCACATGCGCGCCAGTTGCTTCGGCGAGCCTTGCAGCATCGCCTCGACGGAATCATCCATTCGATTGCGTACCCACCCCGTCACGCCCAGGGCTCGCGCCTGCTGCACACACGCATACCGATAGCCGACGCCCTGCACGCGCCCGCGCACACGCACCAGCCGGGTTTGAAGCGGAGGATCTCGGTCGCCGTTCATCTCACCCTCGAGCGTCAACGTCGCAGCAAATGGCGTACCGTGCACCAGGGGCTCACGCGACCGGCAAGGGCATCAGCTCGCTGTCCGGCATGATGGGTGATTCCACCGGGGTGGCTTTGTGTAGCTGCCCTCGCCTCCCCAGCCGCACCGAACGATGTCCGAAACGCTTGTCCGTCCGAAGTTCCGCTTCGACAACTCCTACGCGCGGGAACTGCCCGACCTGGCCGTGCCGTGGCAGCCGGCAAAGGTTCCAGCGCCATCGATGCTGTACCTCAACCTCCCGCTGGCCCAAGAGCTAGGTCTGGACATTGAGGCGCTGGACGGCGAACGGGCAGCCGCCGTCTTCTCCGGCAACCAAGTGCCCGAGGGCGCCACACCCATCGCCCAGGCCTATGCCGGACACCAGTTCGGCCACTTCGCACCCTCGCTGGGAGACGGGCGCGCGCTGCTGCTCGGAGAAATCATCGACGGCCCAGGCCGGCGGCGCGACATCGCATTCAAAGGCTCGGGGCGCACGCCGTTTTCACGCGGCGGCGACGGCAAGGCCGCCGTGGGGCCGGTCCTGCGCGAAGCGATCCTCGGCGAGGCGATGCACGCGCTCGGCATCCCGACGACCCGCGCGCTGGCAGCCGTCGCGACGGGCGAGCCGGTGTTCCGGGAAGACACGCTGCCCGGCGCCGTGTTGACACGCGTGGCGTCCAGTCATCTGCGCGTCGGCACCTTCCAGTACTTCGCCGCGCGCGGACAGCTCGACGCATTGCGGCAGCTCGCCGACTACGCCATCCGCCGGCACGACCCCGAACTGGTGGACCACCCCGAGCGCTACCTGGAGCTGCTGCGCAAGGTCGCCGAGCGACAGGCCGAGCTGGTCGCCCGCTGGATGCACGTCGGCTTCATCCACGGCGTGATGAACACCGACAACATGACGATCTCCGGCGAGACCATCGATTACGGGCCCTGCGCCTTCATGGAGGCCTACGACCCCGGCGCGGTGTTCAGTTCGATCGACACGCACGGCCGCTACGCCTACGCCAACCAGCCGCTCATCGCGCGCTGGAACCTGGCCCGCCTCGCGGAAGCCCTGCTGCCCTTGATCGATGCCGACCAGCCCGAGCGAGCCGTGCCACGCGCCACCGAGGTGATCGACGAGTTTCCGGCGCGGTACGAGCAGGCATGGCTGGCCGGTGCCCGCGCGAAGCTGGGCCTGGCTCGTGCCGAGGACGACGATCTGGCGCTCGCCCGCGACTGGCTGGCCTTGCTGCAGGCGCAAGCTGTCGACCACACGCTCGCCTGGCGCCGCCTGGCCGACGCGGTCGATGGCGAGGGCTTGCGACTGCAGGCCCTGTTCGAGGACACGCGGCCGCTTTTGGACTGGCTGGCTCGCTGGCGCAGCCGCGGCGAACTCGAAGCGCCGACGCCCGCGGAGCGCGGGGCCGCGATGCGGCGAACCAGCCCGATCTACATCGCCCGCAACCACCGCGTGGAGGAAGCGCTCGCCGCAGCCAGCGTGGACGCGGACATCGAGCCCTTTAATCGGCTGCTGGACGCGCTCTCACGGCCGTTCGACGAGCGCCCCGGCCTGGAGGCCTACGCCGCACCCGCGCCACCGGAGGTCACTGCCGGGTATCGGACGTTCTGCGGCACGTGAGGGGCAGAGGCATCTGGGCTCGCCTCGCAACCGCCACGCCCAACAACCCTTTTCGCCAGCGGCACCGCACTTGCTCCCATCGCCGACATGCAGCAACATCGCCCGCAACAACGGTGAACGGCGCCACGCGCCCTCAGCCGAACCAGGGAGAAGTTGCAATGCAAGGTCGCGACGCATCCACTGCGCGCATCCTCGTCGTCGAAGATGACGAGAACATCGGCCAGCTTCTGACCTTCATGCTCCAGCGCTCCGGTTACGAGCCGATGCTGGTGACCAATGGGCGCGATGCGCTCGAGCACATCGACACGCAGCCGCCCCCCGCACTGGCGTTGTTCGATGTGATGCTGCCGTACGACGATGGCTTCCGGCTCGTCGAGCGCGCACGGGCGCAGGCCGCGTGGGCCAGGGTTCCGGTGCTGATGCTCAGCGCGAAATCGCAGGAAAACGACATCGTCCGTGCTTTGGACGCCGGGGCCAACGATTACGTGCTCAAGCCCTTCCAACCGCAGGAGCTGCTGGCGCGCATCCAACGCCTGCTGCGCCGGCCCTCCTGACCCCATGCGGCGCCCCAGCCTAGTGCAGTGTTCGACGCTATGCGGCACTTATGGAGCGCACCTTTGCCTCCGTGGCTGCGTTGCAAATCCTCGCGATACCACTGGGTATCGCTACGGTTTGCGCCTTGCCACGAAGGCAAATCCGCTGCCCCATAAGCACCGCATAGCGTCGAACACTGCACTAGCGCTGCTCGCGATCGCCTGGCCTTGCATCGCCAGTGCCCACTCGCCCCTCACCGAAGTCGAAGCCGGCGCCTCGCACGAACACCTGACCGGAGGCCGCGAGGCGTGGCGCAGCGTCTACCTGCAGGCAAGTGGGCGCATCGCGGCGCATGCGTTCGAACTGGGCGTGCGGGGCACCAATCGCTTCGGGCTTGACGACACCGAGCTGTCGGTAGCCGGCACGGCGGCGTTGCCGCAAGGCTGGAGCGTGTCCGGCGGCCTGGCCGGCAGCACGACGCACCGAATCCTCCCTCGCTGGGCCGCACAAGCGGCCGTTCAGCACGGTCTTGCGGCCGGGCTGGGCGGCTCGCTGCAATGGCGGCGCACGCTCTACGGCCCGGACGACAGCGGGCCGACGCGCGGCAGCACCGCGCTGGGCATCGGCCTGGAGTGGTATGCCGGTCCCTTGCGACTGGCGTGGAACGGCAGCCACAGCCGGCTCGACGTCGGCGCAGACGCGAACGCCCAATGGGCCCAGCTGGACCGCTATTACGGCGAGCAGGCCTCTGGGCAGGTCAGCCGTGTCGGCCTGCTCGTGTCCGCGGGGCACGAGATCGAGAACCTGCCGGTCACGGGGCCGACGGTGACCCGCGTGCGAGGCGTCGGGCTGCTGGGACTGCACCGCCTCGACGCCCGCTGGGGCTTGAGCTGGGAGCTGTCATCCACGCAACAGGGCGAAATCTACCGCCGTACGGGAGTACGCCTTGGACTACGCCACGGCTTCTGACCCGCCGCTGCGGCTGGCGCTGGTCGCCGGCTCGGCGGCCGCGGCACTGACGGCGGCCATGCTGCTGTACATGGTGTTCCTGCGCTGGCGCAATGCACGGCACGAGCGCCAGTGCGGCGAGATCGTCGCGCGCTGGCGGCCGCTGCTGTTGATGGCCGCCGTGGAAGACGTGCCCGTGCTGCCCCCGCTCCCGCCGGGCGACGCATGGGCCTTCGCGCTGCTGTGGCAGCACTACGTGGAAGGCGTGCGCGGCGACGCGCGAGAGAGGCTGCGTGCGGTACTGCGCGAGGTCGGCATGCATGAGGTGGCGCGAGACTGGCTGCGACATGCCGGGCCTGCCGGCCGCGTCACCGCCCTGGCGATGCTCGGTCACATCGGCGATACCGCCGACTGGGACGCGATCCGCCCGCTGCTGGACGCCGACAGGCCCGAACTCAGCCTGACGGCCGCCCGCGCGCTCGTGTCGATGGATTCGCGCCGTGCGGTGCACGAGATCGTCGCGCAGCTGCTCAAGCGCGGCGACTGGCCGGTGTCGCGGATCGCGGCGCTGCTCACCGAAGCGGGCGCCGAGCACGCCCGGGCGCCCGTGCTCGGGCTGGTGCAACTGGCCGGCGAGGCCGACTTGCGGCGCCTGCTGCCGCTGCTCGGCGTGCTGGACGAGCAGGAAGCGTCGCATGCCGTGTCGGCGCTGCTGGAGCGGGTGCAGGATCCGCAGGTGCTCGTCGCCGCGCTGGCGGAGGTCAGCACGCCGCACGCCCTGCCCACGATCCGCCGCCTCGTGGAGCATGCGGCCTGGCCCGTGCGCGCGGAGGCGGCGTCCGCGCTGCAAAGGGTGGGCACCGACGCCGACCGGCCGACGCTGCAGCGCCTGATGGCCGACCGCGAGTGGTGGGTGCGCTACCACGCGGCGCGCGCGATGGTGCTGCTGCCGGGCACCACGCCGGCGGCCTTGGAGCAGCTGCGCGAAGGCCTCGACGACCGATACGCGCGCGACATGCTCGACCAGGTGATCGCGGAGCGCGCACTGCAATGACACCGGACTTCGGGCTCCACCAGGGCGTGGCCGCGCTGATGGTCGCGGCGCAGTGGCTGTTCCTCGCCTACTTCGCGGGGATGAACGGTGTCTACCTCCTGCTCAACCTGATCGCGCTGCGTGCCATCGGCCGCGACGCGGCGGCCCGGGCGCTGGCCGACCTGCCGCACTACAGCCGCGGCCTGGAGCCGGCGATCAGCCTGCTCGTGCCCGCCTACAACGAGGCGATGACGATCGCGGTGTCAGTGCGGTCGATGATGCAGCTGGACTATCCCGAGTACGAGATCGTCGTCGTCAACGACGGCTCGCGTGACGACACGCTGCAGGTGCTGAAGCAAGAGTTCAACCTCGTGCCCTTCCCGCAGGCCTATCGAGTGGCCGTGCCGATGAAGGAGGTGCGCGGCATCTACCGCTCAGCGCAGCACCACAACCTGGTGGTCGTCGACAAGGCCAACGGCGGCAAGGCCGATGCGCTCAACGCCGGGCTCAACGCGGCGCGGCATCCGCTGTTCTGCGCCGTCGACGCCGACTCGATCCTGCAGCGTGACAGCCTGCGCCGCGTGGTGCGGCCGTTCCTGGAAGACGCGCGTGTGATCGCCTCCGGCGGCACCGTGCGCGTGGCCAACGGCTGCCGCATCTCGCGCGGGTTCCTCGAGCGCGTCGGCATGCCGGGCAGCCTGCTCGCCCGCATCCAGATCGTGGAGTACCTGCGCGCCTTCCTCTTCGGGCGCCTGGGCTGGTCGCCGATGAACGCGGTGCTCATCGTCTCCGGCGCGTTCGGCGTGTTCCGCCGCGATGCCGTCGTGGAGGTGGGCGGCTACCGCCACGACACCATCGGCGAGGACATGGAGCTGGTCGTCCGACTGCACGAGCATTACCGCCTGCAGCGCCGGCCCTACCGCATCGTCTACGTCGCCGACCCGATCTGCTGGACTGAAGTGCCCGAAAGCCTCGCCGTCCTGCGCAGCCAGCGCGTGCGGTGGCAACGCGGCCTGATGGAAAGCCTGTGGGCGCACCGGCGCCTCCTGCTACACCCGCGCGGTGGCGCGGTGGGCTGGATCGCTTACCCGGCGATGCTGCTGATCGAGGGCATCGGCCCGGCGATCGAGCTGCTGGGCTACGTGCTGCTCACCGCAGGGGCAATGACCGGGCTGGTGTCCTGGGAGGCCTTCGCCGCATTCATGCTGCTGGCGCTCGGCCTCGGCCTGATGCTTTCGGCCAGTGCGTTGCTGCTGGAGGAGATGTCGTTTCATCTCTATCCGTCGTGGCGGCACGTCGGCGCGCTGCTCGGCGCGATGGTCATGGAGAACATGGGCTACCGGCAGCTCACCGTCTGGTGGCGCCTGCGCGGCCTGCTGACCTGGGTGGCCCGGCGACGGGGGCAATGGGGCGATATGCGCAGGGTTGGCCTGTCGCGACCCTCTCAGCATTGAACGAGTCATACATGCGGTGGGCCTGGGGGCGCATGCAACGGCTGGAGAACCGGCTGCTGATCGCCTTCGGCCTGCTGGCGCTGTGCATCGTCGGCCTGCTCGGCATGGGCGTGCGTGCCTACAACGAGCTGCTCGCGGCGCAGTCATGGCAGACCCACACGCATGCCGTCATCGCGAACGTGAACCAGCTCGAAACCGCGCTGGACGAGGACCGCGGCCTGCTCTATTGCGGGCTCACGGGCAACCCCAGTGGGCTGCCGCCGGGCGAGCGCTCGGCACGCCTGCGCCGCGCACGCCTCGACATCCAGGAGCAGGTGCGTGACAACGCCATACAAGCGGACCGCCTGGCGAGCTTCGACCACCTCATGCAGGAGTGGCAGCGCAACGTCATCGAACCGCTGCGCGCCTCCTGTGCCGCGGCCCACTCCAGCGCCGGCCTGGCCTTGCGGCCCCGCGACCTCTCTACGCTGGCGGCGGCGAGCCGGCAATACCGCGAGCGTGTCCACGAGCTGCTCGCCGACATGGCACGCGACGAACGCTCGCTCCTGGCGCAGCGCGAAGAACGTGCGTCGTCGGCCAGGCTGGCCGCGAACCGCACGTTCGGAGCGGCCGCGTTCTGCACGCTCGTGCTGGCGGTCGCGTCGCTCGTGATGCTGCGCAAGAGCGTCAAGGAGCTGCGCGCCTCCGAGCGGCGGTTGCGCACGATGCTGGCGCGCCTGCCTGACGGCGTGCTGGCGTTCGACGAGGAAGGGCGCATCGCCTGGCTCAATGCCGCGGCCGAGGCCATGCTCGGCGCCGACCTGGAGCGCGCCCGGGGCGAGCCCATCGCGCGCTACATACCAGCGCTCGACGAGGCCCTCCAACGTGGCGACGATCTCGCAGCCTGGCTCGACAAGCGCCGCGTGCTCGACGCCCACCGCGCAGACGGACAGTCGTTCCCGCTGGAGCTGTCGGCCAATGCGCTGGTGCTGGAGGCGCAGCCGCTGATGGTGTGCATCGCGCGCGACCTCACCGAGCAGCAGAGCATCGACCGTATGAAGCGCGAGTTCGTGTCGATGGTGAGCCACGAGCTGCGAACGCCCTTGACCGGCCTGCGCGGCTCGATCTCGCTACTGGCCGAAGGCGGCATGGGCGACCTGCCGCCGAACATCCGGCAGATGGTGCAGATCGCCGACCAGTCGAGCGAGCGGCTGGTGACGCTGGTCAACGACATCCTCGATCTGGAGCGCACCGACGCTGGACAGCTCTCAATCCACCTGCGGCCCGTCGATCTCGCCAAGGCGGCGCGCAAGACGGTGGCCGGCTTGCAGGGCCTGGCACGCAAGCACGGCGTGAACCTGGAGCTCGCGCACGCGCCAGCCCGCGCGCTCACCGTCGTCGCGGACACCGACCGCCTGGGGCAGGTGCTGGCGAACCTGGTGTCCAACGCCATCAAGTTTTCCCCTGCCCGCGGCACCGTGAGCCTGCGCGTGACCAACGGCCACGGCGCGGGCCGCGTCGAGGTTCGAGACGAAGGGCCCGGCGTGCCGCCCGACTTCCGCGAACACGTTTTCGAGCGTTTCGCGCAGGCCGACTCCACCGACACGCGGCAACGCGAGGGCAGCGGGTTGGGCCTGAGCATCAGCAAGGCGCTGGTGGAACGCATGGACGGCCGCATCGGCTTCGACTCCCCCGCGCCGGGCCAGGCCCGCGGCTCTCTGTTCTGGATCGAGCTGCGACTGCACGACGAACCGTGAAAGGGCGCTCTTGAGTCAACGCAGGGCCGCCCCAGTTGACTCACCCTCGGGGGCGGAAACGTCGAAGACGTTTCCTTTAAACGAGGTTCAGCAGATTGGCTGGCACGTCGGGTCTTTCCAAAGCAATGAAGTGGCCGGCGTTCGTCACCTGCGTGAATTCGGCGCTGGAAAGCAGCTGCCTGTTGGCCTTTCTGTCCGAGGGCCGCGACCAGTCCTTCTCGCCATAGATGAGGTGGACTGGTACGCTGGCCGCGGGATAGCGGGAACGCGCCGCGATGAGGCTGGGCAGGGCCCCGTACACGAGGCGGGCGACGGTTGAGTAGCCAGGTCGCTGCCCGACCTTGAGCAGTTCATCCAGGTAGTCCTCCCGGAGGGCAGTCGTGTCGACAAGGCCGCCATGGAGCACGGCGCGCATGATGGGTTTGGGCTCCAGCCCGGCGAGTACCGGACCGATAACCGGCGCGAGAACGCCGGTGACGATGAGCCGGGCCAGCAGACTGGACCTCGCGATTCCGCCGGCGTAGTCATAGGGGTTGATCGCCACGACGCGTCGAACTCTCTCGGGGAGATCGGCCGCTGTCGTGAGGGCGAGTACAGCGCCCATGGATTCACCGAGCAGAGTCACGTCGCGCAGATCGAGTTGCGTCATGAGGTGCTTGACGGCGGCGCGCATGGCAGGCTCCCGATAGGAGGCGCCGGACACGATCTGCGAGTAGCCCATTCCTGGCAGGTCGAGCGCGTACACGGTGTACCGCTGCTGGACCAAGGGAATGAGGTGGCGGAAGTGTTCGGCCTGGGTGCGCACGGTGTGCAGCATCACCAACGGTGCGCCCGTTCCGCCAGTGATGTAGCGCAGTCGGCCCTGCCCTCGGTCGCCGGGTTCGGCCGGCTCGAGGAAGTGGCTGGTGATTCCCGGAATGCTGATTCCAGATGGGGTATGGCTGATCATGGATAAGTTCGTCTCCTTGGAAGCTTGATTTGGGCTATCCGGATTCATGTCGAAACGATGCGGGTCTGGCCAGGGCCGAGACTGGTCGACGAGGACTCAGGCCCTCGATAACGAGCTCGAAGTGCCCATTGAAGGCATCGGGCGCGTTCATCGGGGCGTCGTCCGGCACGGAAGGCCCCATCGCATCCCGGTGCAAGCACGTGACGAGGATGGGCAGGACCAGCGCGTGCGCCACCAGGTCGGGATCTACGGAACGGAACTCACCGCGTTCGATGCCTCGCACCACAATCCGGGAGACCAGGCGACGCGCAGGCTCGATCACTTCGTGAAACCAGAAGTCCGCCAGGCCCGGGAAGCTGCGTACTTCCGTGAGGACCAGCTTGAATATTCCGCCCGCGTGAGCATCCATCAGCGCTGATCGCCAGGTGGTCAAGGCATCCCGAAGCAGGTCCCGGCTCGTCCTGGCATCGGCGGTCTCACCGACGTCGATGGCGATGCGCGATCCGAAGCGCTCCGCGATCAACGCCTCCAGCAAACCTTCCTTACTGCGGAAGTAGAGGTAGAGGGTTGCCTTGGAGACGCCGGCCCGGCCTGCAATGTCTTCTGCACGCGCAGCAGTGAAGCCCTTCTCGACGAACAGGGCCAATGCCGCATCCAGCAGTTCGCGAGGCCGCGCCTGCGGGCGTCGGCGGCATGAGGCGTTGAGGCGCTCAGGCATGGGACCCTTCGCTCTCTGGCCGCGCGGTGAGCGTGAGCGGCGCGGGGACCGGCGCCTGCGCCACGCTGTCACGCCGCACGCGGAACCACGCGGCATACAACGCGGGTACGAACACCAGCGTGAGCGCCGTGGCCACCACCAAACCACCCATGATCGAGATCGCCATCGGCCCCCAGAACACGCTGCGAGTGAGCGGGATCATGGCCAGCACCGCCGCGGCGGCCGTCAGCACGACCGGGCGCGAGCGCCTGACCGTCGCATCGACGATGGCGATCCACGGCGCCACGCCGCGCCCGATGTCCTGGTCGATCTGGTCGACCAGGATGATCGAGTTGCGCATGATCATCCCGCCCAGCGCGATCACGCCCAGCAGCGCAACGAACCCGAACGGCGCTTGGAAGATCAAGAGCGCAGGCACGACGCCGACGATCGCCAGCGGCCCGGTCACGAACACCATGAACAGGCGCGAGAAGCTCTGCAGCTGGATCATCAGCAGCGTCAGCATCACCGCGAACATCGCCGGGAAGACCGCGAACAACGCCACGTTGGCCTTGTCGCTCTCCTCGATCGCGCCGCCCTCCTCGATGCGGTAACCGGCGGGGAGGCTGTCCACGATGGGCTGGAGCGACGGCCGGATCTGCGCCGTCGCATACGGGCCCTGCACGCCGTCCATGAGGTCGCTGCGCACGGTGAGCGCCATGTCGCGGTTGCGGCGCCACAGCACGGGTTCCTCGAAGGTCGGCTCGATGCGTGCGATCTGCGACAGCGGCACCGTCACACCGCTGCGCGTGAAGACCTGCAGGTCGCCGATCTGGCCGATGCTCTTGCGCTCTTCCGGCGTGGCCCGCACGACGATGTCGACGAGTTCCTCGCCCCGACGGATCTGGGTGACCGGCGCGCCGTCCAGCGTGGTCTGCACCAGGCCCTGGATGTCCGCGCTGCTCAGGCCCAGCTGCCGAGCCTTGTCCTGGTCGACCTGCACCTTGATCGAACGCACCTGTTCGTTCCAGTCCAGCTGCGTGTCGCGCACCAGCGGGCTCTGGCGCACCACATCGCGCACGCGATACGCGATGTCGCGTACCACGGCCTTGTCCGGTCCGATGACGCGGAACTGGACCGGAAAGCCCACGGGCGGTCCGAACTCCAGACGCGTGACCCGCGCCCTGACGTCGGGCAGGGCCTCGTCCTTGGCGAACAGCTCCAGGAGTCGGGCACGTACCCTCTCGCGCTGCTCGATGCCCGCCGTCTTGACGACGACCTGGGCGAAGCCCGGGTTCGGCAGCTCGGGCTGGATCGAGAGGTAGAAGATGGGCGTACCGGCGCCGGTGTAGGCGGTGAAGAACTCGACGTCGGGATCCTTCGCCAGGTAGCTCTCCAGCTGCTTGACCTGGCGCTCCGTCGCCGCGAACGACGCTCCTTCGCGCAGCCGCAGTTCGACGAGCAGCTCCGGCCGGGCGGCCGTCGGGAAGAACTGCTGCTGCACCTTCAGCATGCCGGCGCCTGCGGCGGCGAGCAGCAGCACGGTCAGCGCCAGCACGACGAAGCGACGCTGTACGGCCCAGTCGACGACGCGGCGCAGCCGGTGGTAGACCGGCCGGTCGTACACGTCGTGGTGCTTTGCGTGGGCCAGGTTCTTGGGCAACAGCATCACGCCCAAATACGGGGTAAAGACCACCGCGACCAGCCACGAGAGGATCAGCGCGACGCCCACCACCCAGAAGATGCCGCCGGCGTACTGGCCGGCGATGGACTTCGCGAAGCCGACCGGCATGAAGCCCGCGGCGGTGACCAGCGTGCCGGTCAGCATCGGAAACGCGGTCGACGAGTAGGCGTAGGTGGCGGCCTGCAGGCGGTCCCAGCCTTGTTCCAGCTTCACCACCATCATCTCGACGGCGATGATGGCGTCGTCGACCAGCAGGCCCAGCGCAATGATCAGCGCGCCGAGCGAGATGCGGTCGAGGTTCCAGCCCGCGGCATACATCACGGCCGCGACCAGGCCCAGCACCAGCGGCACCGAGGCCGCCACCACGATGCCGGTGCGCCAGCCCAGGAACAGGAACGAGACCGCCAGCACGATGGCCAGCGCTTCGAGGAAGGCGCGCTCGAACTCCCAGATCGAAGCGGCCACTACGCGGGGTTGGTCGGCGTACTGCTGGATCTCCACGCCGGCCGGCAGCTCCTGGCGGATCTGCGACAGGCGCTCTTCCATCGCCTTGCCGAAGTCCGTCACGTTGCCCCTGTGCTGCAGCGTCACGCCGATGGCCAGCACCGGCACGCCGTTGTGGCGGATGGTCAGGTTGGGCGGATCTTCATAGCCGCTGCGCACGGTGGCGATGTCAGCCAGCCGGAGCAGTTGGCCGCCGACTTCCAGCGTCACGTTCGAGACGTCCTGCACGCCATCGAAGCGGCCGTCCACGCGCACCTGCACGCGGTCGTGCGTGGTGTCGGCCGAGCCCGCCGGCGTCACCAGGTTCTGCCGCGCCAGCGCGTCGAAGACGGCCGAAGGCGGGATGCTCAGGGCCGCCAATCGGCGTGTGGAGACCTCCACGTACACACGCTCGGCCTGCTTGCCCAGCACGTCGACCTTGCCGGCACCGGGCACGCTCTGCAGGCGGCGCTTCACGTCTTCGGTGACCCTCAGCAGCTCGGCCATCGAGAGGTCGGGCGCGCTCAGCGCGTAGAGCACGCTGTAGCGGTCGCTGTACTCGTCGTTGAAGAACGGACCGCGCACGCCTTCGGGGAACTCCTGGCGGACGTCGCCGATCTTCTTGCGCACCTGGTACCAGGCGTTGTCCAGCTCTTCCTTGCTGCTGCCGCCCTTCATCCACAGCGTGATGCCGCCGTAGCCCTGGCGCGCAAAGCTGCGCACGTAATCGAAGTGGTCCAGCTCCTGCAGCTTCCGCTCGATGCGATTGAGGACCTGGTCCTGCACGTCCTGCGCCGTGGCACCAGGCCACACCACGATGGCCGTCATCTGCGGCACCTCGAAGGTCGGGTCCTCCAGGCGCCCCAGACGGCTGAACGAAAACACGCCGACGACGAGCGTCGTGATGATGAGGAACAGCACCATGGGCCGGTGCGTGACGGCCCATTCGGAGAGATTGAAGCGTTTCATCAGTTGCTCTTCGCGACCGTGGTCGAGGTGGCATCAGGGGCACGTTCGATCGCGCGCACAACCGTCCCGGCATCGAGCTTCTGGGCGCCGACGCTCACGACGCGGCTGCCGGTCGCGAGGCCGGTGACCTGAACCGTGGCGTCGTCGAGCGAAACCACCTGGACCGGCGTGAACACCAGGCCGGAACTCTTGGCGTTCAGGGCCCAGACGCCAGCCGGCCCGCTGCCCTTGACCAGCGCACTGACGGGCAGCGAGACGGTCCCAGACCCCGCCTGGGACGCCGACAAGGTCAGCTGCATCGTGCTGCCCAGGGGCAGTGCCGAGACTTGAGCGCGCGATTCGGATGTGGCGGCGTAACGTGCGCGGTAGGTCCCGCCCTGCGCGCTGGCCTGCGGCGACAGCTCACGCAGCATGAGACGAACCTTCGCTTTCGGGTCGTGCCACGGTGCCGCGGCGGCGGTGAAGCTGCGGGCGCGGCCCACCCAGTCTTCGGGCAGGTC
Organism: uncultured Burkholderiales bacterium; assembly: GCA_966248995.1. Taxonomy (GTDB): domain Bacteria; phylum Pseudomonadota; class Gammaproteobacteria; order Burkholderiales; family Burkholderiaceae_C; genus Albitalea. The sequence continues at coordinate 29,816 of CBINBY010000015.1, read as the reverse complement.
GACGACCACCTCGTTATCGCCTTCGCGAGCCAGCGAGATCACGGGCTGCCCCTCCGGCACCACCTGCCCCCGCTCGAAGCGGATGGCAGTCACCACGCCGGCGTAGGGCGCCACCAGCGCGGCATAGCCTGCGCGGTTGCGCGCCAGCTCCAACTGCCGCCGGGCCTGGTCCAGCCGGGCGGCGGCGGCGTCGGCGCGCGCCTTCTGGCGTTCATGGTCGGCGGCGCCGACCGAGCCGTCGGCCAGCAGGCGGCGCAAGCGCGCTTCGTCGGAAGCCGCTTGCTGCGCGTCCACGCTGGCGGCCTGGACCTGGTCGGAAGCGGCCTTCACGGCCAACTGGTAATCGGCCGGGTCCAGGCGAGCCAGCACCTGGCCGGCCTTCACGCTGTCACCGACCTCCACGAGCCGTTCGACGACCTTGCCGCCGGTACGGAAGGCGACGTCGCTTTCGACGCGGGCGCGAACCACCGAGGTGAAGGTGCGGCTCTGCGTCGACGCGGAGTGCGCCACGGTCGTCACGAACACCGGCTTCACGACTGCAGGCGGTGCTGGCGGTTGGCTGCAGCCGGTCATCAACAGGCTCGCGGCTGCAAGGCTCGGGAGCGATAGGGTGGGAATGATCCTGTTCACTGGGGTGTCCTTGCGGCAAGAGGAATCGTGTCGACACCGGCCTGGGCCCGGGAAAGGCCACCGCCCAGCGCCTTGTAGAGCTGCACGTCAGCCAGGGCCTGCTGAAGGCGGCTGTCCGACAGTGCCAGTTCACTGGCGAGCACGGAACGCTGCACGTCCAACAGGACCAGCAGGTCGATCTGTCCTTCGCGCTGCAGCGACTCGGCGCGCTGCAGCGAGCGGCGACGGTGCTCGACGGTCAGCGCGAGCGCAGCGTTCCGCTCGGCCTCCTGCGAGCGCACGAGCAGGCTGTCCTCGACTTCCTGGACCGCCACCAGCACGGCCTTCTGCCAGGCCAACAAGGCCTCGTCCGCGCGCGCGGATTGCACCCGGATGCCGGCATCGATCCGGCCGGCGTTGAAGATTGGCGCGGCAAAGGCCAGTGCGACATTGGAGAAATGAACCGGCGCGAGGTCCAGCGCGTTCAAACGCAAGTCCTGGCGGCCCACCAGCGCGCTGAGGAACAGCTTGGGCCACCACTGTGCGCGGGCTTCTGCGCTGCGAAGCGCTTCGGCGCCGACGCGTGCCTCCGCGGCGACGAGATCAGGGCGGCGCCGCAGCAGTTCGCTGGGCTGGCCTGCGGCTATGGCCCGCGCCGCCGGCCAAACGAAGGCCTTGTCTGCCTCGACGACAAGACCCGATGGGTTGCGGCCCAACAGGACAGCCAGCTTCGTTTGCGTGGTACCGACCAGCATCCGCAGCGCGGGCACCTGCGCATCGAGCGCATCCGCCTCGGCGCGCGCGCGGTCCAGGTCGAAGGCGCTGGCCTGGCCTTCGCGCAGGCGACTTTCCACCCGGACCGCGGTCTGGCGCTGGGCGGCAGCCAGGGCCTGCACGATGCGCAGACGCTCCTCGGCACTGCGCAGCACGAAGTACTGCCGCCCCACTTCGCTGGCCACGAGCAGACGGGCCCCATGGACGCCGGCGGATGCGGCGGCTGCATCGGCGTGCGCCGCATCACGCGCCGCGCGAACGCCACCGGCCAGGTCGATCTCCCAGGCGACATCCACACCGGCGCGCACCACACGCGTGTCGGGCATGCCTTGCTTGACCGGTTCAGGAACCCCGCTTTCGCTGCGCGACGCGGCAGCCTGCACGCCCACCGTGGGCCAGAGCCGGGAGGCTTGCGCGTCGGCTCCCGCGCGCGCCTGCCCGACGCGCTGCAGCGCCATGGCCACGTCCTGATTGGCGGACAAGGCCTCCTTGACGAGCCGCGCCAGCGTGGCGTCGCCGAAGCCGTCCCACCAGGCATCGTCGAGGGACGATGCCGCGGGGGCGGCAGCTTTCTCGTTCGAGAAGGTGGCCGCCAGCGGCACGGACGGTGATGGAGGCTGTGGTGCCGGGGTCGAACAAGCCGATAGGATCAACACCGCCAAGACGGCTGCTGCGGGGCGGCTGGACCCGATGCCGACGTCTAGGCTGCGGAGCAGTGCAAGCGTCATGGAGATGGCTTTACTTAGTGGACTGATGTGTCCAGTAAGTGTAGCGGTACATAATGGACCGTCAAGTCCATTAAATGAATCGATGGCACAGAAAGACGACGATCTCGCCCCCCCGCCGCGTCGCGGCCGCCCCCGCGACCCCGAGCGCTACCGGCGCATCATGGAAGCGGCGCGCAACCACTTCTATGCACACGGCCTGGAGCGCGCCAGCGTGGACGCCATCGCGGCGGAGGCCGGCGTCTCAAAGATGACCGTCTACAGCAACTTCGGCTCGAAGGAGGGGCTGTTCGAGGCGGTCGTCCAGGACCGCACCGACCGGGTCATGGGTGGCTCTGCCGGTGTCGAGGCTATGGATCCCATGCAGCCGCGCAAGGCGTTGCTGGCTGTCGGCGAGCAGTTCCTGGCGCTGACGCGCGAAGAGCACACGCTTGGCAAGTTCCGCTCGCTGTTCGGCGCCGCCAGTTCCCAGCCCGAGGCCTGCCGGGCGTTCTATCGACAGGGCCCTGAGCGGCTCAACGGCGAACTGGCCGCGTACCTGCGGCGCGCAAACGACGCGGGAACGCTGAAGGTGAAGAACCCCCGGCTGGCCGCCGACCTGTTCCTGGCGATGTTCCTGGGTGACGGCCACTTCCGCGGGCTGCTAATGCTGGAGAAGCCCGACGCACGCGAGAACAAGGCACTTCTTCGCGAGGTCGTGCGCGTGTTCATGGCGGGCTACGAGGTCGCAGGCTGAGGCGCCCGCCACCCGTGACCCCGGCGCGGTTCCGATCAGCCCAGGCCGAAGGTCTTGGGCAGGCTCGCATCGACGGGGCCGACCGGCATGAAGCGGCGCAACTTCCGCAACAGTGAACCGCCCCGGGATTTGAGGAAGCTACTTCGATCGAGAACGGAGCCAACATGAGGAGTCCGCGAAGATTTTTCCCGAGGTGATGAAGCGCGCGGTGCGCATGGTCTTCGATGCCAAGGACCAGTACCCGTCGCAGTGGGCGGCGATCGAGTCGATTGCCGCCAAGATCGGCTGCACCGCCGAGACGCTGCGCAAGTGGGTGCGCCGCGAACTTCTGGCGCGGCCAAGACCCGACCTACGCCTCGCCAGGCGACCACATTGAGGGAGAGTTAAAAGGGCGCTCTCATGCGCTTTTCGCATTCCCAATGGCGATTAGCTTCCTTCCGCGCCCTGCCATGCCTGCGTACCGTTGCAGTTCCCGCCGCTCACGCGGCAGCTGACTACGAGGAATCGCATGAGCATCGACGCCATCAACGTTCGCAACCAGTTCCGCGGCAAGGTCAAGGAGATCATCGAAGGGCCCGTCGTCTCCGAGGTCGACGTAGAAACGGCAGCCGGCCTCACGGTGACTTCGATCATCACCACGCGGTCGGTCAAGGAGCTCGGGCTGAAGCCGGGGCGCGAAGTGATCGCGCTGGTGAAGTCCACCGAAGTCTCCATCGCGACGCTCTGACGCGCAGGCACCATGACCGCGCCTTACTCCCGCGGCCCTCGCCTGCTGATCGTGCCCGGGCTGCACGACAGCGGCCCGGCCCACTGGCAAAGCTGGCTGCAAGGCCTATACCGCGATGCCGTGCGCGTGCGACAGGGCGACTCGGACACGCCCGATCTCGATCGATGGGCCGCGCGCATCGCCTCCACCGTGGAGCGCCATGGCGACACGCCGTGGATCGCGGTGGCGCACAGCTTCGGCTGCCTGGCGCTCGCGCGCCATCTGCGGCTGCATTCGAATCCCAGGATCGCGGCCGCGCTCTTCGTCGCACCTGCCGAGCCGGACAAGTTCGGCGTCGCCGCACTGTTGCCCCATGAGCGGCTCCCCATCCCGACGACCCTGCTGTCCAGCGACAACGACCCTTGGATGAGCGCGGCCAGCACCCGGCTTTGGGCCGGCCGCTGGGGCAGCCGCTGGAGTTCGCTGGGCCATGCCGGCCACATCAACACCGAGGCGGGATTCGGCCCCCTGCCCTACGCGCGCCAGTGGGTCACCGCGATGCAGCAGCAGATGGAACGCGAACGGCGGCCCGCTCGCGCGCACTTCCAGGAATGGTCCTTCGCCATCTGATCCTCCACACGCACGATGAACACGATCGAACATGAAGTGGACGTGCTGGTCATCGGCGGCGGCACCGCCGGGCCGATGGCTGCCGTCAAGGCCAAGCAGGCCAACCCGGCCTTGCGCGTGCTGCTGCTGGAGAAGGCCAACGTCAAGCGCTCGGGCGCCATCTCCATGGGCATGGACGGCCTGAACAACGCGGTGATCCCCGGCCACGCCACGCCCGAGCAGTACGTGCGCGAGATCACCATCGCCAACGACGGCATCGTGAACCAGAAGACGGTGATGGCCTATGCGCGCAACAGCTTCCCGATGATCGAGGAGCTGGACCGCTGGGGCGTCAGGTTCGAGAAGGACGAGACCGGCGAGTACGCGGTGAAGAAGGTGCACCACATGGGCAGCTACGTGTTGCCCATGCCGGAAGGGCACGACATCAAGAAGGTGCTGTACCGGCAGCTCAAGCGCACGCGGGTGGAGATCACGAACCGGCTGGTCGCCACCCGGCTGCTCACCGCCGACGCCGGACCGGCCGGCCCCAGGGTGGCGGGCGCGATGGCCGTCGACTGTCGCACCGCCGAGTTCCACGTGATCCGCGCCAAGGCGGTGGTGCTCGCCTGCGGCGCGGCGGGCCGCCTGGGGCTGCCCGCCTCCGGCTACCTCTTCGGCACCTACGAGAACCCCACGAACTGCGGCGACGGCTACTCGATGGCCTACCACGCGGGCGCCGAGCTCTCGGGCATCGAGTGCTTCCAGATCAACCCGCTCATCAAGGACTACAACGGCCCGGCCTGCGCCTACGTGACCGGCCCGTTCGGCGGCCACACCACCAACGCGCAGGGCCAGCGCTTCATCGAGTGCGACTACTGGAGTGGCCAGATGATGTGGGAGTTCTGGCAGGAGCTGCAGGGCGGCCGCGGCCCGGTGTTCCTGAAGCTGGACCATCTCGCCGAAGAGACCATCCAGACCATCGAGACCATCCTGCACACCAACGAGCGGCCCAGCCGCGGCCGCTTCCACGAGGGCCGGGGCACCGACTACCGCGAGCGCATGGTCGAGATGCACATCTCGGAGATCGGCCTGTGCAGCGGCCACTCGGCTTCCGGCGTGTGGGTGGACGAGCACGCGCGCACTACGGTGCCCGGCCTGCACGCCGCGGGCGACATGGCCTGCGTGCCGCACAGCTACATGCTGGGTGCCTTCGTCTACGGCCAGCTCGCGGGCGAAAGCAGCGCGGCCTATTGTGCGGAGCATGACCACGCGCCGGTCGATGCGAGCCAGGTTGCGGCCGAGCGGGAGCGCGTGCATGCGCCGCTGAAGCGCGAGCACGGCCTGCCGCCCCACCAGGTCGAATACAAGCTGCGCCGCATGGTGAACGACTACCTTCAGCCGCCCAAGGTCACTCGCAAGATGGAGATCGGCCTCGATCGCTTCGAAGCCATCCGCCACGACCTCGATCACCTCAAGGCTCGGGATCCGCACGAGCTGATGCGCGCACTGGAGGTGCACGCGATCCGCGACTGCGCCGAGATGGCGGCGCGCGCGTCGCTCTTCCGCAGCGAAAGCCGCTGGGGCCTGTACCACGCGCGGGTGGACCATCCCGAGCGCGACGACGCCGCATGGTTCTGCCATGCGCAGCTCCAGAAGGACGCGCAGGGCCGCATGACGCACTTCAAGCGCGCCATCGAGCCCTACATCGTTCCCATCGCCGACGGTGAGCGCCTGGCCTACCGGCAGTTGCGCGTCGCGGCGCCCGCCGAACCCGCCCTGGTTTGAAGAGACCCCGAATGCGTGTCGCCCCCATTGCCTTCCATGCCGCCGCCGTGCCCGTGACGGTGGACAACGAGCGCTGCATCGCCCACAAGGGCTGCAGGGTGTGCATCGACGTCTGCCCGCTGGACGTGCTGGCCATCGACCCTGCCACGGGCAAGGCCTACATGAAGCACGACGAATGCTGGTACTGCATGCCCTGCGAGAAGGACTGCCCCACCGATGCGATCCGCGTCGACATCCCCTATCTCCTGCGATAAACCAAATAGGACCGAACGATGAAGCTGCTGCAACCCCTCACCGGCCTGGCGCTCGCGCTGGCCCTGGCCGGCGCCCAGGCTACCGAAACCATCCGCGTGGCCATCGGCACGCAAGACACCACTATCAACTGCGTCACCGGCGGCCTGCTGATCCGCGAGCTGAAGCTGCTGGAGAAGTTCTTGCCGCACGACGGCAAGTACAAGGACGTGCAGTACGACATCCAGTGGAAGAACTTCACCTCCGGCGCACCGCTCACCAACGAGATGGTGGCCGACAAGCTCGACTTCGGCGCCATGGCCGACTTTCCCGGTGCCCTCAACGGCGCCGCGCACCTGAAGGCCGGCAAGAAGAGCCTGTTCCTCTCGGTGCTGTCGGGCAGCACCATCGGCTCGGGCAACGGCGTGGTCGTGCCTGCGGGATCGACCGTGCAGTCGCTGGCCGAGCTCAAGGGCAAGCAGATCTCGGTGCCCTTCGCCTCCACCGCCCACGGCATGCTGCTGCGCGCCTTGAAGAACCAGGGCCTGGATCCCGACAAGGATGTAACCATCGTCACCCAGTCGCCCGAGGTGGCCGGCTCGGCGCTGCAGGCCCAGAAAATCGACGCGCACGCGAACTTCGTGCCCTTCGCCGACCTGTTCCCCTACCGCGGCTACGCGCGCAAGATCGTCGACGGCGCCCAGGCCCGCACGCCCACCTTCCACGGCACCCTCGTCAACGCCGAGTACGCGCAGAAGTACCCCGAGATCGTCGTCGCGTACCTGCGCGCGGCCATCGAGGCACACCGCCTCATCAGCGCCGAGCCCGAGAAGTACAGCGAGCTCATCGCCAAAGTGACGGGCATCGAGGCCGAAGTGAACTACCTGTTCCACGGACCGCTCGGCCTGCAGACCCGAGACTTCACCTGGAAGCCCGAGTACCGCCTGGCGCTGGCCACCTCCATCGACACGCTGCGCATCCTCAAGCGCCACGATGCCGATCTGACAGCCTCCAGCTTCATCAATGACCAGTACATCCGCACCGCGTTCAAGCAGGCCGGGCTCGACTACGACGCGCAACTCAAGCACTACGACAAGCTGCCGCTGAAGGCCAACGACGCGCTGACCCGCAAGCCGATCACCGACTTCACGCGCGTAACGCAGGTCTGGGTGGAAGGCGAGCCGCTGGTGCGCCACTACGCCTCGCCCGAGCACGCCTTCGCCGACATTCGCAAGCTGGAGGAGGCCGGCCGCAAGATCCGCGTGGTCTATGCCCACGACAGCCAGCTCGGCATCAAGCTGCTGGCCCACCAGGCGTGGTTCGCGCAGGACACCCAGGGCCGGTTGCACGCCTTCCTGCTCAAGGGCGAGGCACAGAACTGGGCACAGGCTCACAAGGGCAAGGTGGTGGACTACGCGGCCGCCCGCGGCCTGGCCACCCGCATCGCTGCCAAGTGACGCATCGAGAGGCGAGCGTGAGCGTAGCCGTCATCGCAGTTCCGCGTCCTGCCACGGCGCCCAAACCCGCGGCGTCCGCGCCCCGTTGGCACCCTTGGGTGGCGGGCACCGCCTCGCTCGTGGTGTGCCTGCTGCTGTGGCATGGGCTGTCCACCGCGCATGTGCGCACGGGACTCGTCAGCTTTGCCCAGGTGCCCGCGCCGCTGGAAGTGGCGCGCGCCGGGGTGGACCTGCTGTCCTCGCCCAAGCTGCTGCACCACCTGGGTTGGAGCTTCCTGCGCATCGCCGCCGGTTTCGCGGCTGCGGCGCTGTTCGGCATCGGCCTGGGCCTGCTGATCGGCCGCTTCCGCTGGGCCGAGAGCTGGCTGCTGCCGCCGCTGGAAGTCCTGCGGCCGGTGCCCGCCGTGGCGTGGATCCCCTTGGCGATCCTCATGTTTCCGTCGTCGGAGGTGTCGATGATCTTCATCACCTTCACCGGTGCGGTGTTCCCGATCCTGCTCAACACCGTGCACGGCGTGGTCTCCGTGGACCGCCGGCTCGTCGCCTCGGCACGTAGCCTGGGCGCGCGCGGCTGGGCGGTGTTCTCGCAGGTGATCCTGCCCTCGGCCGGCCCCAGCATCGCGACCGGGCTCGCCATCGGTATGGGCACCTGCTGGTTCTGCCTGGTCTCCGCGGAAATGATCTCCGGGCAGTTCGGCATCGGCTACTTCACTTGGGAGTCCTACACCCTGCAGAACTACGCCGGCATCGTGGTCGGCATGCTATGGATCGGCTTGTTCGGCATGGGTAGCAGCGCGCTCATCCGCTGGGCGGCGCGAACGTTCATGCCCTGGCAGCCACGCGGAGCAGCGCGATGAGCGTGGGCCATGTGCAGATCGAGCGCCTGCAGATTTGCGTGGGCACCGGCGCGGACGCGTTCGAGGCCGTGCAGGAGGTGACGCTCGACATCGCGCCCGGCGAGTTCGTGTGCCTGCTGGGGCCGTCGGGCTGCGGCAAGTCCACGCTGCTGGGCGCGCTCGCGGGGCATCTCACGCCATCGGCCGGCAGCCTGAACATCGACGGTCAGCCGGTACACGGCCCCGACCCGTCACGCGGCCTCGTGTTCCAGCAGCACACGCTGTTCCCCTGGCTGCGCGTGCTCGACAACGTGGCCTTCGGGCTCAAGATGAAGGGCGTGCCGCGTGTCGAGCGTCACCGACAGGCGCAGGCGCTGCTCGACAGCGTGGGCCTGGCCGGCTTCGAGAATTGCTATCCGGCGCAGCTGTCGGGCGGCATGCAACAGCGGGTGGAAATCGCGCGCGTGCTCATCAACCACCCGCGCGTGCTGCTGATGGACGAGCCCTTCGGCGCGCTGGACGCGCTCACGCGGGTCAAGATGCAGCAGCTCCTGCTTGAAGTGTGGGAGCGCATCCGCACGACGGTGGTGTTCGTCACCCACGACATCGACGAAGCGCTGTTCCTCGCCGACCGCATTCTGGTGATGAGCGCGCGCCCTGGGCGCATCGTCGAGCAGTTGGTGCTCCCCTTTGCGCGCCCGCGGGCGCCAGCGCTGCTGACCGATCCGGGTTTCGTGGCACGCAAGCGCCATTGCCTGCAGTGGCTGCAGGCGCCGCATGACGCCGACCTGCCCCGTCTGACACCCCTGGGCGAGGCGCCCGCAAGAGCGCCGGTAGCGTGGCGCTTTGCCGTTTGACGCTACGCCGTTCGAGACAGAGCCCATGATGACCTTTCAACAAAACGCACTGGACAGCGACGACGCCTCGTTGCGCCGCATGGCACTGGCCGCGCTCGCGGAAGAAGAAGACGAAGCCGCCGTGCCGGCCCTCGTGAGCGCGCTGCGCGACGATCCGGACGAGGAAGTGAGGGCCGAGGCGGCTCGCCTCCTGGAGCCGTGGAGCACACCGGACGCCGTGGACGCTCTCGCCGCCGCGCTACTCGATCCATCGGCAGCCGTTCGCAGCGCGGCCGCTCGCAGCCTGTCGGAACTCAAGAGCGCCGAAGCCGGCGAGCGGCTGCTGCCGTGGGCGGGCCATGCGTGGTCCGAAGTGCGGGCGGCGGCGTTGCGCGCGCTGCGTGAGTTGCGGCTACCTGCCGCGGCACCGTACGCGCTCGAAGCTCTCGGGCACGTCGATGCCGGGGTGCGCCGAGAGGCCGTGGGCGTGCTGGGCTGGCTCAAGCACTTGCCGGCGCTTGAGTTTCTGTCTCTGCTCGCCACGCAGGATCCGGCTCCGGAGGTGCGCCGGGCCGCAGCCGGCGCCCTGGGTCTCGCTGAAGGTCGACATCTGGCACAGGCGCTGCCCGCGCTGCTGTCCGCGCTGAGCGACCCTGTGTGGACCGTGCGGGAGGAAGCCGCCACCACGCTCGCCAGGCTGCGACCGCCGCAGGCACTGCCCGGGCTGCTCGGCGCCATGACTGACGACTACTGGCAGGTCCGCGTGCGTGCTGCCCGAGCGCTCGGCCGGCTCAAGGATGCTCGGGCGCTTCCCGCGCTGCAGGATGCGCTGCGGCACGCCGTGGCGAACCTTCGCAAGGAAGCTGCCATCGCCCTGGGCGAGATCGGGGAGCCGCACGCGAGGCAAGCTTTGCTCGAAGCAGCAGGCGACCCTGACCCGGAGGTGCGCAAGGCCGTGCGCGTGGCGCTGCGCGGGCTGGGAGAAGAAATCTCGCTCTGACGAGCGCCGTGCGCGCAGGCGACGCCACATAGTGGCGCACGCGGCGCCCCCCCGCTACGGGTCGCGCTTCACGGCGTACTTCGGCGATGGGGTCGGGCCGATGCTCAGCTGATCGATCACCTGGTTCACGTCGTCGATGCCTTGCATCGCAGCGATCAGCGCGCTCTTCTGCGCTTCGTCCTTGACGCAACCCATCAGCGTCACCAGGCGGCGCTGAACCTGGACCCACACACTCGAATCCTCGAATCTTGCATCGCGCTCGAAAGTGGCCCGGACCCGCTCGGCGATGTCCTTGTCGTACAGGTACGAGTTCATCAACCGGCACTTCCCCGCGAGATAGCAGCTCACTCCCGATTGGGTACGCCAGTGGATGTCGGCCTTCGCTTCCGCCGCCGTCCACCATGGACCACGCGGCACCTTGCAGTCCGTGATCTTGGAGCTCAGCGGGAAGAACGGATCGCCGAAGAGGTTCCCCTCAGGCTCATCGGTGGGCAGGTCCACAGCAGCGGGCGCACCCTGCCCCAAAGCGCCGAACGAGGCGAGGATCAGGAGGATGCAGGCGCCTGTTCTTCGCACTCGAACCCTAATGCTCCATAAGGGAGGAACGCAGGTGCGGCTCATCTCGCGATGCTATGCCCGCTACAGAACTCGGATGGTTTAATGCCCGGATCCAGGAACGGACGCGACGCCGCTTGACCGTACCCCGATTGACAAGGAGGACCACCATGATGCCCAACCCCGATGAGTTCGCGCGTGCATGGAGCGAGGCATGGAATGCCCACGACCTCGAAAGGATCCTTGCGCACTACACCGATGACTTCGACTTCACTTCGCCGTACATCGTGCGGTTGATGGGCGAGCCGACCGGCGCGCTCAAAGGCAAGGACAGGATCCGCGAGTACTGGCGCAGGGGACTCGAGCGGCTGCCCGACCTGCACTTCAAGCACGTCTCGACATGCGCCGGCGTGGACAGCATCGCCATCCACTACCAGGGGGCCGAGGGCAAGCAGGCGATCGAAGTGTTCTTCTTCGCGCCGGATGGCCGCGTGGCGCGCGCCGCGGCGCACTACGCATAACTGACGCGGCCACGCAGTCCGTGGGAGCGCGTGCCCCGACAATCCGGCGTCGCCCGAAAACGCAGGAGAACGCGCGTGAAGACCTATGACATTGATGTACAGCGCCTGAAGTCGGTGAAGCACGACAAAGGCCTGATCGAGCTTGGCACCGACGTGCTGGTGCTGCCGCGTTCTGCGCGTGACGACCAGTCCACCACCAGTTGCCTGCGGCTGCCCGTCGAACACGCCCGGACATTGCTGATACTCCTCAAGCAGCAGCTGGCCGAACTCGACAAGCTGCAGCCGCGCAGTCGGCGTTCAGGACGGTGCTGACGGCGCGCCCCGCGTCAGCAAGATGCGCATGGGTCGCGACCGCTACGCCGCTTTGACATCGATGTGGTACAGGCCCCATGGACACAGCCCGAAGCGCTCCTTCAGCGGCTTGTCCTTGAATGCCGGAAGACTGTCCGCCTCGTAGACAGCCCACTGCGGCCCGAGGCCACCCAGGGCGAGAGGACGGCCATCCATGTGCGTGGCGACGATCATCCTGTAGCGGCGCACGTCGGCGAGGCTGACCACGACGTTGTAGCCGTCCACGGCACGCAATCCCAGCGATACGGAAGCCCCATCCGGGACGCCGGCAACTTGCAGGACCGTCTCCAGCAGCGGCCCATGCAGTGCGTGCATCTTCGCGTCGTACTCCAGCGTCGGTCGGATCGTCACCTTCGGCAGGCGATGCAACGCCGCCGCATCGAAGGTCCAGGCCTCCGCGAAGCTGATACCGTGCTTGACCAGCATCTGATCGAGCGCGGGATCGACCGCACCGCGGTTGCTCTTTCCAATCGCACCGCTGACGGTGAGCAGCACCGGCCCGCTCGATGCCGATGCAGCCGGCGCCGCATCCGAGTGCGACACCGGCAGCAGCCCGGCAAGCCCAGTGATGGCCAGCAAACGACGCTTGTTCATGACACTCTCGATTGGTTTGATGGCGGGATCATAGAGACGCCGTAGTGCATCGCTTCGGGCCGTAAGGCGCCGCTCGCTGCGCGATGGTTACTTTGCGCCGGCCGATTTCAGCAGGTAGACGATCTCGTCGCGCGTTTGGCCGTCCAGCCGCTCCGACGCGAGTTGGAGCGCGGTCTTGCCCGCGTTGTCGCGCGGCGTCAACGAAGCGCGGCGGTCGATCAGGTCGCGCACGATTTGCGTGCGGCCATTGATCACGGCCAGCATCAGTGGTGTTTTCGCCGCCTCCTTCGTCGCCCGGTCGATCGGGGCGCCCATGTCGAGCAGCGCGCGCACCGAAGCGCGCTTGCCCTGTATCACTGCCCAAGCGAGGGCACTGCGCCCCTGCGTATCCTCGGGGCTCGGGTTCGCACCGGAGGCAAGCAGGGCGGCTACGCCTTCGTCGCCGGTACCGAAGTCATCCGTGGCCCAGATCAGCGCCGTTCGGCCGTCCTCATCCTGCAGATTCGGGTCAGCTCCGCGTTGCAGCAGCATCCGCAGCACCTCCACATTGCCGGTCAGCATGATCGCGGTCCGGCCCTGGTCGTTGCGCTCGTTCGGCCGCGCACCCTTGTCAAGCAGTGCCTGGACCGCGTCGCGGTAGCCAGCGCTGGCGGCGATCATCAGAGCGTTGCAGCCTTGCGCACCGGTGCGCGGCTCACAAGCCGAGCAGTCGCAACGCGCAGCCACGTCGGCGTCACGTTCGAGCAGTTTTCGCAGCGACGCCGGGGAAGGCGCCTCGCCGCGCAGCACAAGCATCAACGGCGTCAGGCCTTCGTCGAAACGCGTGTTCGCGTCGGCACCCGCATCAAGCAGCGCGTGCAGCGTCTCGGCCTGCCCGGCGTCGCTTGCGGCCGAATGTGAACCCCAGTAGCGTGCATCGGCCGCCGCCTTGAGCGCCGCCGAGCCGGCGTAGCGCGCATCGGCGCCGCGGGCAAGCAGTCCGCGCACCGCTGTCGCATCGCCGTTCTCGGCGGCGGCGACGAGCGCCACATGCAGCCGCTCAGGGTCATGCGTTCGCAGCCACCAAGCCGCCACCCCTGCCGTGCCCGCCAGCGCCAACCCGACCCCAGCCGCGGCCCAAAAGCGGCGCCGGCGCTGCGACGACATAACTCGCGCCTCCGGGTCGTTCGGGGCTGAGCGCGGCGCCGGCGCCCCCAGCACCGCTTCGATGCCGGCGCACAAGGCTGCAAACCCGGGGTCCGCAGCCGCGCCGTTCCAGCGCGCGAGGTCAGCCGCATGCTTGCGTCTGAATGCGAGCGGCGGCTTGACATCTTCGATCGCCGCGGGCACCAGGATGCCGCGTTCGGCGGCCGCGGTGGCTTCGCTGCGCACCCATTCGGAAGCGACAGACGCGCGCGACCACAACACGACCACGCTGCGCGCAGCTTCCAGTTCGCGCTCGATAACGTCGTCGAAGGTCTTACCGGCGGTGATGTCACGGTCCCACCACAGCGACCAGCCGCGCTCGACGAGCGCAACGGCCACGCGCCGCACGCGCTCGCGATCTTCGCTCGCATAACTCAGGAAGATGTCCGCCATCAGCTCCGCAGTCTCGGCCGGTGGGCGTCAAAAGTCCACCTCTTGAGAAACGAACCCTGAGCACGGCGGACGGTCATGCTGAACCGCCCCGGATTTTGAGGAGGCTCCTTCGATTGAGACTGGAGCCAACATGACGTCGTCGCGGACGGCGCAACTCGTACTGGCCGACTCGATCGGCCGGATGCCGTGGCAACGATCGAGCCCCTCCTGCATCGCCTCGCCGTCGAAGGTGACTTCATGCACGCGGAGCCGGCCGGCTCCGGTCAATACACGAAGCTGGTTCACAACGCGTCAAGCGATGAGCACCGCCGCGATTGTCGCGATCAGCACCGCGGCGATGACGGGCCGGCGCCAACGCGACAGGCGCCATTGAAGGCTGTGCCGCCGGGCGCGCGCATCGAAGCGCCCGTGAGCACCGAACGGCCCGGGTACCGGCTCGAACAGGTTGTCGGGCCGCTGCGCGGGCGCCGTTTCCTGCGTCTGCTGTCCGTCCCATGCCTGGCGTGCCGCGATGCGGTCACCCAGGCCGGGCAACAAGCGGCTGGACACGATGGCCCGCACCGCGGGCCACCCGACCCACAGCTCGCGGCGCCGATGCGTCGCCGCCCAGACGATCGCTTCGGCGGCCACCTCGGGTTGGAAGATTGGCGGCAGCGGCTGCAGCCGGCGAGGCAGCCGGCTGCGAGCCCAGTCGAACTGCGGCGTGTTGAAGGCCGACAGCTGAACCATCGTGACGCGGACCTGCGAGCGGTCGTGGATCAGCTCGCAGCGCAGCGCATCCGTGAAGCCGCGGATCGCGGCCTTGGCCGCGCAGTACGCCGCCTGCAGCGGAATCGAGCGGTACGCCAGCGCCGAGCCGGTCTGCACGATGCAGCCGTGATCGCGCGCGCGCATGCGCTTGAGGGCCGCCAGGGTGCCGTGCACGGCGCCGAGGTAGCCGACCTCGACGACCCGCTTGAACTCCGCTGGGGTGGTGTGGATCACCGGCGCGAACACCGTGGTCGCCGCGTTGTTCACCCAGATCGAGATGGGCCCCAGTTCGCGCTCGATGCGCTCGGCGGCGATCTCCACCTGTTCGGCGTCGGCCACGTCGACCGCGATGCCGAGGACCGTGGCGCCGCCTTCGCGCAGCTCGTCGCATGCCGCCGCGAGACGCAGCGGCTCTCGCGCAAGCACCGCCACGCGATCGCCACGCCGTGCGAACGCCAGTGCGGTCGCGCGGCCGATGCCGGCAGAGCCCCCGGCGATGACGACGATCTCCGGCATGGTGTCCTCGGTGCGCTAACGCACCCGGTTCGTGCTCATGTGCAGTCCTTTCCAATGCCGGAAGGGTCGTCGGTAAACGCTACGGGACCCATCGCCATCGACGGGCATCCCGCAAGCAGACGATACGGATCGGCACAAGGTATGCCCGCGCTACAGGGCGCGAGGCTGCACGACCTCGGCGAAGACCGCTGCATCGCCGCCTCTGCGCTCACGATCCGGCACCCCCGTTGCGTTCACGGCGTGGTCTGCACACCCCGATGCGGGGTTCTCGGGCCCGGGGCCGCACGCTAGTGATTTCTATACTGTTGCAGCCAAGAAGTTGGAGGCCTTTAGGCCTCCAAGCTGCGTACCCATCTGGGCCAGCTCCTTCCCGACTCAATGCTGCCGGCGCCCTCGTGCATATGCCCAATCTGCCCCTCACCCCCATCGAACTCGCCGCTCGCGGCACCGGCACGGCACCTGCGCTGTTTGCGCTGCCGACCGGCACGGGCGACATCACCTATGTCTTCGAGCTGACCGCTCATCTGGATCCCGATGTCCCTGTCTACCCCCTGCCGTGGCCCGAGGTGATGCCAGCTTCGATGGACGCACTGGCCGGCCACATGGTGGAGCTCATGCGTGCTGCACGGCCGCACGGCCCCTATCGGCTGTTGGGCTACTCCTCGGGCGGATTGCTCGCCTACGCCGTAGCCCAGCTCCTGGCTGAACTGGATGAGCTGGTGGACTTCGTCGGCCTGCTCGGCTGCGACTACCCCGCAACGCCGCCGATCCTGCAATCGCAGGAAGAGCGGGCCAAGGGCATGCTCATCGGCCAGCTCCGCCAGCGCGTGCAGAACAAGTACCACGAGCAAAACGACATTCAGGAAGCCGCTCGACGGCTGGAAGAGGATGCGCAAGGCACCTCTTGGGCCGACCTGGTGGCCCGTTGCGAAACCTCGCCGGTACTGCAGGCGCTGGCCGCGCAGGAACAAAGCAGCATTGCGCAGTTCGCAGCGTCATGCCTGCGCATGGCGGCTTACGAGACCTTGTGGCCCAACTACCTGGCCCAACCCTTGCCCGCGCCCTCGAAGCTGCACTTGTTCCATGCGACAGGGGAAGAAGATCCGCCGCATTCCCTGAAATGGAACCGACTGCTGCCTCTGGAGCAGATCGAAGTCGTTCCGGTCCCGGGCACGCACGCTTCATTGATGGAGGTGCCGCATATCGCCGCGCTAGGCCGGATCCTGTCGCAGGCGCTGCGCGTAACGCGGGGCAGCAGCACCCAAGGGCATGCCCCCGCGCTGGCCTTGCAGACCAGTGGCCGCGGCGTGCCGATCGTCTGCGTTCCTGGCGCCGGCGACAGCATCACGGGCTTCGTGCAGCTCGGCATCGCGTTGGGTACCGACCAGGCGCTCATCGGCATGCAGCCTCGCGGCGTCGACGGCTGCCGGCTGCCTTACGGATCGGTGGAACTCGCCGCCCGGTCCTACCTGGCGGCCATGGGACCTCATGTTCCCCGCGGCGCCCCCGTCCACCTGCTCGGCCATTCGTTCGGCGGCTGGGTCGTCTTCGAGATGGCCCGACAGCTTCAGGCGGCGGGTACGCCAGTGGCATCGCTGACGCTCATCGACACGGAAGCGCCCGATGACTACCCTGGCGTGCGCGATGACACCCGCGACACCGTGGTCGACCGGTTCCTGGAGGCCCTGGCGCTGCACACGTCGACGCCTTTGCCCATCGACCGTTCCAGCCTGCGCGAGCTCGATGCGCAAGCCTTGATCGAAGCGCTCCACGGTCTCATGGTGAAGATCGGGCTCATGCCCGCTCGGTCCAAGCCAGATGCGCTGCGAGGCCCGTTCCACAGCTTCGCCCGCGCCTGCCGTACCCGCTACTGCCCCAGCACGCGCTACGACGGGCCGGTGCATCTCGTCCTCGTGCGCGATACCCGGCTGGACGCCGAAGCCGATGCGAGGCAGCGACACCACATCGAAGAGCAATGGCGAGTCCACGCGCCCGCACTCACGGTCTGGCACGGCCCCGGCAATCACATGACCGTCCTGCGTCCGCCACACGTCGGCAAGCTGGTGGACTGGTGGCGATCGTGGTCAACGCCGGTGGCTTCGTCACCCTCGGGCGCCCTGAGCTCAACGGGCAGCCGGCCCACCATTGGCGCGCAGTCATAGCCGCGCCAGCGGGCAGCCTCCTCAGGGCCTGGCGTTCGGGAAGAACAGCTGCTCGCCGTCGATCCGATAGCTCGCGATGGTGGCCTGGCCCTGCGGCGACAGCACCCAATCGGCGAACGCCTGCGCCAAATCCTTCTTCACGTGCGGATGCCTGGCGGGATTCACCACGATGACGCCGTACTGATTCAAGAGGCGCTTGTCGCCTTGCACGAGGATCGCGAGGCTGCCGCGGTTCTTGAAGCTGAGCCACGTGCCGCGGTCGACAAGCACATACGCGTCGGTGGAGGAGGCGATGTTGAGCGCAGGCCCCATGCCGCAGCCGCATTCCTTGTAGCCGCTCATCTTCGCCGAAGGCGTCTCGATGCCGGCCGCCTTCCAGTAGCGCAGCTCGGCCGCATGCGTTCCGCTCTTGTCGCCGCGCGAGATGAACGAGGCATTGGACTCCGCGAGCTTCTTGAACGCCGCAACGATGTCGTCGCCTTTCGTGTCAGCCGGATCGGCTTTCGGGCCCACCAGGACAAAGTCGTTGTACATCACGTCCGAGCGCTCAATGCCGAAGCCCTCGGCAACCAGCTTCTCCTCGGCCGCCTTGTCGTGCACGAACAGCACGTCGGCATCGCCACGGCGACCCATGTCGAGCGCCTGTCCGGTGCCCACCGCCACCACCTTCACGTCAATCCCCGTGGCTTTCTTGAAGACGGGCAGCAGATGCGCGAACAGGCCAGACTGCTCGGTGGACGTGGTCGAGGCCATCACGATGGAACGGTCCTGAGCCGAACCGGCCGCCGGCCATCCGCCACCAGCGACCGCAAGGCACCACGCAGCCACGACGACCCCGAAGCGCCGGCGGGAGGAAGAGACAAGCATGTCGAACTCCTTCGATTCGAGGATGGCGGAAGGGGCCCTACGAGCCGACACGCAAGACGTCAATGCGCAGCCAATGCACGTGCCGTGGGCTGGTGTTGCCGTCCTTCAGCAAGATCAAGGCGATGCGACATCACACGATGCAACTGCCATGGCGATCCCTACTCGGTATATACGCTCAGTGATACCGCTCGTGCCGACCTCTCGGATCAGAACAATCCTTTACTGGAGCGTACCATCAGGCCAAACTGACGCCCTTCGCCATATATCCGCCTTTACACCGACAGGGCACACGTCATGATCGCCACCCGCACCGCGCTTGCCTTGATCCTCCTCGCGTCGATCGGCCTCGCGTGCCGCGCCGCCGAGCTGACCGTGTCGGCCGCCGCCAGCCTGACGAACGCGTTCCGCGAAGTGGCGCCGCTCTTCGAGGCCGCCCACCCGGGCACCAAGGTCCTGTTCAACTTCGCCGCCTCGGGCGTCCTCCTTCAGCAGATCGCCAAGGGCGCGCCCGTGGACGTCTACGCCAGCGCCGACCAGGAGACGATGGATCAGGCGCAGGCCGCGGGGCTGGTGCAGGGCGCCCAGCGCCGCAACTTCGTCTCCAACGTCCTCGTCGTGATCGTGCCTGCGTCGGGCGGCCGTGCGCCGAAGTCGGTCGCCGAACTGACGCAGCCTGCCTACGCACGCATCGCCATCGGCTTGCCAGCGAGCGTGCCGGTGGGCCGCTACACGAAAGGCGTTCTCGAGGCCGGTGGGCTGTGGGCGGCCATCGAGCCGAAGATGATCGGCGCGCAGAACGTGCGGCAGGCGCTGGACTATGTCGCGCGCGGCGAGGTCGATGCAGGCTTCGTTTATGCAACGGATGCGGCCCTCATGCCGGAGAAGGTTCGGTCCGCGTTGACCGTGCCCACCACGACGCCGGTCCTCTACCCCGCCGCCCCCGTGACGGCGAGCGCCCAGGTGGCGCTGGCGCAGCGCTTCGTCGAGTTCCTGGCAGCGCCGCCGGCGCAGGCGGTGTTTGCCCGATACGGCTTCGGCAAGCCGTGAGCGACGTCGGGGGCGGGCATGGATGAAGCATGGGTCGCACTCGCCTTGACGCTCAAGGTCGCGGGCTGCGCGACGGCCATCAACGTGGTCGCCGGCGTCGGCGTGGGGTATGCCATGGCCCGCTGCCGCTTCCCGGGGCGCGACGTGCTCGACGCCGTGCTCACGCTTCCGATGGTCATGCCACCCACGGTCCTCGGCTACTACCTGCTGGTCGTGATCGGCTCCAACGGCGCGATCGGCGCGTGGCTGCTGCAGCATTACGGGATCCGGCTCATCTTCACGTGGCAGGCGGCGGTGATCGCCGCCGCGATCGTGTCGTTCCCGCTGGTGTTCAAGTCCGCGCGAGCAGCCTTCGAGACGGTCGATCACCAACTGGAGGAAGCCGCCCGCGTGCTGGGCATCGGCGACATCGCTGTCTTCTTCCGTGTCACCCTGCCTCTGGCATGGCGCGGGATCCTCGCCGGCCTGCTGCTCTCGTTTGCAAGAGCCCTGGGCGAATTCGGTGCGACGCTCATGGTGGCGGGCAGCATCCCAGGCAAGACGCAGACGCTGTCCATCGCGGTGTACGAGGCGGTGCAGGCCGGTCAAGACCGCACGGCCCATTTCCTGGTCGCGGTGACGTCCATCGCCTGCGTGGCAGTCCTGCTGGCCGCGGGCCGCATGGTGCCCGGCCCGCCGGCCGCTCGCGCATGAGGCGAGCCGCATGATCTGGGACATCGACATCGGCAAGGTGCTCCGGCACGGGTCGGCCCGCTTCGAGCTGAGTGTGCGCATCGAAAGCGACACGCCGCGTCTCGTGCTGGTCGGCCCTTCGGGATCGGGCAAGACGCAGGCCCTGAAGGCCATTGCCGGGATCGTCCGGCCCGACCGCGGGCATGTGCGCGTCGCCGATCGCGTGCTGTTCGACCGCTCGTGCAAGGTCGACCTGCCGCCTCGAACCCGGCGGCTCGCGGTCGTGTTCCAGGACTACGCGCTCTTTCCGCACCTCACGGTCCGCCAGAACATCGCATTCGCGCGCCGAAGCGGCTGGCTCAATCCGCTGCGCGGCGCGATCGACGAAGTGGCCGACCGCTGGATCGAGTCGTTTCACCTTCAAGGCGTGGCCTCGCACTATCCACATCAGCTTTCGGGAGGGCAACGCCAGCGCACCGCGCTCGCTCGCGCCCTTGTCAACGAGCCCACCGCTTTGCTGCTGGACGAGCCGTTCGCAGCGCTCGACAAGGCATTGCGCCGCCGCCTGAGGGACGAGCTGCGCGAGCTGCAAGCCGGGCTGCGCCTTCCGATGCTGCTGATCTCGCATGACGACGAAGATGCGGCGGCCCTCGGCGACGAAATCGTGCATCTGTCCGCGGGCCGGGTCGCCCGCGAAGCGCGCCTCGCGGACAGCGCCATCGCATGAGCGCCGCCGCAACATGACGGACCGGCGACGTAGAAAGCAGCACCGGCTCGAGGTGCAGGGAGCCGTCTGGATTGCCGTGGGCGAGCAGAGCCTGGGTGGCCGCGGCCGCATCGGCTTGCTGCGCGCCGTGGCGGAACACGGCTCCATCACCCACGCGGCGAAGGCTTTCGGGATGAGCTACAAGGCGGCCTGGGACGCGATCGACGCGATGAACACGCTGGCCGGCGCACCGCTGGTGGAGCGGACGACGGGCGGTCGCGGAGGCGGCTCGACCCGGCTGACGCCGCGCGGCGAGCGGCTCGTCGAACGCTACGGCCAGATCGACGCAGCTCACGAGCGCTTCCTCAAGCTCCTGGACGATGAAACCATCGACCTGGACAAGGAGTTCTCGCTGCTCAAGATCCTGAACATGAAGACCAGCGCCAGAAACCAGTTCGTGGGCACGGTGACTGCGGTCCGCGCGGGCGCCGTGAACGACGAGATCGAGCTCACGCTGCCCAGCGGCGTGCGCATCGTCTCCGTCGTCACGCGGGAGAGCACGCTGTCGCTGGGCCTGCGCACCCACATCACGGCCATTGCGTTGGTGAAGGCAACGTCCGTCCTCATCGCGACCGACCTGGGCGACGCGAGGCTCTCCGCGCGCAACCAGCTCATAGGTACGGTCAGCACCGTGACCGCGGGCGCCGTGAACACCGAGGTGACGATCGACATCGACGGTGGCGACAGCATCTCGGCCATCATCACGCAGGGCAGTGCCAAGACGATGGGCCTCGTGCCCGGCTCGCGCGCGACCGCCTTCTTCAAGGCATCCAGCGTGATCCTGGCGGTGACGGCGTGAGCCGCGATGTGGCACGCATGCGAGCCGCTTCGTCCGCCACTCTTGGAGCGTTGACCGCCCTTCGATCGACGCTGTTGGCGTCAATCGCACCGGCCAGCACAGCGTCGCACGCGGTGTATTGGAATTGCCTGAAGTAGGGGCTTCCGGGTTCTTTGCGTCACGTTTACAAGTCCGTTGCTAGGGTGCCGGGTGCTGCTACCCGAACGAGAGGAGAACCCCATGTCGGCACGCTTCGATCAGCCCGGCGCCGTGGCGACCCAGGCGGACTTCAGGCCCGAGGAGAAACGCGTCATCTTCGCGTCGTCCCTCGGCACCGTGTTCGAGTGGTACGACTTCTACCTCTATGCGACGCTGGCGCCGTTCTTCGCGGCGCTGTTCTTCCCCAAGGGCAACGAGACGGCGGCGCTGCTCTCGGCCTTCGCCACGTATGCGGCGGGCTTTCTGGTGCGGCCTTTCGGCGCGCTGGTGTTCGGCCGCATCGGGGACCTGGTCGGGCGCAAGTACACCTTCCTCGTGACCATCGTCGTGATGGGCACGGCGACCTTCGCCGTCGGCCTGCTGCCCACCTATCAGGCCATTGGCTGGGCGGCGCCGATCCTGCTGGTCTCGCTGCGTCTGCTGCAGGGCCTGGCGCTCGGCGGCGAATATGGCGGCGCGGCAACCTACGTCGCCGAGCACGCGCCCAACAACCGACGCGGCTACGACACGAGCTGGATCCAGACCACCGCGACGCTCGGCTTCTTCCTTGCCTTGCTGGTGATCGGCATCGCTCGCGTGACGATGGATGCCCCGACGTTTGCCGAATGGGGCTGGCGCCTGCCCTTCCTCGTCTCACTGATCCTGCTGGTGTTCTCGGT
The DNA here is from genome assembly GCA_966248995.1 of uncultured Burkholderiales bacterium. Taxonomy (GTDB): domain Bacteria; phylum Pseudomonadota; class Gammaproteobacteria; order Burkholderiales; family Burkholderiaceae_C; genus Albitalea. The sequence continues at coordinate 7,477 of CBINBY010000015.1, read as the reverse complement.
CTACATCCGGCTCAAGCTGCAGGAATCGCCGGTGTTCCAGCGCATGAAGGCCGAGGGCAAGGGCTCGACGGCGCCGCTGCGCGACAGCTTCCTCAAGTACCCGAACAACAAGTACGTGCTGCTCGCGCTGCTGGGCGCCACCGCCGGCCAGGGCGTGGTCTGGTACACGGGCCAGTTCTACGCGCTGTTCTTCATGCAGATCACGCTGAAGCTGGACTTCCTCACCGCCTACATGCTGATTGGCGCGTCGCTGCTGCTGGGCACGCCGTTCTTCATCTTCTTCGGCTGGCTGTCCGACAGGATCGGTCGGCTGAAGATCATCCTCGCCGGCTGCCTGATCGCTGCGCTCACGTACTTCCCGCTGTTCGGCCTGCTCACCCATTACGTGAACCCGGCGCTCGAAGCCTATGCCGCCAAAACGCCGATCAGCGTGACGGCCGACCCGGCGCAGTGCAACTTCCACCTCTTCGTAGGCCCGTGGAGCAAGTTCACCGACTGCGACAAGGCCAAGGACTTCCTCACCAAGCAGGGCCTGTCGTTCAAATCCGTCAATGCCGCCCCCGGGGAAGCGATGGCGGTGAAGATCGGCGACCAGGAACTCAAGGGCGCGTGGGACGAGAAGGCGGCCCAGGCCGCGCTCAAGACCACCGGCTATCCCGGCGCGGCAGACAAGACCAAGGTGAACTACGTGATGACGCTGGTCGTGCTGTTCGTGATGCTGATCTACGTCACCATGGTGTACGGCCCGATCGCGGCCTTCCTCGTCGAGCTCTTCCCCACGCGCATCCGCTACACGTCGATGTCGCTGCCCTATCACATCGGCAACGGCTGGTTCGGCGGCATGTTGCCGCTGCTGGCCACCGCCATGGTGGCCGCCTCGGGAGACATCTACTACGGCCTGTGGTACCCCATCGTCGTGTCAGTGATGACGCTGGTGATCGGCGCCCTCTTCCTGAGGGAAACGAAGGACCGGGACATCCGGCAGGACTGAAGCGAAAGCGAAGCGGTGGTGGCCGCCGTCGCGACGGCCGTCACGCTATGGGCCTGGCCCGCCCCCGCTCAGCCCAGGCCAGCCCGCTAAAGTCGCTGGATGCCCATCGCCTACCTGCACCGGCTCAGCGGCCCTCGCCGCACCCCTGTGGCGAACATGCACCTCGGGATGCTGTTGGCATTCGTTGCGGGTGCCGTGAACGCGGGCGGATTCCTGGCCGTGCAGCGCTACACGTCTCACATGACGGGGATCGTCTCCGGCGTGGCCGACGATCTGGCGCTGGGCCATCTGTGGCTGGCCGGCGCGGGCGTGCTGGCGGTCACCAGCTTCGTGTGCGGCGCCGGCACCACCGCGATGCTCACCAATTGGGGCAAGCGCCAGGGCCTGTTGGGCGTGTTCGCGCTTCCGCTGTTGCTGGAAGCCGGCCTGCTCCTTCTGTTCGGCGTCCTGGGCGCGAGCTTGACCTTGGCGATCGATGTCGTCGTGCCGGCAACCGTGCTGCTGCTTTGCTACATCATGGGCCTGCAGAACGCGGTTATCACGAAGGTCTCGCGGGCGCAGATACGGACCACCCACATGACCGGCATCCTCACGGACCTCGGCATCGAGCTCGGCAAGCTGTTCTACTGGAACAGGCGCCAGCTGCCCGACGATGCACTGCACGTCAAGGCCGACCGCGACCGGCTGGCCGTCCACGCCGCGCTCTTCAGCACCTTTTTCATCGGAGCACTGACCGGCGCGCTGGCGTTCAAGCGTGTGGGCTACGGTGCCACCGTGCCGCTGGCCATCGTGCTGGCAATCGTGGCCGCCCCTCCGCTGCTGCGCGACCTGGTCGGGTTGGGTCGCGCAGCGGATGGGGAATGCGGCGGCTGAAGGGTTGGCACCGACATAGAAGCAAAGAGCCGCTACGCGTGCGCATCATCTCGGCGCTCGTCCCGCAACACCACGCGCCACGCCCGAAAGCGGACCTTGCTACGACGTCAGCGCCGTGACGACAGGACGATGCCACCGACGATAAACAGGAAGGCGATGGCGTGGTGAAGTTGGGGTAGCTCGCCGAGAAAAGCGGCCGACATGATTGCAGCGAAGAGCGGCGCCAGATTGTTGAAGAAGGCAGCCAGACTGGGGCCGACACGTTTTACACCTGCGGTCCAGCAACGGAACGCCACCACAGCGGGACCGACAGCAACATAAAGCAACGCGGCAACCAGCGGCCAGCTCCAGCGGATGTGCTGCACATCCGTGAAAACCCATTCACCCCCAGCAAAGGCACCGGACCACATCACACCGAAGGTCACCTGTGCAAGCAGAAAGGACGCCCAATGGGAGTGGATGCTGTCCGGGTCGGTGTGGCGCGTCAGCAGCCAACTGTAGAGCGACCATGAGCATGCGGCCAGGATCATGAACATATCTCCTGGCACCAGACGAAGCGCGAGCAACTGCGTCAGTTCTCCGCCGCTGACCACCAGCAGCACTCCGACGATCGACAGTACGACACCGGCGACCTGCTTTGGCGTAACTTCAGCGTGAAAAAAGAGGCGGCCTGTCAGCAGCATCCAGGCCGGTATGCTGGCGGCGACCAGCGTGACGTTTAAGGGTGTCGAGGTGCGAAGAGCGAAGTACTGCAGGGCCGTATATGTTGCTATGCCCAGCAAACCCAGGACGGAGAAATGCCGCCAGTTCTGCCAGAGTCCGCTATCGCGCCGGTAGATTCGATAGCCGAACGGCAAGAGGATCACGAGTGCAAGCGCCCAGCGAAGGAAATTCAGCGAGATGGGCGATACCATGTCGCGAACGACACGACCGACGAGAGCGTCTCCCGCCCATAGCAGCGGAGGAACGATCAGCAGAATCGTAGTCCGCAAAGTGAGTTGACGGCTCATCGGAAGCTGGGGCGATTCACTTTGCAAAAAGTAAACGGGATAGCAGGGATGGAAGGCCAAGCTTGTAAAAAGTAAATGTTTGCAAGCGCGAGAGGTAAGCATGGCCGCCGGAACAACGGAAATTGGCCGAATGAAAGTGGGCGACCATCTGATCCTGGACCAGGTGGGTGCAACAGCCGGTGGTCCGCTTTACGTAGGCCGTCGCGACATGCACGACGGCCGTCCCGCACTCCTCAAACTTCCTCCATCCGAAAACGCAGGCGCTGCCCCTGACCTTCGCCTCAGGCACGAATATGCGTTGCTGCAATCCGTTGATGCCCCGGAAATCCTCAAACCGATTGCCTTCGAGGTGAACGGCAAACACGTGGCGATGGTTCTGGAACCTTTCGCCGGTGAGAGCCTGGAAGCTGTCCTGACTCGCCGACAACGCTTCGACCTGCCGGTTGCGCTGAATATCGCCCGCCAGTTGGCTAGCGCCTTGGCGGCGCTCCATGCTGCCCATATCGTGCATCACGATATTCGACCCGCCAATTTCCTGCTAGCGAACGACGGTGTCCAGTTGAAACTAGCGGATTTGAGCCGGGCTACCTTTCGGGAGGATGCAAGAGATGTTTGTCTAGCTGCTGTCGATTGGACTTATGTCTCGCCTGAGCAGACCGGGCGCATGAATCGCCAGGTCGATTACCGCACCGATTTCTATTCGCTGGGAATCCTGCTGCATCGCCTGCTGACCGGGCAATTGCCGTTCCACGCGAATGATCCATTGGAATGGGCGCATTGCCACCTTGCCCGCTTGCCGGTCCCAGTGCGCCACCTGGTGCCGGAAATACCCGAAACTGTTTCGAACCTTGTGCTCAAACTTTTGGCCAAGGTGCCGGAAGAGCGGTATCAGAGTGCCTCCGGACTGCGAAGCGACCTGGAGCAGTGCCTGGACCAATGGCAGGCTACCGGAGAGGTTGCACCGTTCGTGCTGGGCACGCGGGACGTGCCCGACCGCTTTGAAATTCCTCGCAAGCTTTACGGACGTGAGCGCGAAAGTGCGACGCTGATGGACGCGTTCGACGCAGTGGCGAGCGCGGCAACGCCCATCTTGGTCACGGTGGCGGGCTATTCGGGAGTGGGCAAATCCGCGTTAGTCAACGAGCTGCTGCAGCCAATCATCGAAAGAAGCGGCTACTTCCTTGTCGGCAAGTTTGACCAGTACGAGCGCAACACACCCTACGCCACGCTGGCCCAGGCCTTTGACCGCCTGGTACGCCAGCTTTTAGGCGAAAGCGAGGGATACATCGGCCAATGGCGGCAGGCGCTATGCGAAGCGCTAGGCACCAATGGCCAGCTGGTGGTCAATCTCATCCCCAGGCTCCTGCATATCCTGGGTCCGCAGCCGCCGGTGCCCGAGTTGCCACCGTTGGAAGCGCAAACCCGCTTCCAACTTGTGTTCCGACGCTTCCTTAGCGTATTCGCCCGGCAAGACCATCCGCTGGTGCTGTTCCTCGATGACTTGCAATGGGTGGATGCCGCCACCCTTGCGCTGCTCGAGCACTTGATGACCCACCCGGACGTGTGCCATCTGCTGCTGGTCGGTGCATACCGTGACAACGAGGTCGATGCCGCCCACCCGCTGCGGCAGCGCCTGGAGGCAATCCGGCAGGCTGGCGCCCCCGTGCGGGAGATCGTGCTTGCTCCCCTGAAGCCCGCAGATGTTGAGCAGCTAGTTGCCCAGACACTGCATTGTCCCCCTGCGCAGGCGGAGCCCCTGGCGCAACTGGTGTTGGACAAGACCGGCGGCAATCCCTTCTTTACCCGTCAGTTTCTGAGCGCCCTTGCCGATGAGAAGCTGCTGACTTTTGATCACAGCAGCGAGGCGTGGAAGTGGAATTTGCTGCGCATCCGCGCCAAAGGCTACACCGACAATGTCGTGGACCTGATGGTGAGCAAGCTGGCTCGCTTGCCACTGGACACGCTAGACGTACTGAAGCGATTCGCCTGTCTTGGAAGTGCCGCGGACGCTGCAACGCTCAGTCTTGTCCTGCAGCAATCCGTGGAAACAGTCCACCATATGCTGTGGGAGGCCGCGCGAGCGGGCTTGGTATGCCGACAGGATGAAACCTACACCTTTCTCCACGACCGCGTGCAGGAGGCGGCCTATCTGCTGATTCCCGAGACATCGCGGGCCGACATGCACCTGACCATCGGTCGCGTCCTGGTATCGGACCTACCCCCTGATGCTGTCGCGGACAGGATCTTCGAGGTGGTCAACCAGCTCAATCGCGGTAGCAGCCTGGTCGAGTCGCGCCACGAGCGAGAGCACATTGCAGAACTTAATTTGCTAGCCGGCAAGCGCGCCAAGATTTCTACCGCCTACGCTTCGGCGCTCACCTATCTCATCGCTGCTGAAGCAATGCTGGCGGAGGACTGTTGGGAGCGACGGTATGAACTCACGTTTGGCTTGGAACTGAATCGGGCCGAATGTGAATTCCTAACCGGCGCACTGCGGGAAGCAGAGCAGCGCCTCTCGATGCTGTCCACACGCGCCGTTGCGACACACGAGCGAGCAGCGGTCGCGTGCCTGCGCGTGGAGTTGTACATGACGCTCAATGAGGGCGAACGCGCAATCGCCGTCTGTCTAGACTGTCTCCGGCAGCTAGGCATCGACTGGTCGCTGTATCCGACGCAAGAGGACGCAAGACGCGAATACGAGCAGATCTGGTCGCGAATTGGAGGACGCACAGTCGAGGAACTCATCGAGCTGCCTTTTATGAGTGACCCGGCGTTGCTCGGCACTATGGATGTCCTGACCAAGCTCGTGACTGCTGCATGGTTGATGGAGTCGAATCTTCCTTTTTTGGCCGCCTGCAGGGCGGTGAACCTCAGCCTCGAACATGGCAACTGCGACAGTTCGTGCTACGCCTACGCGTGGCTCGGCATGTCGCTTGCGATGGGGGCCGAGCCACGTTTCGGTGACCACAGGACCGGGGTTCGATTGGGCGAGCTCGGCGCCAAACTGGTTGAGCAACGCGGCCTCAAGCGTTTCCAGGCAAGGATCTATTTGCTCCTGGGCGCTCACGTCGTGATATGGGGCAGGCATCTCCAGGCTGGCCGCGATCTGTTGCGCCGCGCCTTCGACGCCGCAAGCCATAGCGGCGACCTTACTTATGGCTCGTATTGCTGTAACAATCTGAACTCGAACCTGCTGGCTGGGGGAAATCGGCTAATCGAGGTGGAGCGTGAAGCCGAGCAAGGCCTCGCGTTCGTGCAGAAGATGCAATTCGACTGCATCAGTTACACCATCGCAGCGCAACTCGGATTCATCAGGACACTCCGCGGTTTGACGGTCAAATTCGGTTCTCTTACCAATGAGCAATTTGACGAACTGCAGATGGAGCATCTTTTCTCCAGCAATCCTGATCCGGGTTTGGCGTGGGCGAAGGGATGCTATTGGGTCCGCAAGCTGCAGGCGCGCTTTCTTGCCGGCGATCATGTCGCCGCAATTGATAGTGCCAAGAAAGCAAGTCAGCTGGTAACGATACTACGTGGCTCTCTGGAGACGACGGAGTACCATTTTTATGCAGCTCTTTCCCATGCCGCATCCTGCGATTCCGTCACCTCAAACGAGCATCACGTCGAGGCGCTGAGTGCCCATCATTTGCAGCTTCAGGAGTGGGCCAGGAACTGTCCCGAGAACTTCGAGAACCGAGCCGCACTCGTCGCCGCGGAGATGGCCCGAATAGAAGGCCGGACGCTCGACGCCCTGTCCCTGTTCGAGCAGGCGATCCACTCTGCACATGACAACGGCTTCGTGCAAAACGAAGCCATCGCCAGCGAACGTGCTGCTCGGTTTTATCTGTCATGCGGGCTTACTGTCCCCGGCAACGCATACCTGGAACAGGCTCGCTCGTGCTATGCCGAATGGGGCGCGGCAGGCAAGGTGAAGCAACTCGAAGAGCAGTATCCGCAATTGCGCAGGCGTGTCGAACGCGCGGCGGCCAGGCCGGCCGAAGGCGAGGCCCGACTCGATCTGCTGTCGGTTGCCAAGGCTTCGCAAGCCATTTCCGGCGAAATCCTGCTCGACGAGCTGATCGCCACGCTCATGCGCCTCGTGCTCGAAAACGCCGGTGCGCAAACCTGCTACCTGCTTCTGGCACAAGCTGAAGAACTGATGCTGGTGGCGGAGGCTCGGGTTGAGCAGCACGCGCTACAAGTCCGCCAGCATGCTGAGCGCCCCCTGTCGCACGTGCACCTGCCCCTGGCCATTCTTCAGTATGTGCGGCGCAGCCGGGAGCCGGTCCTGCTGATGGATGCCTTGGAACCGCACCCGTTTGCCGCCGATAGGTACTTTGCGCAGCGGCAACCCAAGTCCGTGCTGTGCCTGCCCATTTTGCGCCAATCGGCCCTGGTCGGGCTGCTATACCTGGAAAACAGCCTGGTCACCCATGCCTTCACACCGGAGCGTGTTCAGGTGCTGGAACTGCTGGCTTCGCAGGCCGCCATCTCGTTGGAAAATGCCCGGCTCTATGCAGATGTGCGTGACAGCCACGCTCGCATCCGGCGCCTGGTTGAGTCCAACATCATCGGTATCTTCTTCTGGGACTTTGACGGCAAC
>CBINBY010000014.1:0-60678 GCA_966248995.1 uncultured Burkholderiales bacterium | reverse complement strand
CCTCGCGTTAGACGCAGCGATGACGTCTTCGGGTGAACTGAAGTCGCCGGAATTGCCGCCAATCAGTCTCCAGGTCCAATAGATCCCACGGGACTCGCCCTTGGCGATAGCCTGCAACGGCAATAGCCCACCGCCCCATAGCAGCGCGACGGAAACGGCCGCGATGACGCGGCGCTTGGGCACGGAACGCTCATCCGTCACCGGCGGATCCGTCCGCCACAGCAAGCGGGGCGCAGCCACTCGCGCCGGACCTGGATGTTGTTGTGCGCCGAGTAGTCTCGAAGACCGCGCGGTATCGACCACGCCTGCCGACTGAATCACCATCGCCCCCCGCCGTTTGGTATCGCCAGCGGTGCCGTGTCCTCGGCCGGTAGCCTTGGGTGATGGCAAGCCGCCCTGGACAGCGCGCAATGTCGCTGTCCAAACAGCAAAGCGTGGATTTCCCCTCCCCCAAGGCGCGCAACCTGTGCGCTCCGATCGTTCGCGTCTGAGCTACCAGACGGTCGGCACCTTACACGGCGAGTATGCCTTGAGCGCGGTTCAAGGCTCTCCATCCTTTTGGAGTATTGACTTTCGGCATCGCCTCGCGGTTGCGACGTCGACGAGCCTGGCTTGTGGGAGCGTCCAGCCACCCCAATCCACCGAATTCAAGCCTCACCCCTTGTATGCCTGACTCGGATGAGGCTTGAAGTGGTTCGAGGGCCTTAAGTGAGAGATCGTGCTGGCACGACGCGTTATCGCACGCGAGCTCTGAGGTTGATGGCATCGGCCTCGAGGGCAGCAGCATCGCCGACCCGCAGACCAGCACGGCGTGACGCGCGCACTGCCCAGCCCGCCGAGGCCGTGCACGGGTCGATGGCGAGGGCGGTGCACCCGCCCGATTCGCCCGGCACCCCATTTTTAAGGCGCAATCGATACACGCATAATCTCCATTAGCCGTGTATCGTCGTTAGCCGGCGGCCCCAACGTTCTGCCGAGCACCACGGGCACGGCGACTGGGCGCACGTGGCGCTCGCTCAGCTGCCCGGCGTAGGGTCGGACCCTGCCGAGCCGGACTCGCTGCGGGCAACGGAGGCACGATGCAGAGGCATGGCCTGGCGCACTACGACCAAAAGGTACTCGAGCGCGCCTTCTGCGCGTCACTCAGGCGTCGAGGCTGGCGTCCGTGGCGAGGCGTTCGGCCCCGTGTTCATCGAGATGCTCGCCGCAGCCACGCTCGGCTTTGCCACCAAGCGTGCTGTCCTGTCCAGGCGCCACGTTCAGCCGTCGTCGCAGCCCGGTCGCCAGCCGTAGCGCCGTCCGCTGCACGGTCTTGAGCAGCCGATCGACACGGGCGAACTCCTTGTCGCAGTCCGCGTTCGTGATGAGCCCCCGCAGCCGTTGGTACTCCAGCAGGCCGAACAGGCGGTCGGCCTTCATGAGCAACGTGAGGTAGGTCCCGCAGTGGGGCGATACGACCTCGGCCGGTACGAGCAGCGGACCGGCGCCATAGCGGACCGACTGGCTCACGCCGTTGTCGGCCATCACCTTCTGCGCCTGGTCGATAAGGGCAGCGACCTCCATGTCGGCTGCACGGATCGACTCCGCCACCATCTCCTCGGCTTGTGCGATCAGCTCGGGGTGATCGCGCAGCTTGTCGTGCGACCGGGCGTGCACCTCCATGAAGTGCAGGTTCAGTGCCGTGTAGCTGTAGTAGCGGACAAAGTGGCTCTTGATCTTCGGGTGGCTGAACGCACAGTCCTCGATGTCGCGCGCGCCCTCGATCCGAGCCAGCGTACTGGCGTCGTGGCTGCCGATGCGGGCGTAGTACTTCGCGTTGATGCCGGGCACCGAGGCACAGCGGGCGAAGAAGGCCTCATCGGGCCGACCTGAGCGCTCGAACGCGGCCTGCAACTCGGTGGCGTAGAACTGGGAAAACGGGACGTTGATCTCCATGGGCTGCTCCCGGTACCGGCGGCCCATCGTGCAACGCGGGCATCGCTGGGGCCAACTCGGAACCACCCGTCAAAGCGAGCCGGTTCCGCGAGGGCGTACCGTTGACGCGCGGCGACGGGTTCGCTACCTTCTCGTGCAGGGACCAGCTGGCGTCCGGCCACGGCCTAGCGAGCGACAACAGGAGCGGTGTTGCGGCGACACGCCGCCGCTTCGCTTCTTCAGATCACCTGTGACACATCGGCGCACTCAGGGGCGCCGATGTGTCGGCGACGGCAGCTGGCACGCCGTCCCCGGCAAGCCGCACCATCGAAGCCAGCGATCTTGAGCGACCGGCAGGCGCCGGTCATTCCCAACCCATCGGGGGCAACCGCCCCCCATGGGCGCGTCGCCTCCGCCATTCCCGGAGGTGAAGCATGAGCCCACATGCGGCTTGCGCGGCGCGAAGCGCCCTGTTTTCGGAGCGGTCCAACCCGTCGTGGCTCGCCGCCGACTCCGTCGGGAAGTCCAACGACTGGGACCCCCGGCTTGAGCCGACGAGGAACGCTGCATCTTTCAGCGAGCCCGAACTCCTCCACCTGGCTCAGGACTTCCTGGAGCGCAGCGAGACGCTGATCGACAGCGTGGCGCCACCGGCTTGGGAAGACGAAGAGGACATCTTCGGCGGCGAGGTATTTGACGACGAGCGCACGGTGTACCAGCAGCTGTCGGCGATCAACCCGACGCGGACGCGCAAGGAAGCCGTCGCACGCGTGCTGATGGCGAACGAGGCCGACCGGTATCCCGGCTGCACGTCCGGATTCCTCATCGCGCTGGCGCTCACCTATCGGCGCATCCTGCTCGACCGGAGGGCCGATCCGAGCGACAAGGTCGAGATCCTGCGTCGCGTGTACAGCACGCACGAGCCGCAGTGGATGACGGCGGAGATCGTCTACCTGCACTTCGTGCTGCTGGATCAGTGCCGGTACCTCGCACGACCGAGTGCCAGCCTTGAGCGCAAGGAAGAGACCCTGCGCTGGGTCTTCACGGAGCCCGAGCTGGAGGACCAACCGTTCTCCTTTAAGAACTGCGTGAAGCTGGTGACCGGCAATGCGCCCGATTTCGGCGCCATCTACCGGCGTCTGCAGGACGACATGCGGCCCCTTCTGACCGCATGGCTGCACGAGTCGCTCGCACGTCAGCGCGTCGCCAACGACGGGCAGCCGGAGCTCTTCGACATGTGAACAAGGCGAACCGTTCGGGCCACCGGCTTCGAATGGTTCGCCCTCGGCGACGACATCTTCCGTGTGCCCGACGGCCAAGCCGGCACACGCGAGCTGTTGCTCGACGAAACGTTCGCTTCCCTCTGGGAAGGAACGGGCAGCTGGTGCCCGGCCTGACAAGGCAGCAATCCAGCGAATCGAGCCACGGCCGGATGGCCATTCTCTTGAGCCGCAAGCCCAGCAGGCAACCGCCTGGAGGCGCTTCAGGCTGCCCGACGAACGATTCTTGAAGGAGGAAACGATGCAGATCGAGTCGCATGACCCTTCCGCAAGATCGGCCCACGTGCTGGTGTTGCCGGAAGACGAGATCGTGGATCTGGTCAAGGAAAGCGAGGTGCGCACCGGCAAGCCCGGTCGGCGCTTCGTGATCCATGGCGCCGAACGGCTCGCCTACCGGGTGCTCACGCACCCCGGCGGCCTGGAGATCGCGCGCCTCGACGGCCGCGGACGCCCGTTCGGCGGCGTCTACGTGCCGGCCAGGTCCTTTGAGCAACACCCGATCGCGCATGCACAGCGTGCCGGGTGCCTCTTCACACCGCCGCTCTCGTCCTGAGGCGGCCCATCTAGGAGTTCACCATGACTGAGACCCATGAGCTTGTCCTGGCGGTGCGACGCCGCGACGGATCGATCGTCGCCTTCGACCGGACCCGGATCGAACGCGCACTCGCCGCGGCATTCCTGCGCGACGCCCATGGCGAGCCCCGGCACGCCGGCGGCAACGAGCTGATGCCGGTCGAGCGGGAGAAGGTACAGCGCTTCACCGAGCAGGTCGTGCACGCCGTGAGCCGGCGGCCCGATGCCCCACAGCATCCGGTCGACCTGGAGGACATCCAGGATCAGGTGGAGCTCGCGCTGATGCGCGACGGGGAGCACGCGATCGCGCGCGACTACGTGCTCTACCGCGAGCATCGGCGGCAATTGCGCTCCACGCGGCCGCCGGCGTGCGCGAGGGGTTCGGGCGAGTGCGAGGCGTGCCAGTGAGCAGCGTCCGCTGCGTGCTGCAGCCCGAACGAGGAGGTTCACCATGGAACCACAGGAGTTCGAGGCGCGCGTGGATCGCATCAAGCGGCGCGCGCATGGCCAGTGGACGCCCGTCCTAACTGCGCTGGGCGTTCCCGAGGAGGTGTTGAGCCGCAAGAACCAGCCGTGCCCAATGTGCGGTGGAACGGACCGCTTTCAGTACACCGACCGCTTCGGAGAAGGCAACTACCACTGCCGCGGCTGCGGCGCCGGTGGTGGCCTGAAGCTCGCACAGGCCTGCCTGGGCGTGAGCTTCCCGGAGCTGCTGGATCGACTGGAGCGTCTGCTCGGGGGTTCGATGCCGGTCAAGGGCGACGGCGCCACCGGCCCGTCGCCCGAGCGCATGAAGGCCCTGTGCAGGCAGATCTGGCAGGAGGCAAAGCCGATGCGGCGCGGAGACGAGGTCGATCGGTACCTGAGAGGCCGCGGTCTCGACCTGCCCGCGTATCCGAAGACGCTGCGTTGCCATCCGAGCCTTGGCTACTACGAGAAGAACGGTGCGAAGTCGGTGAAGGTGGCGGAGTACCCGGCGATGCTCGCCTGCATCCAGGGGCCTGACGGCCACGGCGTGACGCTGCATCGGACCTACGTGACCGAAGGCCGCAAGCTGCCGGACCGTGCCGCCAAGAAGCTGCTGTCGTCGGGCATCAATGGCGCGGCAGTACGGCTGCGCGAGGCCAGCGATGAGCTCTCAGTCACCGAGGGCATCGAGACTGGGCTGGCGGTGCTGAGGGGCACCAGCGCGCCCGTGTGGGCCGCACTGAGCTGCAGCAACCTCGAGCGACTTTGGGTACCGGACAGCGTCGAACGGATCCGGCTGTATGCCGACAACGACGCCGATGCGCAGTTCGATGGCCAGGCATCGGCCTACGTGCTCGCACGGCGGCTGAAGAAGGAGCGGCGCGCCGGCAGCGTGCGCCACGTGGAGGTGTACGTGCCGCGCCGCGCAGGGACCGACTACGCGGACGTCTGGCTGCGTCGACTCTCGAAGGCAACGCCGGTGGCGGCATAGAGCGCTTGCGGTGCGGCAGCAATGCCGCGCCGCCTTTTCAGTGGGTCCGCTGGGACCTACCGAAAAGCTTTCCCACTGGTCGCTGTCGCACCAGGCCCGCCAGGGCGAAGACAGCGTTGGAGCACGCGGGCATTTGCCCGTGTCTTTTCGAGCAGCGGCTCAGTCCTTGAGCCATTCGCAACCCCGCGGGGACCCGGTCCCCGATGGGGCACCGCCACCCGCCCTTGTCTTGGAGACTCTCCATGAAGACTGGACGTACCCTTGTGGACTTGGCCGAAGAACTGAGCCGTCAGCTCAAGGCCAAGCAAGACATGATTGTTCCGTCGCCGCTGATGCGCTTTGCCACCGACGGCGCGGGCACGAGCAAGGTGACGGTGGAGACCCCCGAAGGAGGCCGGCGGTTCGGCATCACCGATCTCGCCAAGCGCCAGCTCGCCGAGAAGCTCGGCATTCCCTACGCCTACTTCGAGCGCATGCGTGAGCAGCAGCCGGACCTGCTGGACCGCAACGTGAACACGTGGCTGCACAGCGAAGGCGACCGGCGTCTGGTGCGCACGCTGGACGGCAACGTCCGCGCCGTGCTCTCCGACCGGTACCGCCGGTTGGACAACTACGATCTCGCGGAGCACGTGCTGCCGATCCTGCAGCGCTTGCCGGGCGGCCGGCCCGTGTCGATGGAGCTCACCGATACGAGGATGTACCTGAAGTGGGTCACGTCGGAGGTGCGCCACGAGATCCAGCCTGGCGATGTAATGGAAGCCGGCGTCGTCGTCATGAACTCGGAGGTGGGCCTGGGCAGCCTGTCGGTGCAACCGCTGGTCCACCGGCTGATCTGCCGCAATGGGTTAATCGCCGCCGATCACGGCATGCGCAAGACGCATGTGGGTCGGCTCAGGGAGACGAAGGACGATGAGGTCACGGTCTTCAAGGACGACACGCTCCAAGCCGAGGACCGGGCGTTCTTCCTCAAGGTGCGCGACGTGGTGGAGAGTGCGGTGTCCGAGGTGACGCTTCGGCAGCTGGCGGAACGCATGCGGCGGACGCTGGGCATCTTGCTGTCAGGTGACCCGGTGAAGAGCGTCGAGGCCGTCGGCACGAAATTTCTGCTGAACGAGGAGGAGCGCAACGGCGTGCTGCGTCACCTGATCAGCGGCGGCGACCTGTCCGGCTACGGGCTCGTCAACGCGGTGACGCACTACTCGCAAGAGGTGCAGGACTACGACCGGGCGACCGACTTCGAGCTGCTCGGAGGCAAGTTGCTGGAGTTGCACGCTCGGGACTGGAAGGAGATCGCCGAAGCAGCGTGAGGGGCGCGAAGGGTCCTTGTGGCCCTTCGCCCTCGCCTCTCACACGGGGACGGCGAGGATCGGTGCGCCCGCGTACCTGCCAGTGGCGCTGAACGACCGGACATCGTCGATGCCGCGATGGCGCAGATGTCCCGCGATCCGCTCCTTCATCTCGGTCGGCCCCTCGTCCAGCGGCATTTGCAGCATGCACGCGGCCAGGCTGGCGCGCTCGTCCTTCAGGGTCAGGCGCACACGCCCCTGCCGGTCGGCGTCACCCAGGTCCATCAGCGCCGCCACGCCCTCCCCGGCCTTGATACCCGCGAGGAGGTAGTCAAGCCGCACCGCCTGGTACGCCCTCAGGCCATCGTGGGCGGGCCGGTAGAAACTGGTGCCGCACGCCGCGGTGACCTTGACGGGCATCCGCAAGCGCGAGACCAGCATGGCCGTGGCAAGGTCCTCCAGGGCGCTCCAGCGTGGGCCGTGGCAGGGCGCATCGTGGCCCTCCCCGTTCGTCAGTGCGACACCGACCACAAATCGCAGGTAGACCGATGAGCACCGCGCCGCCGCGGGCCGCGCCCGAAAGGGCATGCGTCGCAACGCCGCGGCGGGATTGCCGTCGTACGCGGCGCTGACGAGGGCAGCGCGCACCGTGGCCAGGGGCACCGCCATCAAGTCCTGGTACCGGAAGAATGCCGGTGCGCAAGGCGCGCAGGTGCCAGAGACTGGCGGCGTGGCGCCGCGCATGGCCTCAGCAGCCCACGCCATTGCGCAGTCCACCTGGCTCTCGGGGGCCAGCTTGTCCGTCTCGATGAGTACCGCGTGTGCGCAGTACCCTACGTGCCGGCGTGACTCCGTGCCCGGGAACAGGCACTGCTCGGCCGTCTGCTCCGCAGACTTTCGCAGCTCGCGCAACGTGGCGCGCGCAGCGTCATCCAGCTCCTGTAGGCGTGCCGCTTCATCCCACGCCGCATCGACGTCCGGCAGCAAGCGCACGAGGATCTCTTGCCGCAGCGCAGGCGGCTCCGGCAACGCAATGCCGCACACCCTCGCCACCGCCGAATCCGTGTGTCGGGCTCGTGGCGAGGCCACGCTGCGTTTCACCCGAAAAGTTCGGCTGCCAGCCATGGCCGCTACCGCGCTGCCGCGCCCACGCGAGCCCGACACGCGGCGCCTTGCGCGGCGGTTCGGGGCAGTGTCGCGCGCCCTCGGCGCTTACCGAGAGCGGCATGGTGTGTGGGTCGAGGCATGGTGCCTTCCTGGCGAGTCACCTGACGATGCTCGCTCTAAGCAGGGAGATTTCTAGACCAAAGCAGCGAACTTGGGTATCACGGAGACAGGTTGTTACCCAACAAGCGCAATCCGCCGTCAACATGGCGGTCACCGTTTGCTGGAGGCCGGACAGATGAAGTCGATCGGCGTGCTCATTGCGGATGACCATCCGATGATCATCCAGGGGCTCATCAGCGCCCTCAAGCGCGAAGGCGTGCAGCGTGTGGCCGACGCGAGCAGCGCGGACGATGTGATCGCGCAGTTCGAGCGCACCCACCCTGATGTCGTCGTGCTCGACATCCGCTTCGGCGGCCGCACCACCGGCCTGCATGTCGCCCGCGAGCTAATTGCGCGCCATCCGCAGGCCCGCATCGTCTTCTACAGCCAGTTCGACCAGGACGAAATCGTCAAGGAGGCGTATCGACTTGGCGGCATGGCCTTCGTGACCAAGAGCGGCCCGCCGGATGAGTTGACGGCCGCCATCCGTCAGGCCCATGTGGGAAAGCTGTACTTCCCCGCCGCGATCGCGAACCGTCTGGCGCTGCTCGGCGTGCGCGGCGATGACTCCCCGCAGTCGACGCTCGCCCCGCGTGAACTGGAGGTCTTCACGTTCATGGCGCAGGGCCTGACGAACGCCGAGATCGCCGAGCGCATGAATCTCTCGGTCAAGACCATCAGCAACGTCAGCCAGGCGATCAAGGAGCAGCTCGGCGTGCATCGGCCGGCCGACATCACGCTGCTTGCCGTCAAGCACGGCTTGGTCACCCCTTGAGCGGCGCGCCACATGCTCCTCACCTCCGTCCTGTTGGGGCTGGCGATCGGTGCGGTCTGGATCCCGGACATCAAGCTTTCGCCCAGCGGGCGGGTGCCGCCGTGGGGCCTCCTCCTGCTCATCGCGGTGATCGCGGGCTTGGCGAATGGCGTGCTCGACTGGCGCGGCGCGGCGGTCGTGGCGCTCTTGTGCGCGCTGGCCGCCGCGTCGGTCGGGCACCACAGCGTCGCAGCCCGCCGGGGGCTGACGATCGGCGCCGTCGCCCTGGCGTTTGCCCTGGGCATCCAGCTCGTGCCGGGCTTCCAGCCCTCGGTGTTCATTGACGGCGTGAAGCTGAGCCCCGATGCAGCGCCGATGCGGCTGTCCGCCCACTTTGCGCCCGGCGTCGCAGGGTTGGTCTTGGTGGCCTTCTATTGCAAGCGCGCCCAAACGCTGCAGGAGGCCGCCGCGGCCGCTCGACCGGCCGCCGCCATCGCAGTAACCACGACGGTCATCGTCGTCGGCGCGGCGTGGGCGGCGGGCTACGTCAAGCCGGACTGGAAGATGCCCGACTTCACCGCAGCGCACCTCGCGAAGATCTTGTTGTGGACCACCGTCCTGGAAGAAGCATTCTTCCGCGGCGTCATCCAGTACCGGCTCGCGCGGGCGTCCTTCATTGCGACACGGCCCGGCTTGTGGTGGCTCCCGATCGCCGTCTCCAGTGTCCTGTTCGGCCTGGCCCATGCGCCGGGCGGCTGGACCTCCGTGGGCCTCGCCACGCTCGCCGGGGTGGGCTACGGCCTCGCCTATGCGAAGACCGGTTTGATCGAAGGCGCGATGGCCGCGCACTTTCTCGTGAACGCCACGCACTTCGTGGCCTTCACGTATCCGCACATCGCCAAGGGGAGCGCATGAATCGTCGTTCCGGGAGGCCGCTGTGGGCGGCCGCGCGGCCTTCCCTGCGCATGGGCCGCGCCACGAGCGTCTGCTGCCTGATCGGAGCGGCATTGACCGGTGGGCCCGCGCTCGGCGCCGAGCCCAGCTTGCCGGATCCCAATGCCGACCCTGCGGAAGTCGGCACTGTCGTCACGCCCACCCGCCTGCGCCAGCCGGTGCAAGACGTCCCGGCCAGCGTGACCGTCATAACCTCGGACATGCTGCGACGCCTCGGCGTCGCGCGCATCGTGGATGCCCTACGGCTCGTGCCCGGAATGCAGATCACGGAAGCGAGCGGCAACCGCGTCCTCGTGAACTACCACGGCACCAACAACCGCGACCCGCGACGCTTGAATGTGCTCGTGGACGGCATCTCGGTCTACCGCCCGGGCTTCTCGGAGATCTACTGGACGCAGCTGCCGGTTGCCATCGAGGACATCGAGCGCATCGAAGTGACACGAAGCCCGAGCTCGGCCGCATACGGGCCGAACTCCATGATGGCGGTCGTCAACATCATCTCGAAGCATCCCGCCGACGTGGAGCGCGGTTCCTTCGCGGTGGGCGCCGGCAGTCTCGGGACGACATGGGCTCACGCGCGCCTGGCACGCACCTTGGACGGCACCGCGGTCCACCTGGCGGCCAGCACCGAGCGCACTCGGGGCTTCGACCAGGTCGACGGTGAACCGGGTGGCCACGACACCACCCAGGCGCGCCGGCTGCTGGTTCGCTCGCACACCCAGCTCGGACCGCGGAGTCGGCTGGACGCCGAAGCCATGCACGTTGAAGGCACGAACGAGATTCCCTTCAAGAGCGAGTTGGAGTCCTTTCCCGACAAGCATCTGCGCGATGACTATCTGGGTGCCACGCTCTCGCTGCAACTGTCGGCCGACCACGAGCTTCAACTGCGCGGCACCTACTCGAAGCATCGCCTGCGTCAGGGGTGGACCGTGTGCTTCCCACAGGCCGCCTTCCTTCCAGAGCTCTTCGACTTGTGGCGAGCCCATCCCGGCTATGCGAACACCGTGCTCACCGGCCAGGTGCCGTCGGGCGGAACACCTTCCGACGACCTGCTCGCCGCGCATGCCATCGCGGCCCTGCTCCGCTTGGGCCCGACCGCCGCGCAGCCGTTGTGCGGCCGGGTCGACCAGGATCGCGTCGAAACCCGCGCCGACATCGAGGTGCAGGACACGATCGTCTTCTCGAACCGGCTTCGCATGGTGTCGGGCTTCGGGGCACGCGAGCAGCGAGCGCACAGCCAGACCTTCCTGGGCGGGACCGCATCGAGCACGACCTATCGGCTGTTCGGCAACGTGGAGTACAAGCCGAACGCATCGGTCGGCGTCAACGCTGGCGCCTATGCGGAGCATGAGCGGTTCGTCGGCTGGTCATGGGCACCGAGGGCCGGCATCTCGCTGCACTTGACGCCGACGCAGACGCTGCGCCTGGCCGTTTCGAAGGGACTGCGCACGCCGGACATCGTGGACCAGCAGGCCCGCTTCACCTACACAGTGCGATCCTCATCGCCCGGACCCGACGGTTCACTGACGCCGCGCTTCTACCAAAGCGCATCATCATCCGGCAGCCTGCGCAACGAGGAGGCCCTCGCCACGGAGATCGGCTACCTGCTCAACGAGCCCCAGTGGGGCTTGACGCTGGACGCGAAGGTCTTCGAGGAACGGCTGAAGCACCTGATTTCCGAGGTGGTGACCGTGGCGTTGTTCGAGCCGACGAACAGCAACTCGACGACCCTGCGCGGGGCCGAGCTGCAAGCATCGCTGGCCTGGTCTCCGACGTGGCACGCATTCCTCCACTTCGCCTATCTCGACAACATCGGTGCGACCACGTTCTGGGAGCGGACCCAGTACTCGCGGCACAGCGGTTCCGTGGGCATCACGCATGCGCCGGGCAGCGGCTGGCGTTGGTCGCTGGCCTGGTACGGCGCATCGGGCGATGGCGTGGGAGAAAGCCGCTATGGCCGCACCGATCTCACGCTGGGCCGCCGCTTCATCGCCAGGCAGGCGCGCGCGGATGCCAGCTTGATGCTGCGCTACTTGGACCCCCGCCGAACGACGTTCATCCTCCGCGGCCCGGTCAAGGAAAGCTCGGTCGACGACCGGCTGCAGGCCTACGCGTCGCTGAAGGTGGACTTCTGATCGGAGAGCATGCCTTGCCGCACGGCGACCACGGGAACCCCAGCACCGGCCGGCGCCACAGCATGCACCGGATGCTGGCGGCCGCGGCGGCGCTGTGGGCGCCGAGGTTGGCTTTCGCCGCTACCGAAGTGCGGACGCTCGTGGTCGACGACACACCGGCATCTCGCCGCGCCGTCGAGGCGCTGAAGCGCCGGTTTCCGCAGCTGGTGATTGGCAGCCACATCGGAGCGCTGTCCCGGCGCACAGGCCCGGCCGTCTACCTCACGGTTGGGCCTGCGGCTTTGAAGGCCGCGACCGCGGCGGGTCTTCAGGCGCCGCTGCTCTCGCTCTTCACGGCACGCCAGGCCTTTCAGCAGATCGTGGAGGCGGCGGTACCGCCCCCGCGGGCCATCACCGCGATCTACGCCGAGGCCTCGCCTGCGTATCAGCTTCGGCTCGTGTCTTCGATCTTCCAGCGGCGGGTCACCGTGGGCGTGGTGCTGACGGAGGGGTCGGCCTACCTGGAGCCGCTGTTGGCGCGTGCCGCGCGCGAGACGGATGTCGTGGTTCAGACCCACCGCACGACGGCGAACATGAACATGGTGCGGGAACTGAATCGCCTGGCCGACGCCGACGTGATTCTTGCGGTGCCCGACGTGGGCATCTTCTCGGCCGACAACTTCCGTGACATCCTCGAGTCGGCCTATCGCCGCGGGCAGCCCATCGTCTGCTTTTCGCACGGCATGGTGTCTGCGGGTTGCCTGGCGGCGGCCTATGCCCCGGTGGATGACGTCGTGGCGCAGGCGGCGGAACTCCTTGCCGAACTCGAGGCGGGCCGGCTGCCGCCGCCGCGCTACCCGGCCTACTGGCAAGTGGCCGTGAACGACCACGTCGCGCGCTCGTTGAACATCGTGATCAGCCCCAGCGTCCGGGCGCTCGGCGAGCGTCCGAGCGGTTCGAGGTGACCATGCAGCGCCGCGGACCCAGCATCACCTCACTGCTGATCGGCATCGCCACGGTGCCGGCATTCGTCATGTTCCTGGTCGTGAGCGCATTCACCTACGCCGCGCGCATCAGCGAAGTCCGCGCCGACATCGACGAGCGCGGGCGACTGCTGGCCGCCGTACTGGCCGACGGCAGCCGCTATGGCGTGATCTCGGGCAACGAGGCGTCGCTGCAGACCACGCTGAGTCACCTCTTGGCCGCCGACCCGTCCATCGCAGCCCTGGAAATCCTCGATGTCCAGCGCCGCCCCGTGCTCATGTTGGGCCCGACCACGGGAAACGGCCCGATCGCCTTCGTGCACCCCATCAAGGGCCAGGCCATCGACGTCGACCTCTTCGACAGCACCGGCACGCCGCACGGCGTGGCCACCGGGCAGCCGACGGTCCGCGAGGGACCGCTCCTCGGCTATGCAAGGGTGCGCATGTCCCCCGAGCCGCTGTTGCGCGCCAAGCGCATGGGGCTGCTCATCGCCGGGTTGATCGTCCTTGCTGCGGCCATGCTGAGCGCGATCCTCGGCGTCTGGCTCGCGCAAGGCGTTCGGCGGCCGCTTGCGGAGGTGATGGCGGCGCTGCGGGCGATCCAGCGCGGCGACTACGCCGTGCAGCTCTCCCATCATGGCCAGGGCGAACTCGGCGAGTTGCAGCGGGCGATCGTCGACATGGCGCGCGAGCTCGAGGCGGGGCGGCACGAACTCGAAGCGAAGGTGGCGCAACGAACCGCGCAGATCGAAGAGGCCGTGAAGGCGGTGCGCGCCGCCGACGACGAAAAGCGCCGGCTCATCGCGCACGGCAACGCCTTAATGGAGGAGGAACGCCGACGCATCGCCGCTGAGATCCACGACCAGCTCAATGCGTCCCTGCTGGCGGTTCGTCTGACGGCGGCTTCGCTGCGGTCGCGCGATGGCATGCCGCAGCCCCCGGCGGAGGTGGACGAGGCCGCCAGCCGCATCGAGCAGACCATCCAGGCGGTCTACGAAAGCGCCCGGCGCATCGTCAAGCGGCTGCGCCCCGAGGTGCTGGACACGCTCGGCCTTCGCAAGGCGATCGACGAGATGGTGAGGCAGTACGACGAGATGCACCCCACCTGCCGCTTTCGGCTTCTGTGCGCGCCCGACTTTCCGCAGCTCCCGGATGCACTGGCGATCACCGTGTACCGGATCGTGCAGGAAGCGCTGTCCAACGTGGTGAAGCACGCGCAGGCCGCGATGGCGGTGGTATCGCTGGCGATGGCAGACGACAAGCAGGCCGTCCTCGTCGCCGTGACGGACAACGGGCGCGGGATCGCGGCCGACTCGGGCCGCCACGGCCTCGGCGTCATCGGGATGCGCGAGCGCGCCTCCAGCGCCGGGGGCACGTTGGAGATCACTGCCCTCGAAAGCGGCGGCACGGTCGTCGAGGTCCGCTTCCCGTGGCGTCCGGAGGGCAACTCAGGCGAGACGGACGCCACTACACCGGTGTGACGCTGAGCCGCCCCACGACCTTGCCCGCGATCGTGAGTTCAGAGGATGCAATGGCCGCCTGCGAAACCACGACGTCCGCATAGCGGTCATTCGCGCAACGCAGCACAAAGCCCGCGGACAAGCGGTCTTCGATGATGCGCACCATCGTGCGGCCCATGTACTCGACCACGTAGGTCCCGTTGCCGGCCATGTGGGTGACGCGGCGATCCACGAAGAGCACGTCGCCGTCGTGGATGCGTGGCGCCATGTCGTCGCCCTGCATCGTCATGGGCTCCGAGCCGTCGAGAGCACGGGAGGCGGCCGCCTTGACCGCGAGCAGCCAAGGCTCATCGGCTGCGCCTCCGTGTTGCGGCCCGGGAAGCGGCATGCGCACCCCGGTCAGGCCGAGGATGTAGTTGAGGTCAACCTTGAGGCTCTGGCACAGCCTGGCGAAGGACTCCAGATCCGGCAAGCCAGGTTGCTCAGGATCTACCCAGCGCCGCACCGTGGGGCTGGCACGTCCGGTGATGCGGCACAGCTCGCCGATCCGCCTGCGCGGCGGAACCCCTGCCGCCTCGAGTTCCATCAGCAAGCGGTCCCGGAAGCCCGGGATCAGGTCCAGGGGCTCCTGAGCGACTTCAGGCAGGGCGGCGTGGTCGGGGTCAGCTGCCGGCTCGTCGTCGAAGGTTGGCATGTATGAGGGCGCCGTTTGAATCATCGCGCCCGGAAGTCGATCGCGGGCGAGCAGATGCTAGCGCCAAGCGCGGTAGCGGAGCCACTTCCCTTCCCTCCCCAAGCAGGATTCGCGATTTTCACTTACGTTGCTGACGATAAAAGAATAACTTGCATTCGTTCCCACGCCTCGATATAGGCTTTGCTATTGACCCAGTAGCAACGGCACATATACGCTCCGCACAGCTCGCAGGGAAGGCAACGAACGACGGCACGCGGCCACACGTGGCAGCAGGACCGGGCGTGGGACTGCGCAGCCCGACGTGCGACCCCAACACGAGCAGCACCCCACCCCACACCGCCATGTTCGCCGCGCCGTCTGCCTTGCACGTCACCAACCTGACCGGGCTGGTCTGGCTCCGAAAGCACTGCCGGGCGTGCCCGTTGCGTGCGGCGAAGCTCTTCGAGTTGGACCACGAGACCGCGCTCTTCTACGGGGCCTTGTCGGACGCATCGATCGAGGCGCTGTGCACCGAGCTCGACCTGTCGCTGCTCATCCCGCGCTTCGACCACCACACGCTGCCCGCGGCGATCGCCGGTGCCCAGGGCAGCCGCCGCGATCGCCGGCCAACCGATCTCGAGCTTCACAACCTCAGGCACTTGCAGGCTCTGCGCGACGCCTGCCAACGCAGCAGCGGCGACGCGGTATGGACGTACCGCATCCACCAGGAGACGGCCGACGCCTATCGCGAGCTCGACCACGACCAGGCCGTGGCCCTCTGCAAGACGCTGACCGTCTCGGCGTTCCTGCCCCGATACGACGCCACTGCGGCCAGCAGGATCCTGGACAGGCCGGCCGGATCGCGCGCGCTGTTCGCCGCGGCCTACGAAACCGACATCGTGGCCGCGACCGGGGCGGCACGCCGCAGCACCTTCCTCACCCACTGAGACAGGGACACCAGATGCCGCAACACCGCTACCAGCACTTCCGGCGGCTCGACATTGCACGCGAGGCGCTCGACCTCGGTGCCAGGCGATCGGTGGTCCAACAGATCACCGGCATCTGCGAATCCGAATTGCGCCGCGTGTTCGGGCCCTGCCCGGCACTCACGGCCAACCGGGGCGGCAGGCCGAGCTCGGTCGAGAAGCTCTTCCAGGGCCGGGAGATGCACCTGCATGCCTCGGATTTCTACAACGGCTTCCATCACCTGTTCCATCGCGGCGTGGCGCCGGACGAGGCCATGGTGGTCGCGTACCGCCGCTACCAGGGCCGGCACGCAGGCGAGGTGCGCCTCGGGTTCGATCGGGCGTTTTCGGTGGTGACCTCGGTGTGCCGCCTGTGGACGACGGCCGCGCCGTCTCTGAAGCCGTTGCGTTGCCACGCCTGCGGCGCCCTGTTCCTGGCCCCGATCGGCTCGAGCCCGCTCGACGAAACGCCGTGCACCTACTGCAAGATGGCACGGCGGCTCGGCCGGCATCGCCACGCGCTGCGCGGTCATGGATACGCGGCGGAGCCTACGGACGTCGCACTGGGCGGCATGGCCAGCTCGGCGGGGATCGCAAAGGACACTGGCGCACCGCCGGTCCAGTAGGCGTCGATTCGATGGCGCAGCCAGACGCCGCTTCAGAGCCCTGGGCGAGGCTGCGCCGTTGTCTCGGCGTCCTCACCGGCCGCCTTGTTGCCCTTCGCGCATCGAGCACGGCGTCGGAGGCGCCGCGTGCGCCCGCCCCGGCGCCGGCCTCGCTGACCGCCGAGAGCGTCCTGGCGCCGCACGCCGCCCTAGTACGCCGCATTCGGGTGGCCTATGGGTATCCCGAAGCCGAGTTCCAACCACATCTGTGTGCGCCGATCACTGCGCTGGCGGCCTGGCTCCATACCCTCCCCGGTGTTCCGGATGTAGGGTTCGAACGGCGCGGCGGCGCCATCGAGCAGGCCCTGACGAACTGCCTCTTCAGCCTGCAAGCCGCGGATGGTCGCACCTTCGATGCCTGCCATGCGGAGGCCGCCTCCCCGCAAGACACTCACCGGTGGAGGCTCGCCTGCGCGCTCGGCGGCCTCTTCGCATCGCTGCCTGAGACCTTGGAAAGGATCGAGGTCGTGTCGGAAAGCGGGCGCGTTTGGCCGAGCATCGCAACGCCGCTGCTGGACTGGCTCACCGCGCTTGACGCGCCCACGTACCGCTACCGCTGGACCGCGCCGCGCAAAGAGCGGTCGACCGCCGCGGTGTACGTGGCGTCTCGCTGCATCGCCCCGGACGTCATGGCGTTCCTCGCGGGCGGCAATGCGCGGATTGCCGCCGACCTCATGGCTTGCCTCATCGGATCGGGCCGCGCCCAGGGAGCAATCTCAGAGGTGGTCCACAGGATCGCGGCGACCGTTGCTGCGCGCGTGCCACTCGAGACCAACGCACCTGCGCCGGATCTGGTCGCCAGCACGCTCCAGCGGCTGCTCGGCACGAGCGACTGGCTGCCCAACGCACCGGGAGGGCACGTGTGGTGCGGCACGGACGGGCTCTACCTGCTCTGGCCGGATGCGGCCGTGAAGCTGCGGGAAGCGCTGCCGCACGGCATGCGCACTGCCGAAGCCTTCGCGTCGAACGAAAAGCTGCTGCAGCACCTTGCCGCGAGCGGGATGGTTCACCGCACCCCCTCGCCGGTCCTTCGAATTCGTCCTCCGGGAAGCGCGACGGCACGGATTGCCGTGCGGATCGCGGAGCCTCTTCACGTGCTCGGCAACGCGGGACGGCAAGCCATGTCGCTCGACCTGCGGGTCAGCCCGGCCATCGGACAGGGACTGGTCGACGAGAACGAGGCAGCGCTACAGGACGGTGACACCGATCACGTGCGAGAAAGGATCGCAGCCGCACATGAACCGTCCCGCCCACCAGCGGGGATGCAGGAGAGATTGGACTTCACCCTCCCGTTGCCTGAGGTCGAGGCCGCCACTCCGCCCAGTGAGCCCCCAGCGCGGCTGCTGTTGGACACGTCGAACATCTCGAACCCCCGCGTGCGTGAACTTGTCGACTCGGTGGTTGCGCGCCTCGATCAAGCGTTCGACAGCATGCTGACCAGAATCGTCAAGGCGGGCGTGTTCGTCGCGCTCATCGAGTTCGTGGGGGAGCACGGTGATGGCGCTTCCGTGGTCCGCGCTCTTCACGAGGCCCAGCTCCTGGCAACGAATGGCGCAACGGCAGACAGGCGCGTGGTCAGCGAGAGCATAGAAGGCGCCGATCTGCGAGGCGTTGTGCTGCGTGCATCCGCCTTTGTGGGCTACGCCGACTGGACCCGTCGCTGGCAGACACAGGAAGGCGGTGACTGCCCACCATGGGAGCCGAATCGGCAGCTCGATGGCTGAAACCGGGCCGCAGCGGCCGTGGCCGCTTACGGGTTCTGAGTTCGGGAACGACCAGCGAGCACCCGCGAGGAGACCCTCCCCAGATCGTCGGCGACGCTGCCGCCCTCCGCCACCGCGGTTGCGGTCAGTCCACCTCCCTTCGTACTCACAGTCGAGCCACATTGCGTCCGGCGGGCGGTCGCGTCGCATCGACGAGGCAAGCCTGTGACTCGTGGGCGGAATTGGGATGGGCCGGCTGGCGGACCGCGTCGGCGTCATGTGGGTGGTGATGCTGGGTGCCGGTGGGCTCGCCGCCGGGTTCACCGCTGCTGGGCTCTCGGGTGAACTGCTAGGGTTCGCGCTCGCCCACGGCGTGCTCCTCGGAGCGCTGGGCAGCTCAGCCACCTTCGTGCCGCTGCTGGCCGATGCGTCGCTCTGGTTCGTGAAACGGCGCGGCATAGCGGTGGCTGTTTGCGCCAGCGGCAACTACCTGGCCGGTGCGATCTGGCCACCGGTGACCCAGCACCTTATCGACGCGGTGGGCTGGCGCCAGACCTACATCGGCTTCGGCCTGTTCTGCGGTTTGACCATGCCCTTGCTCGCCCTCATGCTGCGCGCCCGTCCCCCCGTGGCTGGGGCTGCGATCGCGTCCGGCGTCGAAACCGTGCCCTCATCGCGGCCGTTCGGCATGAGCCTGAACCAGGCACAGCTGCTGCTGTGCGTAGCCGGCGTGAGCTGCTGTGTCGCGATGGCCATGCCGCCGCATATCGTCGCGTACTGTGCGGACCTTGGCTACGGGCCGGCACGCGGCGCTCAGATGCTGTCGCTGATGCTCGCCTGCGGCATCGTGAGCCGGCTCATGTCTGGCTGGATCTGCGACCGCATCGGCGGCATCCGCACGCTGCTGCTTGGCTCGGTCCTTCAAGGCCTCGCGCTGCTGATGTTCTTGCCCTTCGACGGCCTGGTCTCGCTGTACCTGGTGTCCGCCCTGTTCGGGCTGTTCCAGGGCGGCATCGTGCCCAGCTACGCCATCATCGTGCGCGAACATTTCCCGCCGGCCGATGCCGGTGCCCGGGTCGGCACGGTACTGATGGCCACGCTGTTCGGCATGGCCCTGGGCGGGTGGATGTCTGGCAAGGTGTTCGATCTGACCGGCTCTTACGAGGCGGCGTTCATCAACGGCCTGAGTTGGAACTTCCTCAATCTGTCGATCGCGTTGCTGCTGCTGGTCCGCGTGCGCCGCATGTCCAGTGGCATGCGAACCAATGCGATCGGCGCCTGAACAACACCCGATCGGTCTTACCGTCTTACCGCACCTCACCGGCCGAACTACAGCAATGCAGCGGGTGCGGTCGGTGACATGTATTTCGTCAGCGCCCGCTGTTCGCGGGAGAGCGGGAGACGCGTCCCCGCCTGAAGGCAGTAGCGGCGTAGCGGCAGCCTCGCGCATTCGTCCCCGTTGCGCTGCGGACCCGTTAAGCCCGAATAGCGCGCGAAGCTGCTCGCGTGTGTATGTGAATCCAATCAACGCCTTTGAGATGTGAATTGTTCAAGCGGCCTCCTCTGAATTGGTTGCTGCCGCACGGCGGCAAATACCGTTCAATTCAATGCATCACATCCGTCGGGGCGATCGAAGACCGAATTCCTTTGCTAGCCGCTTGGCCAATCGATCCGGTTCCAGCAGTTCGCATTCCCAGACTGTGAGCACCCGCCAGCCGAGCGCGCGCAACGCCGTCTCGGCAGCTCGGTCGCGCTCACGGTTACGCCCGAGCTTGGGAAGCCAGAACTCCCGCCGTGTGTCGGGCGCCTTCCCTTTGCGGCAATCATGGCCGTGCCAGAAGCAGCCATGCACGAGCACCACTGCACCGTGACGCTTCAGGACGATGTCCGGCTTTCCCGGAAGGGCATCCGCGTGCAGTCGAAACCTCAGCCCCAATGCATGGAGGATGGAGCGAACGGCCCGCTCCGGCCTCGTGTCCATCGACCGCACAGCCGCCATGTTTCGACTGCGCTGCTCACGGGAAACACGATCGGTCATGAAGTCCCGCCGGGCGCCTTGTCTGCACCCGGCACATATCAGGCATTGCGGGCGTCCTCCAGCCCCTTCCTCAGCGCGCCCGCGTGCGCTGCGATAAAGGGCGGCGGAAGGGCGTTGCCGATCATGAGGCCAATCGCTTCCTTGCCATGCTCGACTTTGAACTTGTAGTTCCGCGGAAAGCCCTGCAGCACAGCAGCTTCGCGCAAGGTGATGGTACGGTTCTGAGAGGGATGCAAGAACCGACCCTTTGAGGGGTTGTGGCATCCGCTCGTGATGGTCGGAGCCACATCATCCCAAGACATTCGTCCGTAGACGTCGCTGAAGCCATCGCAGCGCTGATGGCACTCAAGTTGATATCTCTTCGGTAGGTCACTACGACTACCGCCGTTCTTCGGTATCAATGCGATGAGTTCGCGCACTTCCTGCGACCGGTTCTCGCCGAGGCCGTGCAACTTGTCCTTAGTACTCTTGGTGCTTCCCAAGCCGGCAAGCGCTTGGCGGACGGAGACGCGCTTGGTTGCCTTGTCAGCAACCACAGGTGTGTGAACATTGGAAGCGAGCATGATGAGGCGCTTGCGTCTCTGCGGGACGTCATAGTCCGCAGCGTCGAGCACGTGCACGACCGTCTTGTAGCCCAGCGTATGCAGTTCGCGTCGCATGGCCACGAAGCGCGAGTGCTTGGCAAGCGCCGGCACGTTCTCCAGCATGACGGTCTTGGGCTTCATCACTCGGACAAAGCGAAGGAAGTCCGCCACCAGATTGTTGCGCTCGTCTCTGACCGAATTCTTCTTATTCTTGGTGCGCAGACGAGAAAACCCCTGACACGGCGGGCAGCCTGCCAAGAGATCCAGGTCCCCGGGCTCGAGCCCGGCTTGATGCAAAACGTCAGCGGGGTTTAGCTCCCGGATGTCTTGCGCATACAAGTGAACCTTAGGATGGTTCAGGCGGTACGTCTCTTGGGCCTTGGCGTCAATCTCTACGGCCGCCGCCACGCGGAAGCCGGCTCCCTTCAAGCCCAGGCTAAGGCCGCCGCATCCGCTGAAGAGGTCTACGGCATACAGAGGCTTCCTGTCCTTACTGTTCTTGGCGGGCGTCATCGGTCGTCGCTGTGAGTTTTGTATCCCGTATGGCAACCGGTTTTGGACGCCGCAGGTCAGTGCGGCGGATGGACGGCTGCGAGGTAGTTTCTCAGCTGCTGGGCGAGTGCGGCTAGTTCGGCGGAGTTGCTTCGGTTGTTCGCCAGCAGCCATTCTCCGTGTTGGTCGGTCATCTCGTTGGACACTTCGTTGCCGAACAGCGCGACGGTCAACGCCCGCAGCCGGTTCTTGTGGTGCTGCGAAGTCGTTGATGCCAGGTCGGCTTGTCCCGCCGCGCGAAGCACCAATTCCTCGGGGCAGAGAGTCGGGATGAAGGCGACGTTCTTCCGAATCCACGCAAGGTATTTTCGCCGAGCCTCCACCAGTTGCGCCGCGTTTGCGCCACCGTCTCCACCGTCCACCGTCAGCTGAGGCTCCACACCTGTCGCTGCCTTGATCCGCGCCAAGAGGGTATTGTTGTCTGCCGCCGGGATGGTCTGCGGGTCCACGAACTCGTCCAGGCGCCGCTTGTCGCCGTCCAGGAGAACCAGAGTGTGCCCGGGTGCGTCTAGCAGAACTGGAACCTGGTAGGACAGGATGGCGTCCGCTCCGCCGCTGACGTACTCGATGCTGAAGACTTGGCGTTCGGCAGCGTCCTCCAACGTGAGGAGCGCTTGCTTCACGACCGCCATGGCCAAGCGGTCCTCGACAACCACTCGGACTCTGCCCCCGCCGACCGCACCCAGGCGCCGAAACGCGGCGTACGGGTGGGTTGAAGGGATGACAGCGAAACGCCCGTCATCCAGCTGGTGGAAGGTCTTGATCGCATCGTCCGGGAGTGCAGAGACAAGGTGCGGTGAGTGCGTTGAAAAGATGACCTGCAGTTGATGGGTTCTCGCCCGGCGAGCAAGGAACGCAAGCAAGCGCTCCTGGGCTCCTGGGTGCAGAGAGACCTCTGGCTCGTCGAGCAGAACGAGCGTCCCGCGGCTTGCGGAGAGCACCTGCACGACGCAGCTGGTCACAGCCACTTCGCCGCTGCCAGCAAATGCCTCGCTATATCGGCTGTGCTGGGTCTTGAAGACGATGCTCAAGCCGCCGTCACCTTTGAACAGGCGATGCCTGATCCAGCGTGCCTCCTCGTACTTTCGCCCCAGGATGAAGCTCACCAGGTCCAGTTCCTCTTTGCTAAGGAGTCGGTTTTCGGTGGCGATCTTGCGGGCACGGAATAGGACAGACGTGTCACCTGCCTCGATGACGCGCGCCAGCCAGCCGGCGTCGTGCCGCACTTGGTCCATTTTGTTGGTAATACGCAGAGGCGAGACTGTCTTCTTACCGCCCCCGGGCGGCTGCACGACAGGCTCCTTGCCGAAGTAAAAGTACTTGTCGAAGGCGCTCAGCTCTTTGCGAAAGTTGATGTACAGAACCTCCCGCGAGACCGGGTTCCAACGATCCTTGCTGCGACCGGCGTACTTCTTCCCGGCCTGAAGAACCGGTTCGACCATGTCGTCGCCGGTGCTCTCCTTGGTCGGCTCCCAGTAGTTGGGGTCGAGCCGGCCGCCGCGCATCTTCCGCACGCGCGCCTTGCGTGTCTCAACAACATCCTTCAGCGTCGCATTGCGATGCCCGTAGATGAAGCGGCTCGGACTACCGTCCCCTTCTTCAATCGGGTCGACCTTGGTGCTGAACCAGTACTGACCGGTCGACTTGCGCGCTGGGGCACCGTACAGCGCGTTGAGCACAGAGGTCTTGCCCGACCCGTTGGAGCCGACCAGCGCGGTGACTGGAAAGGTGAAGTCAATGCGCGTTCTGTCCGCGATGTTCTTGTAGCGGGGAAAGCGGATGTGGGTGATGTACCCGGGGAAGACTCTCTCGTACTTACCTCGGTTCGCCTCGAGGGACGCGATCTCCTCGTTAAGCTTCAGCATCGCAGTACGTCGTCAAATGGCGAAGGCGAACGCGTAGCGGCCCGACGGGAAACGGAGCTGCGGCCACCACACGGCCTGGTCCTTGCCGGCAGCCTTGGAGCGCATCATGAACACAGTGACCCGGTCGTCCGGCACGGCCCCGGCCTCGCCGCCGGTCAGCAGACCCTGGGTCTCGTGTCGGCGGGCGCGCTGTTCGCGATCTCGGTCGACGTACACGTAGCCGTCGGTGTGGCCAAAGAGGTCCGCGCACTGCTTCAGCGACTCCGCAACGGCGACCGGATCCCAAACACGCTCAGACTCCTCCGGATCGGGCACGGTCAAGCTGATCAGCTCCTGTAGGACCGGGATAGAAAGCCTCTTGTGACTCTTGTCGCCGATCTCAGCCAGCAAGCTGTCGAGCCTGCCCGTGTTCTTGGCACCGGCGTCGTTGCGAAGAACCTGTGCGGGGTTGTAGGTGCCGCCGCCGGTGTACACGCCGATTGCGCCCGGCACGAGAACACTGCGGCGCGTTGCCTGCAGGCCGTTTTCAAGATAAACACCGCGAAACTCCTCGTCGGGACTCTCTGCGATGAGCTTGCGCAGGCTGCGCTCCATCTCGTTGATCGCCCTGAAAACCACGTGAAGTTCTGGCGGCAACCACAGCCGCAGCAGCCCGATGTCCTTGCGACGATAGCCGTACATGCGAGCGTGCTGCAGCACGGTGTCAGCCTGCGGCGTTCGGGGGTGACGACCGTAGTAGCTGACAAGCAGATTCTTAATGGTCACGCCGCGGCCAAGCTTGTTGCCGCCGACGAAGAGGTTGTACGGCGCGTGCAGCGCCACATCTTCGTCGGTTTCGCCGTTGACGAGCTTCACATGGATGCCAGCGGACAGGAATTCGATTCTGCCCAGCAGTTTTCCGAAGTCTGCCTTTGCCAACAGCTTGTGGGTGCCCGCGAGATCGTCGAAAGCCGCACGCAGGCGAGCAATGAGCTTTGCGTTTCCGGCCTTAAGGCCGATACCGAGGTCAGCCTTGTACTTGCGAAGAAGCTCCACGATGTGCTTGTGGTCGCTCGTACGCGTGCTCACGTGACACAAGAAGGCGCACTTCTGATCGGGTTGCACCTCGCGCTTGTAGGTCGCACCAATCATGAATGTGTCGAGCGCGGCGAGCAATGAACTCGGGATTTGGTTGCCGGGCGTAGGTTGCGTGCCGGCGGACAGCGTGGTCAGATCCGTCAGCGGGAACTCCCGGACGAGGTCATCCACGCCGCGCGAGAAGAAGTCATCGCCACCCACATAGTCGCCGCCGGGATGGCTGAGGACCGTGAACTTCGGACGAAAAGCGTGCTTGCCTTCCTGCAGGAACAAGGCGCCGGGCGTCGCGGTGACCTGCAAATAGGTGTTCTTGTGAAAGAACCCGCGCAGCTGTTCGATCTGCTCGTTGATCCGGCTTTGAGACCCGTCGTTCTTGCGCGCCCGCGTGTTGAGGCTTGCTTGGTCCGCCTCGTCGTCAATGATGAGGCAGGCCAACCCTCGAACGTTCCCGCCCTTGAGGTTCTCGATGAGCGCCTTGAGAATGCTGCCGTTCTTTGTCACGACGATGGCACAAGTGCCGCGCCTGATGCGCTGCAGGAACGCGTCGGGCTCGCGCAGGTCCAGCTTGCCCAAGATGTCCATGGCGGGAAATGCTTCCTGGATGCGCCCCCGCGTCTGTTCGTACAGCGGGTCGATGTCAGACGTGAGCACAATGAGCGTGCGATATCCCTCGTCAGCGCCCATCGCACCGGTGACCGTCAAGACGCCGGTCTTGCCGCTTTGAACCAGGCCATAGATTAGGCCGTTCGTCTGCTCCTTTCCTCCAGTGACCGGGTCCACCCACTTGCCGGCGACCTCACGAGCCGTCTGGGCGATGTCGTCCACTTCGGCGTTGTTGCCGACCTGCTGGCGCAGCAGGTTCAAGATCTCATCGGTGTGCTTCACGGTGCTGTCCTCTACTTCTCCCGTTTCCCCAAAAGCCTGACCCAATCCGCCGGCGCGACCTTGCCGGCCAATGTTCCGTCGGGCCCGCCAACCTCAAAATGCTCGCGGTGACTGCGCCTGCACGAGACCCGCAGCGCCGTATCCTTGAGCGAAGCGACACTGAGGTAATCGTCGTAAGCAACGGCGGCGACGCCGTCGGCGCCGCAGATCAGTCCGATTACGAGCGCATTCGCTTGAGCGCACTCACCCAGGAACACCTGCTCTTCAGGCGTGAAGGTGAACCCCCACGGGCTGCGCTTGCCCGTGGAGTACTTCAAATACACCTGCAGCTTGTCGTTGAAGACAAAGAGCGGCGGCGCGTAAATGACCTTTGCGCCGCTGCAGCCGCGGATGAGTTGATGGAGAGCAGCCCCCTCGTAGAACTCTTGCTTCTGAATGCCCATCGGTACCGCTCAAAACGCGGATTACAAGGCCGCAAAGAGCGGCGTCGACTTAGGGTCGGCGCGGAATGAGCACAAAGGACGACGCAGTGCGCATTGGCGCTGAGTCAACCGCTACTTCCCCCGTCTGCCTCATTGGTTTCCGTTCGATATCGCAGAATGGAACTGAACAATCTATCTTGCCGCGGTGTGGTGGTCAACGGC
The DNA here is from genome assembly GCA_966248995.1 of uncultured Burkholderiales bacterium. GTDB lineage: Bacteria > Pseudomonadota > Gammaproteobacteria > Burkholderiales > Burkholderiaceae_C > Albitalea. The sequence goes on along the minus strand of CBINBY010000014.1, from coordinate 34,984 downwards.
AGAACTGCTAAGGTACGACAGCAACTGACGGCAGCCCGTGCTCGCGCGCGCGTGACGACAACATGGGCTCCGCTGTTTGGCTATGTGCGTTCACTCATTCCCAGCAGGGCTGCAACGCTCTACAGCCTGCGCTCCTCGCTTCGATAAATGTCCGGTTCTGGCGAAGGCAGCCAAAGACTGGGCAAGCTCGACCGACCGCAATCAGTCTCCAGCGGTCATGCCCCTTCCGATTCGCTCGGAGAGGCCCCTCGAAGGCCTCGTTGCCAAGCGCTTTCGATCCTTGGCGGAGGTGGCGACTGCCCTCGCCCGGCCGCAGGTCTCCCTCAGAACCGTCGACGAATCGGGCGCGGTTCCGGCGTGCCAAGCGCGTTGCGAGCCAGTAGCCTCTCGAACACGATGAGGACGGTGTCCAGACCGGCGCTGGTAGCCCGACTCACGGCACGACGAGGAAACGCGCCATGAGCAGATCGACGAGTTCAGGAGACGCAGTGTGTGCAGACGCCAGGCACGAGCGCCCTCGTCACCCCGACCGACGCCCGACTCTGGTCTTCCTGGAAAGCTTCACCTTCATCAAGCGCATCCAGGACTTGGCCGCGGCCGACCGGAACCTGCCGGCCATCGATCACGGCATCCTGGCGTCCGCCGCGCTGGCCTTGGTGGCCGACATGCCGGAGGCGCCGCAACGCGTGATTGATCGCGCCCTGCAGCTCATCGTCGAGAAACGCCAGGCGAAGCGATCGAACTGATCGCACCTCACACATCGCACACAGGCGTCCTTTGACGCCGCGGCGACAACGCCGTCTCACACGCCAGCGACCCCCGGTCGCGCTCACGCCCGTCACTTCCGCACCCTCTGGCGCGCCGCCGCGTAGCGGCTCGCTCGAAAGAACGCTGCGCGCGGCGCCAAGCGCCGGCGCACTGGAACAACGTGGAGAGCTGGAATGGTTCTTTCGCACCGCAAGTCGCTGTGCCAGCGTGTGGCATCGGCGCTCGTCTTGACGTTGACGACGACTGCGTCGTTGACCGTGGTCCGCAGCACATGGGCTCAGCCGAGCGCGGAGACGAGGCTGTCCCGGTACACCACCACATCGACGTCGCCTGACATCACCCAGGTGGACCCGCTTGAGGCCGTCGTGCAAGTGGGCTTTCCACGCGGCCAAGTGGCGACGGTCGGCGATGCGGTGCACTACCTGCTGCTTCGCACTGGGTACCGCCTCGCCGTTCAGCCAGAGCCTGACGCCGGCGCGAGTGCAATCCTGGCAATGCCGCTGCCCGAAGTGCATCGGCAGCTCGGCCCCTACTCGGTTCGAACGGCACTGTCTGTCCTGTTGGGCTCGCCCTTCGCGCTCTCCGTGGATCCGATCCAGCGACTGGTGTCGTACCGCGTGGACACACCCGAGGCTCAGCGCAGCGACGTCCCCGTCGCCGGAGTGCCCAACACCGAAGGCGCGGACAACGGTGGACCGGGGAGCCGTCGATGAACAACCACCCGAGCGAGCACAACGTGCAGCAAAGCCAGCGCAGGGTGGGCTCGCGCCCGATAGCACCGCGCCTGCCGCTCTTGACAACGTCGTGCATGGCAGTAGCCGTGGCCATGGCGCTCGCTTGGCAAACGGCCTTTGCCCTCCCCGATGGCGCCCTGCCCGGAGGAACCATCGCCACCGGTGCAATCAGCCTCGCATCGGGTGCAAATGCCGCGGGCACAGCAAGCACGCCCGCCGCCGCGATAAGCGCCGCCTCGGCACCGCCCGCACAGACTGCCCCCGAGGCGCCGGCGGCCCTCGCGCAGCAGATGACCGAACTTGAGCGAGCCTACGCTCGCCTCCTCGACCGGGCGCAGCAGGCGGAGCAACGCATCGAGCGCATCGAGACCGACGTCACCCAGCTGCGACATCAGCTGGAGATGAGCCGCGCCGCCCAGACGAGGGCACAACGGCAGTCCAAAGCGCTGGCGCGGCAGCTGCGCGCCACGCGGGCGGCAACATCCTCACAAGCAGGGCAACCGTCACCGGCGGTTCTCAGCGTCGACACCTGGAACGGCCGGCCGAGCGTCTCCGTCCAGGTCGGCAGCGAAGTGCGCTTCATCTCGGAAGGCGACCAGGTCGGGAACGCTGTCGTCCGCCGCGCCGATCCGGCCACCCAGCGCGTCGAGTTTGTCGGCATGTCTGGGCCCGCGACCGCCGCCCCCGCGGACGTGCGAGGGGAAGCACGATGAAGCGGCTGGCTGCCACGCTCGTCGCCCTGCATGTCGCGGTTGGCCAGGCGCAAACACGCACCAGCACGACGATCGCCACCACCGCGCAGCCTGCGCACACCCAGGTGGACAGCGCGGAACAGAGTGCAGCGCGCCATTGGGGCCTCACGATCGAGGACTACCGGCGCTACCAAGCGCTGATGAAGGGCGTGCGGGGCGCGCTCAGTGACCCACGCATCAGCCCGATCGAAGTGCTCGGCATCCACGCCCGCGACGACGCCGAGCGTCGCAAGTACGCCGAGATGTTCGCGCGGCTGATGGCTGAAGACACGCAGCGTGTGCTGCAGTTCCAGCTGGAGTACGACCGCGCGTTCCGACGCCTGCATCCGAAGCTCGCTGCACTCGACTTCGGAGCGTCCGGAGCCCACGACGGAGCGAGAACATCGTTCACGCCCGCACCTGTGGCGCCGGTCTCGACCGTCTCGCCGGTGCCGGCCGCAGCCGCGATGAGCCGCACGTCATCGGTTTCGGCCGGAGATCGAGTTCTCGTGTTCACCCGCGACGGTTGCCGCGAGTGCGACGAGCTCGTGCAGCGCGCCAGTGCAGCGGCCCAGCACGGCATCACGGTCGACCTCTACGTGGTCGGCGCGCGTTCTGAAGTCGATGCGCAACGGTACGCGCAGCGCGTCGCGGTGGCCCCCGCGCTCGTCAACACCGGTCGCATCACATTGAACCTGGACGCCGGCACGTTTGCGCGTGTCCTGCCCAAGCAGCGAGAGCTGCCCGCACTGGTGAGAAAGCGCGGCGAGAGCCTCGTTCAGCTCGCCCTCTCGGAGCTATGAACATGGTGCGTACCAAGCGCCGGTTCGTGGGCGGTGTGGCCTTGCTGTTGACCGCCCCGGCATCGTTCGCCGCCGCGCGACGCGTGGTGCCCATCCCGCCCGGCTATGCGGCGGTGGCAAAGCAGTTCCGCGTCCCGCCGGCCGTGCTCTATGGCGTCGCGCTGCAGGAATCGGTAATGCTGTTCGGAGAGCGCGGACGTCGTACACCACTGCCGTGGCCCTGGACGCTGAACATCGCCGGCACGCCCGCTCGCCTGGCCACCCGTGTGGCCGCTGAAGAGCGCTTGCGCCTCGCCCTGCGTTCCGGCATCGACAGCGTCGACATCGGCCCGATGGGCATCAACTGGCGCTACCACAGGCAGCGGCTGGTCTCCGTCGAGCGCTCGCTCGACGCGTACTGGAACCTGCGTGTCGGCGCGGAACTGTTGGCCGGCCACTTCTCGGACAGCGGAGACTGGGGCGTGGCCGTGGGGCGCTATCACTCGCCCGCGAACCGAGCGCGCGCCGCGTCGTACTCCGCGCTCGTCTTCGACCGCTTGCGGAGGCTCGGCCATGCGTAGAGAGCGCCATCACCGGTGGCAGGCCACCCGGCTCGGCGTCTTCCTCGCGACAGCAGCATGTGGCATGGCGTGTGAGGCGGGCGTCACCACGATCCACGAAGGTGGACCCACGGTGCCGATCGGTCACTACCTCGCCGCCTTCTTCGCGCAGGAACCGGACGCGGTCCCAAGTGCCACACCGGCATCGACCGGCGCACTGCCGCTGGCGTTCCCGGTGAGAACCGCGTCGATGCGCCCTGGCCGCCTCCACTCGCCGGTCACCCTGCCCGCCGGTGCATGGCTCACCACACCAATGTTCATCGTAGGCGACGACGCGCAGTCGAGGCAATGGCTGGCGATCCACCGCGAGAAGCTGCGCCGACTCGGCGCGAATGGTCTGGTCGTCAACGTCGCGACCCTCGAGGCCTTTCGATCCCTGCGAGCAGTCGCGCCTGACGTCCCGCTGGCGCCCGGCTCCGCCGAGGAGCTGGCGCAGCACACGGGCCTGTCGGTGTATCCCCTGTTCGTCTCCACAGACGGCCAGGTCAGCCAGAGGGTGCCGTGATGGCCAGCCCCCACGCCGTCGATACGCTGCTGCGCCCGCCCGTGGAGCTGTGGAGCGCCGCGGCTGCCGCGGGTGCCAGTGCCGTAGCGCAGTGGGCGCCCTGGTCGCTGCTGATGCCTCCGGTCATGGGTTCGGCAGCATCGCTGATGCTGGCTGCCTTCGCGGCGTACCGCCTGCGGCAGGGCTGGCGCGTGGTGCGCTACCAGCGCAGCATGAAGCGCCTGCCAGTCTTTGTGATGAAGGCGGACCAAATGCCGGTGTCGCACCGGAAGTACTACCTCGGGCTTGGGTTCCGCTGGGGCCAGCAGCACACGCAGCGGCTGCGCGATACGCGCCGGCCCGAAGTGCAGCGGTTCATCGATCCGGGCCGCGCGTACCACGCGGCCCGCCGCTTCGAGAACGCGGTCGAAGGCTCGCGCCTGCTGGCGAGGCTCGCAGCGCTCACGTCGCACCGCGCGTGGTGGAATCCCGTCGCGCCGCTGCCGCCCGTGGGGGGTGATCCGCACATCCATGCCGTCTCGCTGCGCGAGGAAGCGGTCTACACCGACCTGTCCGAGCGCGTCGCCCATCTCGTGGTGTACGGCACCACCCGGGTGGGCAAGACGCGCCTGCTGGAGATCGGCGCCACGCAGGACATCCGGCGCGGCGACGTCGTGATCGTGATCGACCCCAAGGGCGATGCCGAGCTGATGAAGCGGTGCTACGCCGAGGCCGCTCGGGCCGGGCGGCTCGATGGCTTCTACCTCTTTCACCTCGGCTTTCCGTCGGTGAGCGCGCGCTACAACGCGATCGGCAACTTCAGCCGCATCACGCAGGTGGCGACCCGGCTGACGAACCCCCTGCCCTCGTCGGGCAACTCCGCGGCGTTCCGCGAGTTCTGCTGGCGCTTCGCGAACATCATCGCGCGCGCGATCTCGGCGCTCGGGCGCAAGCCGGTCTACCGCGAGATCCTCTACTGCATCAACGACATCGAGCCGCTGTTCCTCGAGTACGCCCGCCACTGGCTCGCGCGCTCGGGGCCGGTCGGCTGGGAACAGGACCTGGCCGCAATCCGGCACCGTGTAGCGAGCCAGCGCTCGGTGCCGCGCCATCTGGAAGGGCGCAGCCCGGAAGCCATCGCGGTGCTCAACTTCCTGCGCCGGCACGGCATCCATGAGCCGGTGCTGGAGGGCTTGTCGAGCGTCTTCAAGTACGACCGCACCTACTTCGACAAGCTGGTGTCGTCGCTCGGTCCCCTGCTCGAAAAGCTCACTACCGGGCCGGTGGCCGACCTGCTGAGCCCGGACTACTTCGACATCTCCGATTTGCGGCCGATCTTCGACTGGCAGAAGGTCATTCGCCAGGGCGGCATCGTGTACGTGGGGCTGGATGCGCTCACCGACGCGGCGGTCGCCATGGCGGTGGGCAACAGCATGTTCGCCGACCTCGTGTCAGTGGCAGGTGAAATCTACAAGCACGGTCAGGACCGCAAGGTCTGCCTGCACCTGGACGAGTTCAGCGACCTCGCCGGCGATGAGTTCGTGCCGATGGCCAACAAGATCGGCGGCGCCGGCTTCCAGCTCAACATCTACACGCAAACCAGCGCCGACCTCGAGGCACGCCTGGGCTCGCGCGCCAAGGCCGAACAGGTGGTGGGCAACCTCAACACCATCGTGATGTTCCGCGTGAAGAACGTGGCGACGGCCGAACAGCTCACGCAGGGGCTGCCGGAAGTCGAGGTCGCCGCGCTCACCGCCGTCAGCGGCGCCACGGACGCCGCCGGCGAGGGGACGGGGGTGGACTTCGTGTCGCGCAATGAGGACCGCATCGCAACACAGGCGGTGCCGCTCATCTCGCCGTCCGACGTGATGTCGCTGCCCAAGGGGCAGGCCTTTGCGCTGCTCGAAGGCGGGCAGCTGTGGAAGGTGCGCATGCCGCTGCTCGATCCGATCGGCGATACGCACCTGCCGGCGTCGCTGGTCGACCTGGCTCAGCGTATGGAGCGCAGCTACCGCACCAGCGAACTGTGGTGGCGCGAGGCCGACGGCAGCGACAGCGGCTGCGGCACCTGGGATGCCGCCGCAGAACCCGCCGACGCTCCACAGGCGGGAGCCGACGATGCCCAGCCGGCCGAGGAGGTCACCCCATGAGCGGCCGGCCGAACTCCGGCGCCGCGCAGGTTCGCTCGCAAGGTGGCCTGCTGACGTGGCTGCTCAGCCTCGTCTTCGGCGCGGCGATCTCCGTCGTCGGCTCGCTGGCCGTCGGCACCGTGGTCGAGTGGGTCGGCATGCACGTGTGGTGGAAGGACCAGGGGGTGCAGCACAGCCGCGACATGGTGTCCGAGGATCTGAACCATCTCGCGGCGTACCGGCGCAGCCTCCTCACGGCCGACACGGTGGCGTTCGCCGCATCGTGGGCCGAGGCGGCCACGCGGGCCGCCGACGTGGCCGGCATCCTGCTGCTCATCCGCAAAGGCAGCGCTGCGCCGGCTCCGGGCGTGCACGAAAGCCAGTCCCTGCAGCTCCTGCGCACCGCCGCACCCTACCTGACTGCGATGGTCTACGTGTGGCAAGACGCATTCATCCGCCTGGCGATCGTGTACCTGGCACTGCCCGCCTTCGCACTCGCGTTCCTGATCGGCTTGGTGGACGGACTCGGGCGTCGCGACATCCGCAAGTGGTGCGGAGGACGCGAGAGCTCCTTCGTCTACCACCACGCCAAGCGCCTTTTGTGGCCCGCGTGCACGTTCGGCTTCTTCGTCTACCTCACCTGGCCGACCGGCGGCTTCAACCCCGCGTGGGCCGTACTGCCGTTCTGCGCGGCATCCGCCTGCACCGTGAGCTTGATGGCCGCCACCTTCAAGAAGTACCTCTGATGGAGAGTCGCATGATCCAACGAACCCTGTGCGCTTCGCTGCTCATGTTGCTGGCCGCCGGCGTCGCACGCGCGGATGCGGACAGCGAGCGGGAGTCTCTCGCGCGCATCGCGCAAGAGCTGCGCCGACTCCAGGCGCAAGTCGCTGATGCGTCACGCCACGCCGACACATCGGCACGCGTGAAGTTCCGCTACGACTGGCTCGAGAAGGACCTGGAGCTCGTGCTGCGCGGCGTGACGGACCACCTTGATGCGCCGCGCCAGCCGAGGCCTGTGCCTCCGCTGATGGGCGACTACCGCCGCTGATGGGCCCGCGCGATGAGCCCGGCACAAGAGGCGGCATTCGCCGCGGCCACCGGCGGCCAGTCCAGCAGCGGCCTGCTGCTCACCGTGGCGTCGACGGTGGCCGTGGTCGCGCTGCTGTGGGTGGCCTGGCTCGCGCTGCGACTGTTCGACCGCTGGAGTCGACGCAGCGGCGACATGGGAGACCTGCTCTGGCACCTGATTCGCGCGGTCGTCGTGGTCAGCGTGCTCGGGTGGTTTGTGAGATGAGGTCTTGCTGACCTCGCTCGATTCGTGACTGACCTCAACCTGAAGGAGTGATCGATGAAGAAGGCAATTCACCACTGGCTGCGGCGCTGCTCGGGCGCGTCGGCGATGCTGTTCACGGCCCTGCTGTCGACGCCCGCGCTGGCCGTACTGCCGACGCCGTCGCCGCCGTCCACGGCGCCAGCGTCCGGCGACTGGCTGGGGCTGATCCGCGGCTACATCCGAGACGGCGGCATCGTGATGGGCCTCGCGGTCGCCGTGGCGGCGTTTGTGTGGGCGGCCTGGGCCGCGATCGCCAAGTTCAACGAAGCGCGCAACGGGCGAGCCGAGTGGGGCGAGGTGGGCCTGCTGTCCGTCGTGGCAGGCGGGATCCTGATCTTCGACTCGTACCTGCTCGGCACGGCCGCAGGAATCATCTGAAGCGCCAGTCGAGGGCACGCCATGGACGATCACGACGCCGTGCTGGCCGACCGGGTGGATATCGAACCGCCGATCTTCAAGGGCTGCTCGTCGAGCGAACTGCTCGCCATGCTGCTCGGCGCGGTGGCGGTATGGGTACCTCTCTCCGTCCTGCTCGGCCTTGCCGTCGGGAAGGTGGCGTTCTCGCTGGCGTTCCTCGCCGTAGGCGTCATCGGCTCGGTGTACTGCGGCGCGGTCGTCTTCCAGCGCGTGAAGCGTAATCGGCCAGACCACTACTACGTGCACGTCGTGAAGCGGCGGCTGCACACCGCCGGGCTGTGGTCGTTTCCGCTGACGTGGCGCTCAGGCTACTGGGACATCGGCCGCAGCTGAGCACGCAGGAGGACTCATGGGCAAGTTCACCAATGCGCTCGACAACAAGGAAGCGATCATCAAGCTCCAGTGGGTGTTCATCGCGATCCTCGGCGCTGCGCTGCTGCTCGCCATCCGCGGCCTGCAGCACGCGCCGAGCGACCTGACCCTGCACATCCCGCCCGATCTCCGCTCCGGCGCGACGCTGCGGCACGGCGAGGTGCCACCGCCCAACGTGTACGCGTTTGCGCACTACATCTGGCAGCAGGTGAACCACTGGAGCCGAGACGGCGACAAGGACTACGGTGCGGCCATCTACCGCATGCAGGCGTACATCACGCCGTCGTGCCGGGAGTGGTTGGAGCGCGACCTGGCCACGAAGGCCGGCCAGGGGGAGTTGTCGCTGCGCACGCGGGCGCTGCAGGAGATCCCCGGCCGCGAGTATGCCGAGTCGCGCGTCAGACCGCTGAGCGACAGCGCCTGGCGCGTCGAGGTCGACTACGAGATCAAGGAGACGGTGCGCGGCATGCCAGTGAAGGAAGCGGGCGTGCGCTACCCGCTGCGCGTGGTGCGTTTCGACGCCGATCGAGAGAAGAACCAGTTCGGCCTGGCGGTGGACTGCTTCAACGAGGGCGAGCAGCCCAGTCGCTTGGACCTCGCCGCCGAGTACCAGGCGGCTACAGCGCAGCCGCCACGCGCGATGAGCCCGGCAAGCGGCGCGGCGGGGCAACTTCAGAACGCACTCACCAACTGACCGGAGGAAGCCAACATGCGCATCTTCTTCGCCCGGCCGGACTTCGCGGATGCCGCCTTGCGCATCGCCGCGAGGCTGCGACCGTCCGCAACCGTCATCCGTGCGCTGGTGAGCCTCGCCACCGCCGCCTTGGCCACGCTGCTGTGCGGCCTCAGCGTGCAGCCCATCGATTCGATGGCGCAACCGTTACCCACGGGCACGGCGGCTCCCGCGCCTGCGGCACTGCCCGATCCAGCGGACCGACCACCGCCAAGTTCACCGGCTCGCAAGGCCCCATCGGCGCGCATCGCCGACGCGAGCAGTTCGGCGGCCTTGAAGCGCCCCGCAGACGAGGAGTCCGCGCGGGATGCGGCATCGATCGAACGTCTTGTCTGGGACAGGGCACCGCTGCAGCTCGCGCTCGGCATCGGGCCTGAGCGCGAACGGTCGATCACGTTCCCGGCGCAGATGCACATCGGTGTACCGCAAGAGGTGGCTCCCCTGCTGCGTGTGCAAACGGTGGGCCGCACGTCCTACGTCACCGCGCTCGCGCCGTTCCCGCGCACACGCATCGTCGCCGAGGACCGCGGAACTGGTGCGGTGATCCTGCTGGATCTGGCGGCCTCGAAGGCCACGACAACGACGCACCCGGTGCATGTCGTCGCACCCACGTCGGGGGACCCGGACTCCGCGGGCTCCAGCGACGAGAGCATCCCACCTGTGGACATGGTCACCCTGACGCGCTTTGCGGCGCATCAGATGTACGCGCCGCGCAGGCTCACCCGCCCCCACCCGGCGATCCGCCGCGTCATGGTCGACACGCATCCGCTGGACGACCTGTATGCGGGCGGCAGCGTGCGCAGCACGCCCGCGGGCCAGTGGCGAGGCGATGAGTTCTACGTGACCGCGGTGGTGCTTCAGAACCTGCAGCCACAACCGCTGGAGCTGAACCCGCTCGACCTGCGCGGCCGCTGGCGCGCCATCACCTTCCAGCATGGCCGGCTGCTCCCCCACGGCTCCGAAGCCGACACGACGGTGGTCTACCTCGTGTGCGATCGGCCCTTCGAGGCATGCCGCTGAAGGAGCAACGCCATGCCGATGATCCGACAGAACCGCCTGATCCCGATACTCGGGACCGTCATCCTGGTCGTCGTGGTCGCCATCCTGGTCATGAGCAGGAGGCCGGGGCCGGAGCACGTGCCGATGCACAGCGTTCCGCAGCCGCCGGCCAAGAGCGCCGACGCCGACAGCCCGGCCGACACGATCCGCACGCTCACCGCCGAAGTGCAGGCCATCAAGGACGAGAGCCGCAAGCTGCGCGAAGAGAACGGCAAGCTGCTCCAGCAGAACGACGACCTGAACCGCAACCGCAGCGCGATCGAAGAGAACGTGACGCGCCGCCTAACCGAGCAGTTCTCGCGGCCGGAGGCCTCCGGTTCCCCCGTGTTCTCGGGGCTGAACCGGAAGATCGACGAACTCAGCGCGATGGTTCAGCGCTACACGCCCGAGGCGTCTCCCGCCGTGCCCGCAGGCGGCAGCGACATCCCACCGGGGCTGGGGTTCGACCCCGCCACAGCCCCGCCCACAGTGGCGATTGCTGCGGCGCCGGGCGCGGGGCCGTCCGGTGCCGCTGGGCTCGTTTGGGCGGAGCCCCTCGGCTCCAAGGCGGTCGTCGGTCCAGACGGCCAACAGAAGCTCGTGAAGAGCGTTCCTCCGGGAGGCGATATTCCAGCCGCTGACGCGGCAGCCCCCCTCGGCACCGAAGCGGCTGCAGCGCCCGCCGGGGCCGAGCCGCCAAGCACGCCGCGCGAACCGCACTTCACGATCCCCGAGAACGCGACCCTGATGGACGCCACGGCGATGACGGCCATGATCGGCCGCACGCCGGTGGGCGGCAACGTGCGCGATCCGATGGAGTTCAAGGTACTCATCGGGCGCACCAACCTCGCAGCCAACGGGTTCGAGGTGCCGGACGACGTGACCGGCATGGTGGTCGCGGGTGTGGCGGTGGGCGACTGGATGCTGTCATGCGTCGAGGGGCACATCAGCAGCGTGACGTTCGTCTTTCAGGACGGCGCGATCAGCACGGTGTCCAAGCGCGGCAGCGGCGCAGCCAACGGCAACAACAACGCGCAGCGGCTGGGCTTCATTTCCGACGAGCGCGGCGCGCCCTGCCTCAACGGTGAGCGCGTCACCAACGCACCCGCGTACCTCACCCAGATCGTCGGCATCAAGAGTCTGGAGGTCGCTGCACGGGCAGCGGCGCTGTCGCAGACCTCCACTGTCACGAACGGCCTGGGCGCGACCACCGCGGTGACGGGCAACCAGGGGCAGTACGTGCTCGGCCAGGCGGCGGCCGCCGGCGTCGACGAGGTGAGCCATTGGCTGATGCGGCGCCTGAACGACAGCTTCGACGCCATCTACATCCGTCCCGGCGCAAAGGTCGCGGTGCACCTGACCGAGGCGATCGCGCTCGACAAGGATCCCAACGCAAGGAGGCTCGACTATGGCCTATCCAACCGTGGCACCGCGGCTCGACGCACGGCTCGTGCCCAACTCGACTGATCGGTCGCGGCGCGCGCCGTGGCTGTGGCTACTCTGCCTTTCGCTGGCGGGGTGTGCGTCCGGCTCGAAGCTCAGCACGCTTCCGTCCGAGGGGCCCACGATGGCCGAGATCTACCGGCAGCACATGACCTGGCAGCGCAGTGGGCCACTTGACGGCGCCGCCCTGCCCCCACCCCACGATGACGGTCGCTCGCCGAGCGGGCACCACCTACGCACCGTGGTCGACGAGATCGAGGGCCGCTTCGCGCGGCTGCCGAATCCCGACCTCGTGATGTACGTGACGCCACACCTGTCGCCGAACGGCCGCTACCCGGTTCCCGGCTACAGCACGGTGTTTCCGATGTACGAGACGGTGGAGTACGCGATGCCGGGCGAAGTGCCGGTGCGGCGTGCCGCCGAGTCGGCGGCGCCGGCCCCCGCGCCCACCGCGACCTCCGGCACGACGAGGTGACCATGCTCGCCTCCTTTGCGCGCTGGACCGGCGCCGTCACCACGGCCCAAGCACCGGGCATTACCCGGGCGCGTCGGCGCGCGATCGGCGTGCCGCCGCCCTCGTTCACCGACCTGTTGCCCTGGACCGACTACCTGCCCGACGAGCAGGCGTTCCTGCTCGAGGATGGCGTCAGCCGGGGCGCCGTGTTCGAGCTGACTCCCACCGCCACCGAAGGCCGCACCGAAGACTTCCTGCTGCGCCAGGCCGACGCGCTGCGCAGCGCAGTCAACGGCTCCTTCCCGGAGCTGGACGACGGCGAATGGGTGCTGCAGTTCTTCGCACAGGACGATCCGCGCATCGACTCGGTGTACGACGAGCTGGTCACCTACATCCGGCCCGAGGTGCTGGCAACCCCGTACACGCAGGACTACCTGCGCCGCATGCGGGCGCACCTGGCGAACGTGTCTCGTCCCGAAGGCCTGTTCGTCGATACCGAGGTCTCCGGCATCCGCTTTCGGGGACAACGCCGACGCATCCGCGCAACCGTTTACCGGCGCGCGCAGCAACTCGAACGCGATGGGATGGGCGCCGCGGAGCAACTCAGGAACGTGTGCGAGCGCTTCGAAGCATCGCTGCGACAAGGCGGTGTGCCGACACGCCGCTGCACTGGCCGGGACTTTTACGAGTGGCTGCTGCCCTGGTTCAACCCCCGGCCCGGCATCGCGAGTTCGTCCGCGGACCTGGTGGGCCTCGCGCCCTACCCGGGCGACAACGACCTGCCCTTCGGCCGCGACTTCGCCGACCTGGTGCTGCTGTCGAAGCCGCGTTCCGATGTGGAGCGCGGGCTGTGGTACTTCGATGACCTGCCCCACCTCGCGCTGACGTTCCAGCAAATGCGCAACAAGCCGGTCGTCGGCCACCTGACCGCGGAGCGCCAGTTCGACGACGGCCGCTACTACGCGCTGTTTGACAAGCTGCCCGATGGCGCGGTGCTGTCGCTCACCATCACGATCCGCCCCCAGGACAAGCTGCGCGCCCACGTCGACGCGATCGAGCGCGCCGCGACCGGAGACGCCCCCGAGGCGGAGCTGTCGCGCGAGAACTGCCGCATCGTGAAGCGCCGCATGGCCGAGGGCGACAAGCTGTTGCCGCTCAACCTGGTGCTGTACCTGCGCGGCAACGACGAGCTGGACCTGCGCCGCAAGGTGAACCACGTCAACGCCACGCTGCTGCCCTCGGGCCTGAAATTCATCGACCAGCGGCAAGACCTCGTCGCGCTCACGGCGTACATCCGCGGCCTGCCCCTGGCCTTCGACCCGCACTTCGACCTGCGGCACCTGAAACGCTCGCGGCTGGCGTTCTCCTCCGACGTAGCTCGGCTGCTTCCCATCTACGGCCGGGCGCGCGGCACCGGCCGGCCCGGGATGATCTATTTCAACCGGGCCGGCGAACCGCTGATGTTCGACCCGCTGCACAAGCAGGACCGCAAGAAGAACGCGCACCGCGTGCTGTTCGGCCCGACTGGTGCCGGCAAGTCGGCCGCATGCGTGCATGACCTGATGCTGCAGATGGCGGTGCACCGGCCGCGCCTCTTTCTGCTCGAGGTCGGCGGCTCGTTCACGCTGCTCGGCGAGCACTTCCGCCAGCACGGGCTGACGGTGAACCAGGTGACGCTGTCGGCCAACTCCGACATCTCGCTGCCGCCCTTTGCGGACGCCTACAAGATGCTCGGCCAGATTCGGCGCCCGGAGCTCACGATCCACGAGGACGACGTGCCCGCCGACGACGGCGACGACGAGCCGCCTGACGAGGACGAGAAGCGCGACATCCTGGGCGAGATGGAGATCGCGGCCCGGGTGATGATCACCGGCGGCGACGAGCGCGAGAACGCCAAGCTGACGCGCGCCGACCGCTACCTGATCCGCCTGGCCATCATCGAAGCGGCCAAGAAGGCGCGCGCCGCCGGCAAGCCGCAGCTGCTGACCGAAGACGTAGCCCACGAGCTGCGCACCATCGCCGCCGACCGATCGCTGCCCGAAGGACGGCGCATGCGGGCCGTTGAGATGGGCGACGGCATGAAGCTCTTCTGCGACGGGCTCGCGGGCAAGTTCTTCAACCGCTGCGGCACGCCCTGGCCCGATGTGGACGTGACGATCGTCGACCTCAGCATCTTCGCGCGCGAGGGCTACGAGGACCAGCTGACGGTCGCGTTCCTCTCGTTCATGAACCACATCCACGCGCTGGTGGAGTCACGCCAGCACGAAGCGCGGCAGACCATCGTGCCGGTGGACGAGGCGCACATCATCACCGCCAGCCCGCTGCTGTCGCCCTACCTCACGAAGATCAGCAAGATGTGGCGCAAGCTCGGCACGTGGCTGTGGCTGCTCACGCAGAACCTGGGCGACTTTCCCGACGCGGCGCGCCGCATGCTGAGCATGATGGAGTGGTGGACCTGCCTCACCATGCCGCTCGACGAGGTGGAACAGGTCAAGCGCTTCCGCAACCTGAGCCCCGAAACGGTGAACCTGCTGCTGTCGGCGCGCAAGGAGCCGGGCAAGTACACCGAGGGCGTCGTCCTCACCGACAACTTCGAGGCGTTGTTTCGCAACGTGCCGCCGGCGCTTGCACTCGCCCTGGCGATGACGGAGAAGCACGAGAAGGCGCAGCGCGCCGGGATCATGCGGCAGCAGGGATGCAGCGAGCTTGAGGCCGCCTACCGCGTCGCCTCGCTCATCGAGGCGGCCAGGGGATGAGCATGGCACTACGCCACGCCATCGTCTCCATCGGAACGGTGTTGGCGCTGCACAGCGCGCCCGTCAGTGCCGCCGAGCCTGCCGTCGAGGTGTTCACGCTCAGCACACTGCCGGTCACGAATGCGCGCGACGCCACCGTGTACTGCCTGGATGCGATCGCGCTGCTCGAGCAGCAGCTGTCGCTGAGCCTGCCGCCGGACCCGAACCGCGCGCAGCAGTTGGTGATGCAGCGCATGGCCGCACTCGGGCCCGAGCTCGAGTCACGCACGCGAGCAGCAGCCACCGGGCTGGCGCGCGTCGCCCAGCTGGGGCTTCAGCGCGCGCCGGCAATCGTGTTCGACGGCAAGTGGGCGGTGTACGGCATCACCGACGTCGATGTCGCTCGGCAGCTCTTCGCGCGCATCGCCCCCGCCTCTGCCGACAGGAGATGAGCCGTGCCGCAGCGACGACATCGAACCGAGCGCATCTTGGCTGCCGCCACGCTGTGGGCGCCTCTCCTGGCGTTCGCACAAGCCGACGGCACGACGACGGCCCAGATCCTCGCCGACACCGCGTCGGCCGCCCCGTCCTGCGCGTCATGGCGTCCATCCGGGACCTGCTTCTGGCTGCGCTGCGGCTTTTGGGGCTGCAGCGTGCGCACTTCGCTGCGCGTGAGCCACTACAGGCCCGACGCGGTCGTCTCTGTCTTCCATGACGGTGCGCTGCATCCGTGGCGCGATGCCGGCCGAGCGGTGGAGCGCAACGTCCGCACCGCGGCGACCGCCCTGGTCGGCCTGCCGATCGACTCGGCCGGCACGCGCACCCGCGACGACGGGCGCGACCGCGCGCGCATGTTCCGCGACGTGGACGTCATCGGTCACCCGGGCGGCTTGCTGTCGCTGACTGGCGCTGGCGGCACCGTCCCCATGTGTCCGACCACGGCGCGGCCCTTCCAGCCTTACTTCAGCTCGTACCTGGACGCGCTGGCCTGGCGCGCACTGTTGCCGGTGGAGTGGATGTACCCCGCCTCGTTCGTCCCCGGCATGCGCGAGATCGGCGCCTGGCCCACGAACAGCTGGGGCGCGGTCTATCCCCGCGATGGCAACGTCACCCAGCAGCACCCCGTCAAGGCCGCGGCCGTGCTGGCCCAACGGGCTGGCGACATCACGACGCGCACCGGCCAACCGCACGTCTTTCTGCCGCTGCCGACCGGCGGCCGCCGCATGGTGGGCAACGCCATGGTGTGGCCGCCGCCACCGTTGATGGAGCGTGACGCCTCCACCGGCACCTGGCAAATGCTGGCGCCGCTCGCGCAGCGCTCATGCGACGCGTTTGGCGCGGACGACGCGGGGCTGCCCATGTCGTGGGGAGACGGCCGCACGTCAGGCAGCGGAGGCTACGCCTTCAACCTGTGGCGGCCGTACAGCTGCTGCCCGCGCGCCGGGCACCTCTTCCTGGGCGCCGTGACGTACTGAGGAGCGATGCGATGAAGCGAGCAATGAAGAAGCTGGCGATCGCGGGTGTCACCTGCACGCTGGCAGGAACGGCGGCCGGCCAGGCCGTCGTGCCGGGCGACCAGTCGCTCCTCTACTACAAGATCGGTGGCGGCGAACCCGTCTCGCGCCCCGCGAACCCGGCCGCCACGCCGCTGCGGATCGGCCTCGGCGGATCGGCACGGCTCAACTACAGCTGCGGTCGCTTCGATGGCGCCGTGACGATCCAGAACCTGATGAACGGGTTCGCCTCGCTGGGCACGACGGTGACGAGCGCCGTGCGCTCCGGCATCGCGGCGCTGCCGCTGTACGTGTTGCAGCGCGCCTCGCCCGGCCTGTACGAGCTGTTCCAGACGTACCAGAAGAAGGCCGAGACCGAATGGAACATCGCGCTCAAGACCTGCGAGGAGATGGAGGCGCAGATCAAGCAAGGCGGCGACCCGTACGCAGAGTGGTTGGCGATGGCCAAGGGCGAGGGGTGGAAGGAGGTATCCCGCACGACCCGCGATGCCGTCAGCGCCAAGCAGCGTGTCGAGACCAGCGGCGGTGTCGGCGGCCTCACGTGGATCGGCGGCGCCAAGCGAGGCGGGCGCAACCAGGCCGCGATCGAGGTGATCCGCGACGTGATGCAGGCCGGCTACAACGTGACGATGAACCGGCCGCCCGGCGCACCGGCGACCACCGTCTTTCCTGCGTCCACCAAGCTGGCCTCGGCGTTCGCCTCGCCCAGTGTGGCCGCCGACTGGGCGGTCTCGGTGATCGGCGACCGGCAAATCGCCCTCTGTGACGAGGTGGGCTGCCAAGCCAAGTCGTCGACGCCCGGTGGCGGCCTGCTGCCGAAGTACGAACTGGAACGGTCGGCCGCCGAGACGCAGCTGCAGACAGCGGTCAGCGCCGCCGCTCCGCCCTATGCCGACCTGGAGCGGGCCTCGGCACCGGGCGTGGCGATCACCCGCGAGCTCGTCGAGGCGCTGCGCGCGCTGAAACCCTCGGCGCGGCAGTTCGCAGTGGTGCGCTTGTCGATGGAAATCGCACAGGCGCGCGTTGTCGACAAGGCCCTGATGGTGCGCAACCTGCTTCTCACCGGCGGCGGTGTGCCCGAGGCCGCGTGGGAGCCGGCGCAGAAGGAACTGCGCGAGCGCGTCGACCAGCTGAACCGGCACATGGACGACCTGCTCTTCGAAACGCGCGTACGCCGCGAAGTAGTGTCGTCCACCGCCAGGGAGCTGATCGACAGCTTCCACGCAGACCGGGCGAAATCGGCCGACACCCGCCGGCAGGACCGCACCGACTCGCGCCCGTTGGAGGACGGCCGTGTCCAGTAGCCGAGACCCATCGGCGGCAAGCCGCCGCTGGAGCGTGCGCCTCATGGTCGCCTTCGCCATCGGGGTGGTCGTCGTCGTGAGCATGCTCGCGGCCATCGCCGTTCACGCACCGGACCACCTTCCTCGCGTCGAGGCCTTCGTGAAGTGGGCAAAGCCATGGGCAGTCGGGGTGCAGTTGCTGATCGTCGGATTCGTATGGCTGCGCTGGCCCCGCATCGTGTACTGGCTGGCCACGCGAGGCCGCATCCGCGCGGCGGAAGTCGGCCCGCTGCTGCGCGCGCGCCATCGGGTGATGACGCTCTTGCTGGTAATGGTGCTGACGCTGAGCGCCGGCTTGCCGTTCTCGCTGCTGGCTTCGTTGCACGGCAGCTGATCGCCGCGAACCCCTTCGATTCAGGGAGAGAAGTTATGGCAGTCAACAGCTACGCCGAGATCTTCACGACGTTGATCGGCTGGCACATGTACAACGTCATCTGGGACGTGCTGGCCTCGACGGGCATCGTATTCGTCCCGTTCCTGGCGATGGTCGTCAGCCACTGGCGAACCGCGTTCGTCGACGGTGAAGAGGGCGGCGGCGCCTCGGCAGGCCTGCGGGCACTGGAGATTGACGTGTACGTCGGACTGTTCGTCCTGATGATCGCCGGCATGCCCACAAGCTTGACGGCGTTGAACCGGAACGGCGTCTTCTACACCCCGCCGGCCACCACGGCCAGCCCGTCGCCCACGACCGCGACGGGCGCGTCACCGGGATCAACCTTCGGCATCACGCTCGGCGGCACGCCGCCCGTCGTCAACGTGCCGGTGTGGTGGTACTCGGTGATGGCCCTGAGCTCTGGCTTGACGACGGCCATCATCTCGGGCGCCGGTCTGACGCTCGACGACGTGCGCAAAGTGACCGAAGCGGCCAAGCACGCGAGCATCGACAGCCCCCAGCTGCGATACGAACTCCAGCGCTTCTACAACGAGTGCTACATCCCTGCGCGCACGCGGTTCCTCGACGCGCCGGCGTCCCCCGCAGCGAACGCCGCGATCACGAGCTATGGCGTGGACGATCCGGAGTGGATCGGTTCGCATGCCTTTCGCGACGATCCTGACCTCTACGGCGCGCTCTACGCGGATGCCGAGGTGCCCGGCTGGGCCGTCGATGCCGTGCACGACCGCGACCGCATCGGCCATCCGGTGCCTCCGACCTGGGGACGCCCGACATGCAAGGAATGGTGGGAAGGAAGCGCCAGCGGCCAGGGCCTCCAAACGAGAGTCGTCGATGCCGCGGCGGCCACCTCGGACTTGGACGAGCTCGTGGCGACCTTCGGCGAGTCACTCAGCCCCGAGCGACGCGCCGACATGGTGACGCAGACGCTGCTCGACAAGACCAGGCTGACCGTCACGTCCCACGCCTACGTCCCGGCCCACAGCAACATGATGAAAGACGCGTTATCGAGCTCGGCTGTGACGATTGCCGGGTTCATCACGACATTCTTCACCTGGCTCGCCACCGCCGTATTGAAGCCCTCGCTACCCTTCATCCAAGCGCTGCTGCTGATGGGCATCTACATGCTGATGCCGTTCGTGATGGTGTTCTCCAGCTACAGCCTCCTGACCTTGATCCACGGCGGCATCGCGATCTTCACGATCAAGATGTGGTCGGTGCTCTGGTTCGTCACTGACTTTCTCGACGACAAGCTGGCGCTGGCGATCTACCCCGATGCTCACTCGGCGCTGAGCGCACTGACGAGCTTCTTCAGGATCGGGGATCCGACCAAGGCGATGCTGCTGAATTTGGTCGTGATGGCGATGTACCTTGCGCTGCCGGCGCTTTGGAGCGGGCTGATGGCGATGATCGGGATACGGGTCGGTTCAGCACTGGCCACACCGTTTGAGAAAGCGGCAACACCGACGACGAAGGCAGGAGAACGCGCCAGCAGTCTCGTTGGATCTGCCGCGTCATTCGCGGGGCGCGGACTCACTCGCGCAGGGCGAGCCCTTCAGTCATTTCGGAGCTCCTCTGGCAAACGGTGACAGGAGGCGCTCCAGCGACGGGGCTACGGAAAGTCGGTGGTGCCCTCCTTCACTACGTGTCCGTCCTGATCGATCTCGGTCGGCTTCGGCGGTGTCCGCTCATGGTCCGCAGACACCGCCGCATTCAAGACGCCACCCAATGCGCTTAGGGCCCATCCGAAGGTAGCCAAGACTCCTTCCGCGATACGGAGAGCGACAGGTCCAGCTTCGTACTGCTTCATTGCTTTGTCCTCCCTGTGCCCTCACGGGCTCAGAACCGTTCAGAACCGGCACCGAAGCGAGCCCGGTTCAGACGTGAAATTTGGCTCCGATTCCACTACCTTTCAAGCCAAATCCCACGTGGCGCTATGGAGCACGCCCGCTTCCCGAGCCGTCGAGAAATAACGGGTGCTGCTGGGCGTGCGGAAGATCAACCGAGGAGTGCGTATGGTTCGCGCGATCGTGACGTTGCTCTTGACCGTTCTGTCGGCGCGGCAAGTTTTCGCTGCGGACGATCGAGAGTGGGAGAGCCGCCTCACGACACAAGTCCAGGCGCACACCAGCGGGAAAGTCCGACCCGACGCGATCAGCAAGACACCCATTCCGGGTGTCTTCGAGGTCCGCGCCGGGCTCGACATCTTCTATGTCGATGCCAGCGGCCGATACGCCTTCGTAGAGGGTCACCTGCTCGACCTGAAGGCGAACCGCGACATCACCCGCGAGCGGCTTGAAGCCGCCGCTCGCATCGACTTCGCGTCGCTGCCCCTCGACCTGGCGCTGAAAACCGTCCGGGGCAACGGCAAGCGCCGGCTCGCGGTCTTCGAGGATCCGAACTGCCCGTACTGCAGGGCATTGCACACGCTGCTCGGCCAGCTCGACGACCTGACGATCTACACCTTTCCGTACCCGGTGCTCTCCGCCGACTCCGACGCCAAGGCGCGCGCCGCCCTGTGCGCACCGGATCGTGTGAAAGCCTGGTCGGATCTGATGAGCACCGGCAAAGCCGCCACGCCGGCCAAGCCATGCCAGTCCGGTGTGGACCAGCTGATCGAGCTCGGCAACCGATTGAGCATTCGCGGCACGCCGACGGTCTTCTTTTCCGACGGCCGCCGAGCGCAAGGCGCCGTGCCGCCGGACCAGTTCATGGCGATGTTCCTTCAAGCCCAACCGTAGGGGAGACGACATGTCCAACGCTTCCATCGTCCTGTTGATGCTCGCCTGCAGCTCAACGGCTGGCGCGGTCACCGCAGGCACAGACGCTCTCGAGCCGGTGAACGTCATCGCCGAGTCGGGCATAGACATCGGCCCCTGTCCCGGCGGTGGATCGCTGTCATACCCACCGCCGGCCTACAAAGGCTCGGCGTACTTCCTTCGAAAGGCTGATACGGGTTTCGCCACTCGACACGATGCCCTGACGAAGCAACGAGCCCCGTGGCTCCACCGTCTGGATGGACCTTCGGGCAGCAACCGGCTCTTCACTGCGGCCGATGGTGGCCGTGCCCTCGTCTTCTGGACGTGCCAGTCGGGAGCGTGCGACAGGAACATTGCGTACGGCGCGTACGGCCTCCAATCCGCCGAGTACGCACTCCGAGTCAACGCGCCAGGCGAGCCCAGTGCGCTCGGCAGCACCTCGTCCATGCTTGCCGCGGCAATCGCCTGCGCTCAAGCGCACGACGACCGGGTGCGCGGCAAGGCATCTCAAGAGTTGAAGAAGCAGACGGGCCAGTAGCGTGAACGCCTGTGCCCTGCTCGTGGCCGCGCTTTTGAGCATGGCCAGCGCCGCCGCATGCGCCCGATGCAGCCATACCGACTTCCTGCGCGACCTTGGCATGCGCGAGTCGAGGCTCAACCCGAATGCACGCAACCCATTCGGCTTCGTCGGCATCTTCCAGATGGGTGAGGCGGCGCTTCAGGATGCCGGCTACTACCGCGGCGACGCCACGCGAGAGAACGACTGGTCCGGTGGTTGGACGGGGCGTGGCGGCATCACCAGCCTGGCGGAATTCCAAGCACGCCCAGACGTACAGGTGCAAGCGATCGTCGCGTACCACAACCGGCTCGTATCGCAGATCCAGCGCTCGGGACTCAACCGCTCGATAGGCACCATGCTGGCCGGCGTCCCGATCACGCTCAGTGGTCTGGTGGCCGGCGCTCATCTCGTCGGCATTGCCAACTTGCAGGCGTTCATCAACTCCTCGGGTGGCACCCTGCCTCGGGACGGAAACAATGTACCGATCACAAGGTACATCGCCGAGCTCGGCGGTTGCGATCTGGGGGCCACACCACCCTCCTTCGCCACTGTCGCCGCGGCCGCCGGCGGCGCTGGCGTCGGTATCTCGCCAACCGTACCACCGGCATCAGGAACCCCTGTAGCGCCACCTCCGGTCGCGGCAGACCCGAGCACGGCGTTCGCCATGGCGAGCGGCCAGCAACTCACCGATGTGCGCAACGCGATATCGGCCATCGTGGCCACGCTACTCACGCTGTGGCTGGCCTGGACGACGCAAGCGAACTTCCTCGCATGGAGCAAAAGGCGGATGTCCCTCTACGCAATGAAGGCAGACATCGTTCGCGGCTGCATCCTGCTGTGCGTGGTCCTGGTCATCCTGCAGTAAGCCCGACAAATATCGAAGGAGGTCATCCAATGCGATTCAGCCAATCCGGCCACGTTGCTCGAACTGCCCTTGGCATGCTGGCTACGCTCGGCCTATGTGCCTGCGCGTCCGACCCGTTCGGCCCGCTCGCGCAGGCTCTTCTGAAGCCGAAGGAAGCGACGATCTCCAGCGGTGTGCAGGAGGCCAGCGCAAGCAGTGAACAGACCGAGGAGAGCTGCAGTGAGCTCACGCAGACGGTACCGACTGACGTCGACACGGCCTATGCGCGCGTCATGCAGCGACTGCGCTTTCGGACGCTCGACGAGCGCAAGCGCTTTGCCGAGCACTACAGCACAGGACTCATCGACGAGGGCTTTCGGCATACGGCGCAGCCTGGCGCCTACTACCGGCTGGCGGACCTCGTGGGATGGCAGGACGCTGGACAGGCACGCGAGGCCGCATGGCTAGAAGTAGAGTTGAGCCGGGACGGGCCGACCCGAACGCGATTCGTCGGCAGGTACTGCTTACCAGCCTCTGATCCGCACTACAGTGATGGGGCGTTCCGCGCTTCGCTGGAACGCCACTTGCGGAACTCGGCAAGGTAGTCACGGCCCCAATCCACCTTTGCACGCGCTCAACGGCTTCGCCACATTCTCTGCATGCCAGCACCTCCCCTTCGCAAGATCTCCGAAACGATCCTCGACTTCGGCGATCCGCTGATCAGCCAGGTCAATGTGGACGACTCGGGCGAAGACCTGCGCTCGGTGCTCAAGACCGTGATCCTGGTCTGGAACGCGCATGTCCTGGCGATGCCACGCTGGGGACAGGCGAAGACCCTATCGGATCTGCACGAGCAGCTTCGCGACCCCGCGATGCCGCCCGAGATGGTGGAGACGATTCGCGCGCTCTCGCAGCGACGCCTCGAGCGCTTTGCCACTGATGCCCGAGCTGTGGGCGAGTGGAGCGTGGTGAACGTCGCCGGTGAGTGGCGCTTGCGGTGCGATGCGCGTGCGCCCAGTCACGTGATGTGACGGGCGGGCGTAGCGCTTGGGAGCCGTCACTCCGAGTCACGGCCGGCTTCCGTCGCGCAGCCCAGGATCAGGCGATCCTGCGTGGCGGCCCCACAGCTGGCCTTCAACGCACTGATTGAGCTGCGCCCGTGCGTGGACCCCGGTTCTGCCACACTCCGCGATCGGAGGGGGGTGAAGTCGAATGAGCAGAATGCGCGGCCGGTTCTCCATGCCCGCGTCGCCCATGTCAGCGGCTCTGACGCTCGAGCGCGGCATTCGCGCGGATCTGCAGCGTCGACGGTGGGTGCGAGTGCACGTGTTCCTCATTGGACTGGTCACGTTCGGCGTCCTGTGGGGCATCTCGCACACGCTGATGGTGGTCGGGATCGACTCGATGGCGCTCCGGCACGGCATCGCGCTCGTCGGTGCATACGTGGTCTATCTCGGGCTCTTGTGGGCCTGGTGCCGATGGCTCATTTCGCGCGACGAGGGCACGCTCGACATCGGCGATCCGGGTTTCGATGTGCCTTCTCCGGCATCAAGCGGCGCCCGATCGGCCGATTCTCCCGTCTTCCGATCCGGGGGCGGAGGCGACTTCGGTGGCGGCGGTGCCGATGGCAGCTTCGATGCGCCCAACACTGTGGGCGAAGCCGCCTCAGCAGCCAATGACGCCGGATGCTCGGCCATGAGCAAGGTTGCCTCAGCAGCTGTAGAAGCAGTTGGCAGCGCTGACGAGGGGGCGGTAGTGCTGGTCCCCGTTGCCTTGGTCATTGGGGTGGCGGTTGCGCTGGCCACTGTGCTCGGCTTTGCCGTGTTCGGGCTCTTTGGCGTCGAGGTGCTCGTCGGCGTCGCGGTGGAGATCGCTTTTGCTTCGGCTGGCGGCGCCCTCGCGCTGAAGGCGCAGCGCGAAGGCTGGCTCGGTCACGCCGTGCGCCGCACGATCGGCCCGATGGCCATCGTCCTGGCCGTGACGGTACTCACCGGCGTCGCGATCGGTCACTGGCTGCCAGAGGCGAGGACGCTGCCGCAGGCGCTGGAGCGGCTGTTCTGAACGCAGCCTCCCGGTGCATGCGGCGAAGCTCCTGATCTGAGTGCTCATCAGTTGACGTTCATGCTGGCGGAGCGAGCGACAGCACGAGACTGGCTGCGGTCGTCCTGCGTCAGTGCCCCAATGACGGCTCCCGCCGTTGGCGGTCATTCGTAACCAGCAGGATGGACACCCGCGCGAAGACGCTCAGGCGGCGCGTGGCCAATCTTCTGGCACCAACTTGAGTCCGTCACGCCAGCGCTCTCTCAGCGCGGCCTGGAAGCGGGCGTCATCGCTAAAGTCCGGGTGATCCGTGATGATCACCTGGAACTTGCCATCCAGGCTTGCGACCACGTCAAAGATCAGGCCGAAGAGGCGCTTCACGGCCTTGCGATCGGCGTCGATCTTCTCTTGTGTCACACCCTCGCCCGGCACCGTGTCCGGAGAGAAGTGCGCCTGCGACAGCTGATCCAGGAGCAGGAAAGATGGCACCGGCCGACCGCGGCTGGCGAACCAGGTGTGCAGGGCTAGGTGCGCCACGATGTGATAGCCGACATGGTTCTCGCCACTGCCGATCTCGCGCATCGGCACCGGCCGCTCTGGCGTGTCTGCCACGATGGTCAGGTTGCGAGGGTCCAGGCGCAAGGGCGTATCGGAATACTCCAGGTCGATCTGCTTGGCGTAGTTCCAGAGATGCCGGTTGACGTTGGACAGGCAGGACTCCATCTTGGCCTGGATGGTGTCGGCACTGACTGCCTCGTCGAGCACGCCCTCCTGCAGTCGCAGCTCCTTCAGCCGCTCCTGCTGCTCACTGAGGTCAGGTATCTGCGGGATGTTTTCCATATAGAGGCTGATCCGGCCGAGCACCATGGCGCGTCGCGCTTCCATGTCCGAGGCCAGTTGCAGGCGCTGGTTGCCCCGCTTGACTGCGGTCAGCAGGACGCGGTTGTCTTCCATGCGGCGCCGGACGTCGTACAGCTTGGTCTCGACATCCTGGATGGCTGTCTCGATGCGTGGGGTCGCCGAATCCACCGCGCCACTGCGTTCGCCGATGTAGTCCTGGGCGGCTCGCAGGTCGCCGATGGACGGCACCGTCGAGGCTTCGGGTAGCACCTGCAGGCACAACGGGCAGGCATGTCCCGGCTGGTCATGCTCGAAGACGCTCACCGCTTGCAGGCGCGCCGTGTGTTCTCGCGCTTCCGCCGAATAGCCCTTAGAACTGCCTTCGAAGCTGCGGGCACGCTCAAGCGTGGACTGCAAGGTGCGCTGCTCCTGCAGCAGTTCGCTGCGCACCGCGGAAAGCCGCCGGAACTCGGCGTCGCCGTCGACCTCTGCAGCCGCCGAAGGCACCGGCCTGTTCTGAATCTCGCGAAGCGTGTCGAGCTTCTCCTGCCAGGATGCGCTGTCAGGGAGCTCGCTCATTCCCACCGATTTGGCTTCGGCCAGCAGCGTGTCCGCGCGGCCCACGCCGTCACCTCGGATTGCGGCGGCTTCCGCAAGCCGGCGGTCGATCTGGCGGATCTCGGTGCGAACGCGCTTGAGCTCCTGCTGATTGGCGACGTAGTCATCGGTGACCGCACCAAGGAAGTAGGGCAGCGTGTCCTTGATCGCCTGCGCTACGAATCGATCACTGGAGCCATGGAACAGGTGCTTGCGCTGCGCGATCTCGTTCTGGGACTGGAAACAGAAGGTGAGCGCATGGCTGATGGTTGCGGCCAGCGCGTCGCGCGTCTGCCCGGGCCGGGGCTCATGCAGGTAGTCCGACAGGCCGGCCCAGGAAGCCAACAGCGAGCGCAGCCCCTCTCGGTTGGTTGTCTGGCGCAGCGCCGATGCGGGCGGAATATCGACCTCCGTGTCGGTTTGCACATAGACCGCCTCGCTGGACTTGCCGTCTCCCGTCGGCAGATGCCGCGCCACAAAGGCTTGACCGCGAGACGTCTGTAGCAGCAACGCAAACCAGGCCACGTTGCGGCGGACCTTTCCCTCGGGCACGTCGATCTCCTTGGCCCCGAAGCAGTAGTCGATGATGCCCAGGATGGCTGACTTGCCGGTGCGCGAGTCTCCGGAAATGATATTGACGCGGCCTGGTTCGAAGGGCACCACTCGGTGGCGTCCGTCGTGGCTGTAGATCACCACGGCGCGAATCTGAATCATGCTTGAACTCCCAATAACGCCAACACGGTTGGGGGCGCGCCCGCTTTGCACAGCCAACGACCGACGAACACGGCCTGGCGCATGCAGTCCCTCACCTCAGTGCTCGATGCGCCCAGGTAGGTCTTGATCTTCTTGGCTTGCGATTCGCTGGCGGCAATCCAGCGGCCATCCAGGGCGAGCAGCTGGTGCTGCGCGCCGAACAGCAAGGCCTCGCGGACCGTCTGCCGCAACACGACCACGCCCTTGGCGACGGCCGATCTCTCCAGCGGGTGATCGTGCACCCAGGTGGCAAGCGAACATGTGATCGTGCGGGGCAATTGCTCTCGCGTCTGGCCACGCAGGACCAGGCTCGCGCCCACGAAGGCCAGCTCAAACGGCAGCGCCACCTGGCCTGTGCCGAGCGTCGTTGCCTCGGTGGCGTAGCCGCGCGAGAGATGCCACACCGCGACGGCGCAGAAGGCGGGGTTGAGCAGGTTGCGCTGCTCGATGGTGCGGTCCTGCCAAGCCGTCATGCCGTCTTGCCCTGGGCGGCCGCGTCGAGGACGGCCTTCAGCCGGGTCTCGAACTGTGGGTGCCAGCCCACGCGCATGTCCTCTGCAAGCATGTGTAGCGAACCGCGGCAAACCCAAGGGACATTGACACCCGTACGGATGGAGATATGGGCGTCTTCTGCCCACTTCAGGAGGGCGCGGCCCGCCTGCGCCATTGCCGCCTCGGTGGCGTCCGGGCCGAGCTCGTCGCAGACCTGGCCGTACTGCAGCTCCCATTCGGCCTGCAGGCGTTTGTCGTACTTGTCCAAATCGGCATCGAACAGCAGGTCGTGGCGGGTCCAGGCCGAGCGTTGTCGGAAGGCTTGTAGATAGCTAGTGATCGCGTTGCGGATGCGTAGCTGGCTACTGCTGACCAATTCGACCTGTTTGTAGAAGGGGCGATCAGCGAACTCTGGCAGTTGTTCCAGCGCGACCATCAGCGCGTCGAGGTCGTCATCGATCGGCAGGGCGTCGGGTTTCAGCGATTCCTGGATGTCCGAGATCTGCGCGTCGATCTCGGCGCGAGGGATGCCGCCCTCCGGGTGGATCAGTTCATTCAGCACCCGCTTGAACCACCAACCTTCGAGCATCTGCACCGACAGCGCCTGATGGTTCAGCGAGACATGGTAGAGCTCGGACTGCAACTGTTCTGTGATCTCGACGGCGTCGGGCTGCGACGGGATCACGTACACCTGCGCCAGCAGAGCTTCGCGCTCAGCTTCCTCCAGCGCGAGGTAGGCCTCGAAAGCCCGCTTGAGTTCGCTGTTGGTCGAGGTGATCGCTGCATACTTGAGACGCTTGGCGGCCTCGGCCACGTCGCGATCGCGGCCGTCGATACTCAAGGCGGCGCACGCGCTTCCGGGCGCGGCCGCAGCGGTGGTGATCAGGAAGCGCGCCGTGCCAATCGGGATTTCACCGCTGGCCAGGCCGACCAGCCAGACGCGCAACGTCTTCCACAGCTCCGCGCTCAGATCAGTCAGGTTTGCAGCCGCCTTCAGCGAATGCTTGGCCTGCAGCACCGCCAGCGGCTCTCCGCCGACTTCGAAACTCACGTCGTCCAGCGTCTCCAGGCTGACAACGAAGTCGCTGGTACGGCTGCGGCGGATTGCCCACAGCAGGGCGAGTCGGACCTGGTACAGGTAGCCCACCATCGACGGGGCGGCGCCGAAGGTGGAGATGCTGGGCGGGATCATTGTGGATGCCTCCTGTACTGAATTCGAGCTACGCCACGGCAATGTGTGGGACGCCAGCCTTGTCGAGCAATTCGTAGAGCGGCGCGACCTTCGTTCGCTGGCCGCGTTCGGGCGAGTAGGTGAAGATCACCCGCTGCTTGGCGCGGGTGAAGGCGACAAAGAATCCGGCAGTTGCATCGACCGGGTCCTGGGTGTAGCTCCACCAGGCGTCGTCATCGAGCCCGACGAAAATGACGGTGTGGTACTCCAGCCCTTTGCTCTTGTGCAGAGTCATGAGGGGCAACGCGTTGGCACCCTCAAAGGCGTCCAGTGCCGCACGCCAGTCCTGCGCTTGCGCGGCGGCGCTGGCCAGCAGGTGCAGCACGACGCTGTTCTCTACCTCGGCGAACCAGTTCCCCTGAGCGTAGGGAGCGTGTGCAGCGACCAGGGCATCGGGATCCAGGAACGCCAGCACCGCCTGGACCATGGACCGGGCTTGCGCTTCGGTGGATGGGGGCTGCGGATGCTGCCGGACAAACCCGTTGGCGAAGCCATCCAGATCGCGGGCCAACGCGCGCCGCGCTCGATCATCGGTGGGGTCAACGCCGCGCAACTCGGCCAACGCATGCTGGGCCTCGCTCCAACTCGATCCACCGCGTGCGGCGCAGGCCAGGCGCAGCATCACGAGCACCAACTCCGAAAGCGGCTCCGTCAGCAATTCCTGCAGCATCTGACTGCCGACATAAGCTGCTTCGTTGCGGACGGGGATGCCGGCTGCAGCGAAGGCGGGTGTCAGCACTTGGGCATAGTCCTCTGCCTTCTGCCGGACCAGCAGCACGAAATCGGTCGGCTGCAGGCTGTGCTCGCGCATTTGCGTCGCGACGTAGGCCGCCAGCGTGCTGGCCTCTACGCGTGTGCTGGAGAAGTCCCAGATGGAACAGCAGGCGTCAAAGATGGCTGCCTTGGCCTTGGATTCGGGGCGCGCTGTATTCGCGTCTAGGGCCTCCGCCAGCACGTGCTGAATGCGGACCAGTTTGGGCGATGAGCGGTAGTTGCTGAGCAGCGGGATGCGCTTCGCCGCGAAGGACCGCTCAAAGGCACCGAACGGGTCGTCCATCGCGAGCGCGAAGCGCATGATCTGCTGCTTGTTGTCGCCCACGGCCGTCATGACCGTCGAGGTGCCGAGGAAGATGGTCTGGACCAGGTCGAGCTGGGCTTGGGTGGTGTCCTGGAATTCATCCATAAACACATGCGAATAGGTCAGGGCCAGGGCATGGCGTACCGCTGCGTTGATGCGGATCAAGAGCTCGGCCAGGCGACTGAGCATGGGGAAGGACAGGTAGCTGCGCTCGGCGCTGCGCAACTGTTGATCCCAAAAGCGCTGACCTGCCCACCGGCCGGCTGTGGTGGTGGGCCAGCCGGCTTCCGGCAGGGGGCCGTCCAAGACATGGCGCCGCTCGAACGCGGTGGCCGGGATGGTCTGAACGGCGACGGCTCCGAACGGGTTGTCCTGCGCCTGCCCCGCACGGCGCAGGAAGTCGATCCAGTACGCCGCCTTCTTGGGAAACAGGAGACCGTAGTCTGGTGTCGGCCGCCAGCGGCCAGGCAGCGCTTGGCCGAAGCGATCAACTAGGCCTTTGGCGAACGCGTCGAACGTCAGGGAGTCGAAGCGCCTGGCGTGATCCGCGTGGCAGCGCTGGCGCACGCGGCGGGACAGATTGCGCGCGGCGTCGCGCTTGAAGCTGATCGCCAGGATGCGTCGCGGTGCCGGGGAGGCGCCCGTCTGCAACAGAAAGGCCGCCCGCTGCGCCAGCAACTCCGTTTTTCCCGCGCCAGGTCCGGCGAGCACCGAACAATGCTCGCTGGAGCGCACCACAGTCAGCGCATTCGGCTCAAGACTGTCGACGCCGACCGGCAGCCAATCGGCCGCAGGGACGCGTCGCGGCGGCAAGGCCATGCTCACCGCGACACCTGGACGGCGATGTGCTGCAGCACGCGTTGAAGCACCGGCGGCATGCCAGCTTTCAGCGTAGGCAGATCGATGTGCGTCAGAGCGCGCAGGTGAGTGGCAGGCTTGCTGTGAGTCAGGAAGTGATAGCGATAGGCGGCCATGTGGTCGCAGAAGGGCTGCGCGCTTCCGATGTAGCCGGTAAGGCCTGGGCCTGCCGTTCCCAAGACCACCTCGGCGGCGGCCTCGTTGGTCATGCGCGGTCCCGTCCCCTCGATGGTGGCCGCATAGGCGGCCGGGAAGGCGCGCAGCATGGCTAGGTCAAGATCCAAGGGCCAAGAGAAGAAGACCGACGAGGAGCGCTCCAGATAGTCGAGCCAGCCTTCGAGGTTCGCACTGTCCCAAGTGTCCATCGTTGCCAGGCGCTCGTCGGTCAAGATCGAGCCGTCAGACAAGGTCAGGATCTGCTCACGCGGGGTTCCCCGTGCAATCAGTTGCTGCAGTGCGTTCTTGACGCGCCCATAACCACCGCCGTCGCGCCCCAAGTCCAGGTCGAGCAGCGTTGCATACGGAATGCCCAGTCCCTTCAGCAGCCGCCAGAAGTGGTTCACATGGCGGCCCCCGAGCGGCACGATGGCCACGAAGGACGGATCGACCAGGAGGTCCAGCGCCTCGGCCAGCCGCGGTAGCACGATGCGTTCGGAGTCGCCTTCGACCAGCAGCACGAAACGCGCAAAGTACAGCTCCGGAAAGGCTAGAAAGGCATTGCGGACGAACTTGATCGCCTCGACATCGCCGGCCGGCATCGGGATGGGTTGAACATCCGACATGCCGCTGGCCGTGTCACGCCGGCAATAGCGCACGTCCTCTGGCGGAATGCGTCCGAGGACTGAAGGCGCGTGGCTGCTGACCAGAGCCTGCCCAGCGCCAGTCTCCACGAGGCTGCGGATCTGCTGCAGGATGCGTGACAGGTAGTACGGAGTCAGATGGTTCTCTGGCTCCTCGACCGCAAAGAGGGTCAGGGCAGGCACGCTGAGCTCCTCAGATCGGAATCCCTCAATCCGGCCCGCCGCCGCAGCCCGCTCCACATCGAACACCGCCGCCGCCAGCGCGAAATAGAACAGGGATTGCTGTCCGTCGCTCAAGGCTTCCAGCCCACGGTCCTGGCCGGCCGGGCCGCGCTTGAACATCACGCCGATGCGCGCTACGACTTCCTCGAAGCGCCGGCTCGTCAAGCTGAGCTCCGGCGCGCAATCAATGTCGCCCTTGTGCAGGGCGTCCCAACGCTGGGACAGCGACTGGCTGATCGCCCGGATGGCCTTCTCGTCACCAAACGCGGTCGTCAGCTGTTCTGTGGCGGCGTTGACTGCGGACTGCGTCCCTTCTGACCACTCGATCGCCCTGAGCAGCCGCGCGGCCAAGGCGCCTGTCGAGGCGCGAATCTGCGTGGCCGCGTCGCGGCTGGCCGGCGTGTACAACAACTGGATCAAGCCACGATCAGCGGGAGCGACGGGGACAGCCTGATCTTCGCGAACGATCGGCTCGGTGGTGCCGATCCAACTCAGCTCCTGGCTGACACTACCTTCGGCCGTACCGTCGTCATCCCAACGAGCGCGCAGTCGCAAGCGGCAAAGGGGAGCACCACCCGGCCGCTCCACCCGCATATGCCGGAACACGGGAGCCACCGTCGCCGCGGTGGCGCTGCCGTCCGTTAACTCTGGCAAGCCGAGCCGCACATCGATGGTCAGCGTTCGTGACTTGGGCTGCTCGGTCTCCGTGGGTGGCACATGGAAATCGGAGAGCGCGATCGTGCGCAGTGCCCGAGTCACCCCGAACAGCCGCATGAGGGCCTGCAACGCCGCGGTCTTGCCGGAAGCATTGGCCCCGACGAACCCGGTTAGGCCCGGGCTGAGGTGGATGGCCGTTGGGACAGGGCCATAGCACCGGAATCCGGTGATGGTGACACTTTCGATATGCATTGGCACCGCTCCCTGGTTGCCATTTATGGTTCATACGCGCCAGATCTTCCGTCGGCATCGCGATGCATGCACTGGCGCTGCTGCTTAGGCAGGAGGCGGGCAGCCGTTCTCGCCCATAGCGGCGCACCGCACGCAGGCTGCATCGACGCCCTCAACTGGACCGAACGCAAAGACTGCAAAACACAGCCGCAGCTGCCGGCCCGTGAAGGCGAGGGCTACCAGCCGTGGTGTCTATAGTGGTCCGCATCCTCGATGTAGTCATGGTGTTCGTGATCGCGGTAGAGGCGATAGAAGCCATAGACGGTGAGGAGGGCGGCAACGCTGTAAAAGCTGATCTGGAGCCACTGCAGAGCGGGTGCTGCTTGCGCGGAGCCTGGCAATATCGTGAACACCGTGCCGAGGAAGTGGGCCATGGCCAACGGCACAACAACTGCAACTAAATAGGCCACGCCGCGCCACTCACCATATCGGTGGGCCAGCCGGCCAGTGTTCAAGAGCTTGAGCATCTTTGATCTCCCTTGACCGCTTGCTTTGTGAAACGAATGGTAGCAAGTCATTGCGCGCGTTCACCTGGAAGCGATCAGCTTGGCTTAGCCTGCGATCGCAAAGCGATAGATAGCGGAAGTACGCCCCACCGACGCGAAGGACCGCACCCGCTGCAAAGCGACCTCTTGCCGCTCCAAGGACGCCAAGCTCAATGCCCCAGTCCCATAAGCCGCGCCAGCAAGCTCGCCGCCCAGTCGGGCAGCACGTCGCCGAAGTCCTCGCTCTGGCCGTACTCGCCGCCTTCGAGAACCGCACTGTGCGTGAGCTGGCCGTCGCCTCGCACCAGCAACTGCAGCCATCCGTGAGCGTCGGCTTCCCACTCCAAGCTGATCTCCCCGTCCGGCGTCACCTGAATCTCCGGTGGCCGCCAGCCGAAGGGCTCGAGCAGTGCCAGCAGCCGGCCAGCCTCGGCCAGCGTGGCATCAGCGGGTGGCCGCCAGCCGCGATCGCCCATCGCGCGGGCCTCTTGCAGTGCTCCAGCGAGCCTTGCATGCATCGTGTCGTTGTTGTCCATGGCGCATTCTGGGTCGACGCCAGCTACAGTGGACGGGCGCCGACGCTCGGCGCCAGCCTCAATGGAAGTCCCGGCTCTCGGTGGTTAGCCTACCAAGCAGCTGCGTGAGGTCCTCAAGGCGGCTGGCCACCAGATGCATCACATGGCCCTGCCGTTGCCAAACGCCGTAGACGGCAAGCAGCCGCGAGCGCAGCAGCGCCTCCCGATAGCGGTCGCGCACGTTGCGCCAAACGATCACGTTGACGACGCCCGTCTCGTCTTCCATCGTCAGGAACACCACGCCCTTGGCCGTTCCTGGCTGTTGTCGCATGGTGACGATCCCACACCCTCTCGCGGGTCGCCCATCGGGGTACTCGGCAAGCTCGGCCGCCGGGGTCAATCGCCGGCGCGCGAGCATCGGCCTCAGCAGCTTCACGGGATGGCTTCGAAGCGTCAGCCCGAGCGAGGCGTAATCGAAGACGATCTCCTCGCCCTCTGGTGCCGGTGGAAGCTCAAGCACATCCTCGTCCACCGGGGCATCGGCCAGCACGGGAGGGGGCGCCGCGAGCGCCGAGGCATCCCAGACCTGCTGTCGCCGGTGCCCCGACAAGCTCAGCAGCGCATCCGCGGCGGCGAGGATCTTCATCTCCTTCGCATCGACTCTCGCCCGGCGCGCAAGGTCCTCTGCACTGACGAACGGCTGCTGGCCACGCACCTCCACGATTCGGCGGGCCGTCTCCTCACGGAGGCCTGCGATGAGGTGCAGCCCGATGCGCACGGCGGGGGCGTGTGGCAGGTCCTCCAGCGTCGACTCGTACTCGCTCCACATCACATCGGGTGGGCGCACCTCGACACCTCCGTTGCGCTGCGCGTCCTGCACGAGCTGCGCCGGCGCATAAAAGCCCATCGGCTGCGAGTTCAGCAGCGCGCAGAGGAACGCCGCGGGCTCGTGACGCTTGATCCAACAAGAGACGTACACCAGCAAGGCGAAGCTCGCCGCGTGGCTTTCCGGGAAGCCGTACTCGGCGAAGCCCTGGATCTGGGCGAAGATCTGCTCGGCGAACTCCCGCTCATAGCCGCGAGAGGTCATGCCGGTGATGATCTTGTCGTAGAAGCGTTCCACCCCTCCCCTGCGCTTCCATGCGGCCATGGCACGACGCAGCTGGTCGGCCTCGCCGGCAGTGAAGCCGGCAGCGTCGATCGCGATCTGCATCACCTGTTCCTGGAAGATGGGCACGCCTAGCGTGCGGCCGATGGCTTTCTCGAGGCCCGGCGGACAGATCGCCGGCTCGAGGCCTTGTCGGCGACGCAGGTAGGGATGCACCATGCCGCCCTGGATGGGCCCTGGCCGAACGATGGCGACTTCCACCACCAGGTCGTAGAAGCGCCGCGGCTGCATTCGGGGCAGCATGGCCATCTGGGCGCGGCTCTCGATCTGGAACACACCCACGGTCTGCGCCTGGCAGATCATGTCGTAGGTCGCGGGATCCTCCGCGGGTATGTCCTGGAGCTGGAACACCTGCCCTCGCCTCATGCCGATCAAGTCCAGCGCCCGACGGATCGCGCTCAGCATCCCGAGCGCCAGGACGTCCACCTTCATGAGTCCGAGCGCGTCCACGTCGTCCTTGTCCCACTGGATCACCGATCGGTCGGGCATGGACGCGTTCTCGATGGGGACGATGCGCGACAGCTTTCCCCGGGTCAGCACGAAGCCACCGACGTGCTGGCTCAGGTGACGCGGAAAGGAATGGATCTCGCTCGTCAGCCGGAGCAGCTGGCGGATGCCCTTGTCCTCAGGATCGAGCCCCGCCTCGTGCAGCCGCTCCTGCGTCAATTCCCTGCCGTCCCACCAGTGCAGGTTCTTGGCCAGGCGGTCGACGCTCTCCTGGTCATACCCCAAGGCCTTGCCGACATCACGCACGGCGCTGCGCGCGCGAAA
>CBINBY010000013.1:0-61745 GCA_966248995.1 uncultured Burkholderiales bacterium | reverse complement strand
CTCCTTCGCCGCACGGGCTCGCCAGCCCGGCCAGGCATGCTCGGCCGCGGCGATGGCCGCCTGGGCCTCGGCCGGTCCCAGGCGTGCCACGTCCGCCAGCCGCTGGCCCGTGGCCGGGTCATGCACGGCAAAGCGTTCTGGGGCGTCGACCCACTGACCATTCAGCAGCGCCTCGGTCCTCAGCACGGTGGGGTCGGCCAGTGCGGCCAGCGGTGAAGTCTTGGTGTCCATGGTGCTGCTCCGTTCAGCGGCAATGTAGCGTCGTCAATGCGCCCACGGCACAGCGAGGGTAGGCGGCATTCCTATCCATCGGTGTCCGTCGCGCACCCACCAAAGGGCCGCGAGGTGCGCCGGGTAGAAAGCGTAGAACACCCACCGCAGCCGGGGCACGTGCAGGTTCACGAAGGGCGCTGCCAGCAGGAAGGGCACGGCGCTCAGGGCCCAGAGGTTGTCGTTGAAGAGCACCAGCGAGGCCGTGAGCAACACCCACACAGCCAGATGCGGCCAGCGAGGCTCTCGGCAGTACACCCACGCGGCGACCACCATCGCCACGCCCGGGTGGTGGTACTCGGCCAGCGAGCCGCCGAGCCCGAATCCGGCGGCGGCGATCGCCATGCCGGCCTTGCCGCCTCGCTCGATCCCGTAGATGACCGCTGTCGCGCCGAGCAGCAGGAACATGATGTTTAGCGGCCACCAGCGCCCGATCAGCGCCATGAACGGCGGCGATGCGAGCACGCCGAACAGCGTGAGCCGCTTCATCGTTCTAAGGTGGACGCCGCGCTCGCAGGCTCCCGGCCGTGCCAGGTTGTAGGCGAGCACGAAGGCGAACACCGGCGCGACCCAGCGTCCCGCCTGATAGGCACCGGGCAGGGTGCGATTGTAGAGGAAGGTATTCACATGGTCGAGCAGCATCAGCGCCAGCGCCAGCCACTTCAGCGCCTCCAGGGTGCCGTCGGCGATATGCACCGGCGGCCCCGACGGGTGCACGGCTGAGTCATTGCGGGCGAGCGGATTCACGGTACGCATGGGCTCTGCCGGGCAAGGCTTGTGCCGCGGTGCGTCGCTAGAATCAGACGGCTTCGATCCCCCATCCATGAGCGCAGGTGCTGGCGGCACTGTCCGCCTTCCTCGCATCGAGAGGCAGGCGCTGCGCCCAGGGAGCGTACCTTGCATGCCGACGGCGTGTTGCCTCACCGAGCCCAACCGATGAAAACCTCCGACATCCGCCTAGCCTTCCTCCGGTTCTTCGAGTCCAAGGGCCACACCATCGTGTCGTCCAGCCCCGTGGTCCCGGGTGACGACCCGACGCTGCTGTTCACCAACGCCGGGATGAACCAGTTCAAGGACGTGTTCCTCGGGTTCGACAAGCGGCCGTACACGCGCGCAACCACCGCGCAGAAGTGCATTCGTGCCGGAGGCAAGCACAACGACCTTGAAAACGTGGGCTACACCGCGCGGCATCACACCTTCTTCGAGATGCTCGGCAACTTCAGCTTCGGCGACTATTTCAAGCGTGACGCCATCGTCTACGCCTGGGAATTGCTCACAGAGGTGTTCAAGCTGCCCAAGGAGAAGCTGTGGGTCACCGTCTACGCGGAGGACGACGAGGCCTACGACATCTGGCACAACACGGTAGGCGTGCCGGCCGATCGCGTCGTGCGCATCGGCGACAACAAGGGTGCGCGCTACGCCTCCGACAACTTCTGGATGATGGGCGACACGGGTCCTTGTGGCCCATGCACCGAGATCTTCTACGACCATGGTCCAGAGGTCCGGGGCGGCCCCCCGGGCTCGCCCGATGAGGACGGCGACCGCTACATCGAGATCTGGAACAACGTGTTCATGCAGTTCAACCGCGATGAGGCGGGGGTGATGCACAAGCTGCCCAAGCCCAGCGTGGACACCGGCATGGGTCTGGAACGCGTGGCCGCGGTGCTGCAGGCCGTGCACTCGAACTACGAGATCGACCTTTTCGTGAACCTGCTCGCGGCAGCGAAGAAGACAGTGGACGAGGCGGGGGCGGGGGACTGCGATGCCGGCTCGCCTTCGCTGAAGGTGATCGCCGACCACATCCGTGCCTGCAGCTTCACGGTGGTCGACGGCGTGATTCCCAGCAACGCTGGCCGCGGCTATGTGTTGCGCCGCATCGCGCGCCGCGCCATTCGTCACGGCTACAAGCTGGGGGCGAGGCGGCCCTTCCTGCATGCATTGGTGCCTGCCCTCGTCAAGGAGATGGGTGACGCTTACCCGGAGCTGCGTCAGCACGAAAAAAGAGTCATCGAGGTGCTCAGGCAGGAGGAGGACACGTTCTTCCGCACCATCGCCAACGGCATGGAGATCCTCGAACGCGCCCTTGCCGCGGCAAGTGGGCGGATCGACGGCGACACGGCCTTCAAGCTTCACGATACCTACGGCTTCCCGGTGGACCTGACCGCGGACGTGTGCCGCGAGCGAGGCGTGACCGTGGACGAGGAACGCTTCCAGCAGTTGCTCGAGGAGCAGCGGCGACGCGCGCGTGAGGCCGGCAAGTTCAAGATGGCCCAGGGCCTGGAATACACCGGAGCCCCGACCACGTTCCACGGCTACGACCATCTCGTCCACGCCACGGCGCGCATCACGGCTATCTATGTCGACGGCACGCCCGTCGGACACGCAAGCTCCGGCGAGGACGCGGTGATCGTGCTCGATCACACGCCCTTCTATGCCGAAAGCGGCGGGCAGGTGGGCGACACCGGCGAGCTGCGCAACGCAGGTGCGCGTTTTCTCGTGGACGACACTTTGAAGATCCAGGCTGACGTGTTCGGCCACCATGGACGTGTGGGCGAAGGAACGCTGCGCGTGGGCGACATGGTCGACGCCCGCGTCGACGCTGACAAGCGCGCGAGGACCATGCGCAACCACAGCGCCACGCACCTGATGCACAAGGCGCTTCGCGAGGTGCTGGGAGTGCACGTGCAGCAGAAGGGCTCGCTGGTCGACGCCGAGCGCACTCGCTTCGACTTCGCCCACACCGGCCCGCTCACAGACGAACAGGTCCGTCGAGTGGAATCGATCGTCAATGCGGAGATTCTGGCCAACGAACCCACACAGGCCCGTGTCATGCCCCTGGAGGAGGCGCAAAAGAGCGGCGCGATGATGCTCTTCGGCGAGAAGTACGGTGACAGCGTGCGCGTGCTCGACATCGGCACGAGCCGCGAACTGTGCGGGGGAACGCATGTGCAGCGCACAGGCGACATCGGCCTGTTCAAGGTCGTGGCCGAAAGCGGCGTGGCCGCTGGCGTGCGTCGAATCGAGGCGGTGACCGGGGACCATGCGCTCGCCTACCTGCAGTCGCTCGAGTCCACGGTCAATCAGGTGGCGGGCGCGCTCAAGGCGACGCCGGCCGAGCTGCAGGGTCGCGTGGGGCAGGTGCTGGAGCAGGTGAGGGCGCTCGAGAAGGAGGTCGCCTCGCTCAAGGGTCGGTTGGCCTCGGCGCAAGGCGACGAGTTGTTGTCGCGCGCCGTCGAGGTGAACGGCATCAAGGTGCTCGCTGCCACGCTTGATGGTGCCGATGCGAAGACGCTGCGCGAGACGATGGACAAGCTCAAGGACAAACTCAAGACGGCCGCCATCGTGCTTGCAGCCGTGGAGGGCGGGCGGGTGCAGTTGGCCGCAGGCGTCACCACCGACAGCGTCTCGCGCGTGAAGGCAGGCGAGCTCGTCAACTTCGTGGCCCAGCAAGTGGGCGGCAAGGGCGGCGGCAAGCCGGACCTGGCCATGGCGGGCGGCCATGACGTGGCGCGTCTGGGGGCGGCACTGGATTCAGTCCGCGGCTGGGTCGCCGAACGCGTGTAACAGTGCGAGGCAGCCGGTCCCGCGCTTGCAGGGCTGGCTCCCCTAAGTCTGGGGGGAGAAAGCGCTGCAGGTGATATGCACCTTTCGCCTGTAAAGCTTACGTTGTGGGCAAGCTAGAGCCGACCTAGAACACCACGTTCTACGAGGAAAAGTAGCAACAGGTAACTTCCTGCAGCGCGCCTGAAGGCGCTGCAGTCGATGCTCGATTCGACGACAGTCTTGTAACGTCCGCCCGACCCGGTCGTTGAAAGCCCCGTGGCACGCGCATGGCGAACGGCGTACGCTCAGGTCTACCGTGGCCCTGAAGAGTCGAACTCATGAGTGTGATTGCCGAGCTCCGCGACAGTCTGGACGCCATCGGCCTCGAGCAGCAGGCGTTCCTCTTCTCTTTTCTCACCAGCTATCCCCTGGCGATCGGGGATCTGTTCGAACTGCGGGGCAAGCGGTGGGCGCGGGTGGCGGCGCTGTTGTCCGTGGCGGGCTTCGCGGCGTTTACGGACCCATGGATCCACGGTGTGCTGCTGGCGGTGATGCTGGTCGTCGGCATGGGTCTCTTCATCGTGATGGTGTACCTGATCGACGCACTGCCACTCGCGGTGATGCGCCTCAAGTCCCCGGCTCCGACGCCCTTGCAAGCCATCATGCCGGTGCAGGTCGCCGAGGGCGAGGTGGTGCCGGAAGTGCTTCGTGGGCGAGAGGGCCGGCCCCCTCGCCTGTCGTTGCCGGGCCCTGCCGGCACGCATTGAAAGCGACGGTTCAGCTGCTTGCCGCTGGTCGAACCCGTGTCTTGCAATGCGGGGAGCAGGCACGGCCAGGATGAACTTGGGCTTGCTACTTGCTAGGTCACACTCTGTTTCTCCGTGTCGCGGTTGAGACCGCTACGGAGAGCGATGGTGCGGGAGCATGTTGGGTGCGCCTCGCAGGAATGACGACATGGCCACAGTTCTTTTGGTCGACGATGACACGAGTAACCTGGAGACACTGGGCGACATCCTGCGCGCCGAAGGCTACACGGTCGTTTGCGCGCGCAGCGGGGCCGAGGCCATGGCCTGTATCGGGGTCACGCAGCCGGACATCGTGATGCTCGACTACGTGATGCCACAGATGGATGGTGCGAGCATGGTGGGTGCCTTGCGCGCCGGGCCACAAACACGCGGTGTGGCGATAGTCATGACGAGTGGCCTGCCCGAAGAGCTGGTCAGGCCGCGGTGCAGCGACTACGACGCCTTCTTGCGCAAGCCGCTGGACATCGAAGGCGCGCTGCGCACGCTCGCGACACTCGCGCCGCATCAGGCTCGCCAGGGCTAGATCGAGAACCTTGTGGGCGCGTCGGTTGCTCGGCGCAGGCCATCCCAGCCTGCAGCCAAGGAGCCTCAAGTGAACACGACCGCTGTCTTCGGCAAGTTCTCCCCGTCGGTGACCAAGATGATCCGCCTGGATCATTCGCACGTACTCTTCACCTTCCACAAGTACACCGCCGACGCCGCAACCGAGCGCAAGAAGGCCATTGTGGCGAGCGCATGCCTGGCGCTGGAAGTCCATGCGCAGCTCGAAGAGGAAATCTTTTATCCGGTGCTCGCGAGTGCTGCCGGGGAGAACGAGGTGCTGCTCAAGGCCAAGCCCGAGCACGACGAGATGCGACGCCTGATTGCCGAGCTGCGGGCCATGGAACCCGGCGATGCGCAGTACGACGCACGCTTCATGCAGCTGATGCGCGAGGTGATCCACCACGTTGCTGACGAGGAAACCGTCCTGCTGCCGGCCGCGGAGGCGGTGCTGGGGACCGAGCGGCTGTCGGAGCTGGGCTTGCAAATGACCCGGCGCCGCATGCAGCTCGCGGGGCCGCACATGGGCGAGATGGCGATGAACCAGGTGCGGGCCATGCCGGCGTCCACCATGCTGATGGCCGGCGGTCTGCTCGCAGGCGCCTGGCTGCTGGGCCGAGGCATGCAGTCGCGTCGCCATCACCACTGAAGCACCTGCGTCGGCAGGGCGATGCCCGGGTCTTGAAATCCAGCGCGCGGCCAACATTTCTGCCTCTAACCGGCTGGTGTTGAGAGTTCCGGCCGGTGCAGCAAAGCCCGCAAGGGCTGGATTTCCTGTATGGAGGAACAGCCATGTTTGAATCGTTGCTGAACTATCCGGGTAGCCTGCTCGGTGACTTCGAGCGCCTGCGCCGTGAACTGGACGACGTATTCGGCGTCTCGGCATTGCCGAGCAGCATCCGCTCGGTCGCAGCCAGCGGCGCGCCCCCGGTCAACGTAGGCCGCACCCCCTCGAGCGTGGAGGTCTATGTGTTCGCGCCGGGCCTGGACGCGTCGAAGATCGACGTCACGCTGGACCGTGGTGTGCTGCGTGTGTCCGGCGAGCGTCCGGCTGCCATTCCTGAAGACGACGAGAAGGTCAGCATCTATGCACGCGAACGCATGACGGGCAATTTCATGCGCGCAGTGAGCCTGCCCGATGACGTCGATCCGAACCAGGTGCGTGCCACCTATCGCGACGGCGTGCTGCAGGTGAGCATCCCGCGCCGCGAGTCGGCTCAACCAAAGCGCATCACCGTCCAGTGATGGCATGCCAAGGAGGAATTGTTATGAGCGATAGCAAGCAACGTCAAAGCAAGAGCAGCCGCGAGGACACCCGGGCCGTATTGCCGCGTGTCGATATATACGAGGACGCCTCGGGGATCACGCTGCTGGCCGATTTTCCTGGGGTGCCACGCGACAAGCTGGAGTTGAAGGTCGAGGGCGACACCTTGCAAGTGGAAGGCACGATGCAACCGTTCACGCCCGAAGGGCTGGAGGCACTGTATGCCGAGGTGAGGGTGCCGCGCTTCCGTCGCAGCTTCACTCTGAGCCGGGAACTCGATACGCAGCGCATAGACGCTACCTTGAGAGACGGCGTCCTGACGCTGCGCATCCCGAAGCAGGAGTCTGCACAGCCCAAGCGCATCGCCGTCCAGGCGGGCTGATCAAGCGGTCAGTGCGGGTTCCTGTCCGTCGCGCGGCCAACCGCATAGAGGTGCGTCGCCCTGAGGAGCCGGTCGCCGAACCGCAGGTCGGCGGCCGGCAGCCGCGGTCACTTCTCAACGAAGGCGCGCTCGATGACGTAGTCGCCTTGTTCGCCTTGCCGGGGGCTGATCTTGAAGCCGCATGCGTCGAGCAGCTTGCATGCATCCTTCAGCATGGCCTCGCTGCCGCAGATCATGGCGCGATCGGTCGCAGCGTCCAGCGGCGGTAGGCCGATGTCCGCCTGCAGCTTGCCTGACTCGATAAGGTCGGTGAGGCGACCCATGTTGCGGTACGGCTCGCGGGTCACCGTGGGGTAGTAGACGAGCTTCTCGCGCAGCAGATCGCCCAGGAACTCGTGGGCGGGCAATTCGTGCTCTATGAATTGTTGGTAGGCCAGTTCATCGACCTGGCGCACGCCGTGAACCAGCACCACCTTCTCGAAACGCTCGTAGGTCTCCGGATCCTTGATGATGCTCAGGAAGGGCGCGAGGCCCGTGCCGGTGGACAGCAGGTAAAGATGCTTGCCGGGCAGCAGGTCGTCCAGAACCAGCGTGCCGACCGGCTTGCGGCCGACGATGACCTCATCGCCCGGCTTGAGATGCTGCAGGCGGGAGGTGAGGGGACCGTTGGGCACCTTGATGCTGAAGAACTCCAGGTGCTCCTCGTGGTTGGCGCTGGCAACGCTGTACGCGCGCATCAAGGGCTTGCCTTCGACAGGCAGGCCGATCATCACGAAGTGGCCGTTGCGGAAGCGCAGAGCAGGATCGCGCGTGGTGCGGAACGAAAACAGCGTGTCGTTCCAGTGATGGACGTGCAGGACGCGTTCGGTGCCTACGTTAGCCATGGTCTGAAGTGTGTCGTTCGTGGTTGCTACAGGCGTGCCCGGCCGGCGGGCGGCCCATCCCGGGCGCGCAGAGCGTTCCCCCGTATCGAAGGGCTGAATGTCGGCCGGGTGATGTCCGATGGACTTCGGCCGGGCGACTGGCGCGCCGTTGTTCCAGGCAGACGGCG
Organism: uncultured Burkholderiales bacterium; assembly: GCA_966248995.1. Taxonomy (GTDB): domain Bacteria; phylum Pseudomonadota; class Gammaproteobacteria; order Burkholderiales; family Burkholderiaceae_C; genus Albitalea. The sequence goes on along the minus strand of CBINBY010000013.1, from coordinate 53,889 downwards.
CCGCGGCAGCCCGAATCGTAACAGCCGAGGTGCCTTTTAAGGCCGCACGGCCACCGTGTAGGCCACGCCGGCCGCGCATCCTGGGGGGTGCGCGGGTATCAGCAGGCCAGGCGATGGCTTTGCGTCAGCACCAGTTCGCGGCCCTTGCCCATGGCGTACCACAGCGCTGCTTCGGCGGTCTCCCAGCGGTGGCCGCAGGCCAGCAGCTCGTCCCGGTAGGCTTCCTTCGGGGTTTCGACGCCGCGCACCTTGCTTACTACCACGGCGGCGATGTAGCCGTCGCCATGCCTGCCTTCGAGTGCCCCGGCGTAGATGCGGTAGTCGCCTTCGTCGCGCTCATCCAGTCGCATAAATCCTCCACTGCTGTACACAACAAGAACGCAGCGAAATATGGGCGACGGGGGGGCACTTCGCCTCGGCCCAAAGAGGGATTCCCCCCAACGGGGGACCGGCCGATCAAGCCGGTCCCCAGGCCCCCCACAAGGCGGCGATGTCGAGCTTCACCATCTGCATGATTGGCCGCATGACGCGGGGGTCGTGCCTGCTGTGCGGCAAGGGGTGATCTTTTGCATCGCGGCTTTTTTCGCAGGTTCATGGCCGTGATCCGCGACGAATGAACGGCCGGCATCGACCTCGGTGGCACGTGCCCATGGCCCGTTCTTGCGGCAAGCGTTGCCCACGGCCCCAACATCGCGGGCGACTTTCCCTCGTAAGCCCTGCCGGGATCGGGGTTTGCTAGACCGCACAAGCCCCTGCTGGGGGTACTCTCGTGCGGCCCAGTGAAAACGCTACGTCTGCAGCTCCGATTTCTTCTCCCCCTGCTCCTCACCCTGGTGGCAGCGGCCTACCTGACGGTGCCCGTGATGGACCGGCTGACGCTGCGCTGGTTCGCTCGGGACCTGAACACGCGCGGCGAGCTCATCGCCAACACGATGTCCGAACCCATCGCGGAGGCACTGGCGCAGGGCAACGAGCGACGGCTGCAGACGCTGATCGACCGGGCCAATCAGGACGAACGCATGGTGGCCATTGGGCTGTGCTCGCCCGATGGCCAGTTGCTCCGGCGCACGACGGGCTTCCCGCGGTCGCTCGATTGCGGGCAGGCGCGGCAGGTGGCCGCGCAGCCCGATCCGCGCCTGGGCATCGAGGGTGGCCCGGTGCACGTGGGCGTGCACATCATCAGCTCGGACACAGGCCGTGTGGCGGACCTCGTGCTGCTGCACGACCTGAGCTTCGTCGACAGGCGCAGCCAGGACACGCGACGCTACACCATCATCCTCATCGCCGGGCTGGGGCTCACCATGGCCCTGATCACGATGGTGGTCGCGCAGCTGAGCTGGCGCGGCTGGGTGTCTGGTGTGCGCGCCATCATGCGCGGAGAGGGCCTGCTCAGGCCGATGATCACCAACTCCTCGTCCAGCCCGCCACCGGAGCTGGCCCCGTTCGCCGCGGACTTGCGCGCCCGGCTGCGCGACCTGGAGGACGAGTACCGCCGGGCACAGGGGCCGGAAGCGGAGTGGGGACCGGAGCGCCTGCGTGCGTTGCTGAAGACGAAGCTGCGCGGTGACCAGGTGATCGTCGTTTCCAACCGAGAGCCCTATATCCACGAGCGCCAGGGTGGCCACGTGGTCGTGCGGCGCCCGGCGAGCGGGCTGGTTACCGCGGTGGAGCCCGTGATGCGCGCCTGCTCGGGTACCTGGATCGCGCATGGCAGTGGCAGTGGCGACCGTATGGTGGTGGACGATCACGGCCGCGTGGCGGTGCCGCCGGGAGCCAAGGACTACACCCTATGCCGCGTGTGGCTGACACCCGACGAGGAGAAGGGTTACTACTACGGCTTTGCCAACGAAGGCTTGTGGCCGCTGTGCCATGTGGCGCACGTGCGCCCGGTGTTCCGCGAGAGCGACTGGCAGGCCTACCGCACGGTGAACCAGCGCTTCGCCGATGCCGTGGTGGCCGAGGCGCGCAGCGAGGATCCGATCGTCCTGGTGCAGGACTACCACTTCGCGCTGCTGCCCGCGATGATCCGCCAGCGTCTTCCGCGGGCCACGATCATCACCTTCTGGCACATCCCCTGGCCCAACCCCGAGTCCTTCGGCATCTGTCCGTGGCGCCGCGAGATCCTGCAGGGCATGCTGGGCAGCACCATCCTCGGCTTTCACACGCGCTACCACTGCAAGAATTTCATGGAGACGGTGGACCGCTACCTGGAAGCGCGCATCGAGCAGGAACACTCGACCATCTCGTTCCAGGAGGACACGACGCTGATCGAGGCCTACCCCATCTCCATCGAGTGGCCCAGCGAAGCTGCGGTGGCCTCCTGGCCCTCCATCGCCGAGTGCCGCAGCAAGCTCCACGAGCGGCTGGCGATCGAGGGCGAGTACAAGATCGCGGTGGGGGTGGACCGGTTCGACTACACCAAGGGCATTCTGGAGCGTCTGCATGCGGTGGAGCGCATGCTGGAGAAGAACCCGGAATGGATCGGCCGCTTCAGCTTCGTGCAGGTGGCCGCGCCGTCGCGCAGTTCGCTGGAGGAGTACCGCGTCTTCCAGGACCGCATCCACCAGGTGACGGACCGCATCAACCAGCGCTTCGGCCGTGCCGGCTACCTGCCCGTGCACCTGCTTGCGCAGCACTTCGGGCACGAGGCTGTCAACGAGCTCTACCGCGCGGCAGACTGCTGCGTGGTGACCAGCCTGCACGATGGCATGAATTTGGTCTCGAAGGAATTCGTGGCAGCACGTGACGACGAGCAGGGCGTGCTGATCCTCAGCCGTTTCGCTGGCGCGGCGCGCGAGATGCCCGAGGCGCTGATCGTGAACCCCTACCACGTGGAGGAAGCGGCAGACGCGCTGCTGCGCGCCATCACCATGCACCCGGCCGAGCAGCGAGAGCGAATGGCCAGCCTGCGCATGACCGTGCGCGAGTTCAACGTGTATCGCTGGGCCGGTCGCATGCTGGCCGATGCCGGCCGCACACGGCTGCGCGAACGTATCGAGGCTCGCGTGCAGCGCCACCAGGAAAACGCCACTACGGATGCGACACCTGTTCACATCTGAAGGCATGGAGGCACTGGAGGCGGTGATGAGCCTGCGTCCGGTGCTCGCTTTCGACTTCGACGGCACGCTGGCGCCCATCGTGGCCCAGCCGGACGAGGCGTGCGTGCCGCAAGCGGTGTCCCAGGCGCTGGCGCAGCTCGCGCAGGGTTTGCCCGTGGCGGTGATCACCGGGCGCAGCGTGGCGGACGTGCGGCCTCGGCTGGGTTTTTCGACGCCCTACGTGATCGGCAACCACGGTGCCGAGGATCCGGAGGTGGGGCCGCCCTCGGCCGCCAGCCAGGCGCTCGACACCTTGCGGCACCGCTTGACCGCGCAGGCACAACCGCTGTCGAGGGCAGGCGTGACGGTCGAGGACAAAACCTATTCGCTCGCGCTGCACTACCGGCTGGCTCCGGATGCCGGACGGGCCCTGCTGGCGATCGAGGAACTACTGCAAGGTATCGAGCCGGTGCTGCACCGTTTCGGCGGCAAGGCCGTCGTCAACGTGATGGCCACGGGCGTGCCGGACAAAAGCGATGCCCTCGCGGCACTGGTGCGGCGCACCGGCGCGGGCGCCGCGTTCTTCGTGGGCGACGACGTCAACGACGAGGCGGTTTTCATGCGGGCCGAGCCTCATTGGCTCACCGTGCGCATCGGCCGGGACGACCCGCTGTCGCGCGCGATGTTCTTCCTCGACAGCGACGCCGAGCTGGCGACGGTGCTGCAGCATCTGCTGGCGCTGGCCCCTATCGCGGTGCCGTCGGTCCCGCCAGCAACCTCGCGCGCTGGGCCTCGTAGGCCTTGACGAATGCCTCGCCCAGGATCGCGTCGAACTCGTCCTCGATTTCCTGCTGGATGTGCGCGTGCTGCTCGGCATAGCGCTCCCATAGACGCGCCTTGCGATGCACCGGCATGAGGTTGTCCCACACTCCCTTCCCGGCAAGCTGGACTTCCAGCGTGGCGGGCGAAAAGCGCGCGAGCACGGCTTCGAGCGCGGCACGCATGCCCGCGAGCACGGCGACCTCGTGCGAGCGCAGGTCGTCGAAGGCCGCGCCCACAGACTCCAGCGGACCGAGGAAGCCCCGTTGCGGTGGGGCGAGCAGTCGCTCCAGCGCGGTGTCCACATCGGGAGCGAACTTCAGCGGGTTGTTCTCGCGCATCTGCGGGACAGTGAGGCTCGCGCCCAGTTCCCGCTTGGCGATGCTGCGGGCCGCCAGCAGCCCCAGCGTGCCGGCCACCGTGCCGCGCAGCAGGGCGCCGACGAGCTTCATGTGGGCGGGTGTGAGCGCATCCGGCCCGGGAGACCGCAGTCCCAGGCCGGCGTAGAGCGCGTCCACCAGCCGATCGGCTTCGCCATGCGGCGCGTCGTGAGAAGCAGGTACTGCGGTGTTCTCGCCGAGGACGAGATCCACCTCGGCAGCCGACGCGGGCGGCGCGGCTTGCCGGTTCAGCAGGTCATCGAAGACGCTGGGCCGCGTGCGATCGCGTGGAGGGTGGAGCAGCTCGAGACTGTCTGCGACGCGGGCCGCGACGGTCGGCTCGTCTGCGATGTCGGTTTGCAGCACGAAGGGACCGATGCGGATCTGCGCACCCGGGTCCAGCGGGTATTCGGTGCCCGGTGCGAGCGGCATGCCGTTGAGCTGCACCAGCAAGTTGGTACTCAGCAGCCGCAGCTGGTGACGGCCAGCGTGGCAGGTGACGTGCAGGTGCTTGCGCGAGATGCGCCGCTCGGGATCGGGCAGCACCAGCGTGCAATCGGTGCCTCGCCCGATATCGCCGCCGGCCGGGCCGAAGCGCGCCGCCAGCGGGGAGGCCGGCGTTTCTCCAGCACGGGACACGACTTGGATGGAGATCATCGAACCGCCCCTGAGGCCGAGGACATGCGCCGGGTGGCGGCCATCTTACTGCCTGCCCCGCCTTCGCCGCGGCGGCGATGCCAGGGGGAATCGCCGCGCCGCCAGCCCTGCGGTTTGCGATGAGTCTCGTTGGGAACGCCCCCCAAGGATGCAGGAGCAGCACGATTGACAGTGCCTGAGCCCGAGGTCTAGATTGTTCGTGGCGCCGGTGGTTACCCTCTGGCGAGGAGGCGCTGATGTGGCGTGCATGGATTCTTGCGGCTCTAACAGTATCGGCCGCGCAGGCCGCCGACCCCTCTGCAGTGGTCACCATCCTGGAAGGCGAGGCGCTCGTCTACCGCGGGACGGTGCGGTTGAATGCCGCGGAAGGGGTGCGGCTCGCGCCGGGCGATATCGTCGAAACGGGCGCGTCGACGTTCGCGCAGGTCGAGTGGTCCGATCAGTCGGTGGTGCAGTTCGGGCCCGCGACGCGGGTGATGTTGAACGCGCCCACGGCCCGGGGCAAACCCGAACGGGGGCTGTACTTGATGGAAGGTTGGGTGAAGCTCGCGGGTGCGCAGCGCAGTGCGAACGAAGCTGCGGCGGGGCTGCACGTGCGCGCGACGCTGTTCGAGCTGCCACCCAGTGCAGCCGTCGTGGTGATGCGCAGCACGCCGGCCGAGCTGGCGCTTTTCGTGGAGCGCGGCGAGGCGCGGCTCGGCGAGCGGCAGGCTAGCGGTGCGCCGGTGCCGGTGGCCCTCAAGTCCGGTGATTTCTATCGCCGCAAAGGCATGGCCCGCGGCGCGGTGGCCCCCAACCCGGCGCAGGACTTCGTGGCCGAGGTGCCGCGCTACTTCCAGGATTCGTTGCCTCTGCGCCTGGAGCGCTTCCGCGACCGCCCGGTGCAGCCGCGTCAGGCCAAGGACTTTGACTACGCCGATGTGGAGCGCTGGCTGAAGGCCGAGCCCGCGGTGCGCCGGCCCCTGATGCAGCGCTGGCGCGCGAAGGCGCGCGAACCGGCGTTCCGCGCGGCGCTGGTGGCTAACCTCGGCGCGCATCCCGAATGGGATCCAATCCTGTTTCCAGAGAAGTACAAGCCCAAGGAGCCGTCCGCGCCACGTCCATCGCTCGCGTCGCAACGCCCGCCGAGTGCGGCCTCGGCGGCCCACTAGGGCCTGTTCGACCATGGCGCACGCAGTGGTATCCGTCGCGTGAACAGGCCCTGAAGCGCCAACCCACAGAGGTTCTATGAAGCTGCTGCTCAAGTTCAACCTGGTGTTCATCCTGGTCTTTGCCCTCGGCCTGGTGGCCACCGGCTACGTGTCGCGGACGCTGCTGGAGCGGAATGCGCGCGATGAGATCGCGCAGAACGCGCGGCTGCTGATGGACACGGCGCTTGCCGCACGCACGTACACCTCCACGCAGGTCAATCCCCTGCTGGAGACGCAGATGAAGTACACCTTCCTGCCGCAGAGCGTGCCGGCGTACTCGGCCACCGAGGTGTTCAACGACCTGCGCAAGAAGCATAGCGAGTACGGCTACAAGGAGGCGGTGCTCAACCCGACCAACCCGCGCAACCGCGCCGTCGACTGGGAGGCGGACATCATCACGCAGTTCCGCAACAACAGGGACTACAACGAGATCCTGGGTGACCGCGAAACACCCAGCGGCGCTTCGTTCTACGTGGCGCGGCCCATACGCGTGTCCAGCGCGGCCTGCCTGCGCTGCCACAGCACCGTGGAGGCGGCACCCAAGACGATGCTCGAGCGCTACGGCCCGGCGAACGGCTTCGGCTGGACGCTCAACGACGTGGTGGGCGCACAGATCATCTCGGTCCCCACCAAGGTGCCGCTGGAGCGGGCCAGGGAGGCCTTCAGGGTGTTCATGGGCTCGATCACCGCGGTGTTCGTCGCCATCGGCCTGGTGCTGAACCTGATGCTGTGGGCGCTGGTGATCCGGCCCATCGGCAAGCTCTCGGCCTTTGCCGACCGGGTGAGCCTGGGCGAGCTGGAGATCCCGGAGTTCAAGAGGGAGTCGGGCGACGAGATCGGCGTGCTTGCCCGTTCGATCGGCCGCATGCGAACGAGCATGGTGCAGGCGATGAAGATGCTGGAGGGCTGACAGTCGTATGAGCATCCCTGAGCGCCTCGGCAAGTACCCGATACAGGACGTCATCGGCAAGGGGGCGATGGGCATCGTCTACCGCGGCTACGACCCGGTGATCAAGCGGCCCGTCGCGATCAAGACCCTGCGCAAGGAGCTGATCGACGATGACGACCGGACCGAGACGCTCTCGGGGCGCTTCCGCCGCGAGGCGCAGGCGGCGGGCACGCTCAATCACCCCGGCATCGTGGCGGTGTACGAGTACGGCGAGGACGGGCCGCACGCCTTCATTGCCATGGAGTACGTCGAGGGCCACAGCCTGCGCGAGTACCTGGCCAATGGCAGCCGTTTCGACGAGCACGATTCGGTGAGCGTCATGGCGCAGCTGCTCGATGCGCTGCAGTTCGCGCATGACCATGCCATCTGGCACCGCGACATCAAGCCGGCCAACATCCTTGTGATGAGCAACGGCCGCATCAAGCTCACCGACTTCGGCATCGCGCGCGTGGAAACGGCCGACCGCACCAAGACCAACATCATCATGGGCACGCCGGGCTACATCGCGCCCGAGATGTACCTGGCCGGGCAGATCGACCACCGCGTCGACATCTTCTCGGCCGGCGTGCTGTTCTACAACCTGCTGAGCGGGGTGCCGCCTTTTCGCGGCCGCTCGGAGGCAGTGATGTACGACGTGTGCTACCACGACCCGGTGCCGCCCTCCAGCGTGGATGCGCAGCGCCGCTGGCCCAAGTACGACCCGGTGGTCGCGCGCGCGCTGGAGAAGAAGCCCGAGGGCCGCTACCAGAGCGCGGCGGCGTTCCGGGCGGCCATCCTGGCCGAGTATGCGGAGCCGCTGAACAGCACGCTGTCGGAGGCGACCATCATCCAGTCGCCCCGGCGAGCGTTGCCGGTGGATGCCAGCATGGTGGCCGGCGCGCGCACCGGCTCGGCCGTGGGGACCAGCACGCCAGCGCCCACCGGCTGGAGCGCGACCGTGCTGGCCGGCGTAGAAGTGGAGCTGGCGCGCTTCGTCGGGCCGGTGGCGCGTGTGCTGGTGCGCCGGGCGGCGCGCAGCCACAAGGACATCGAGACGCTGACCGTCGCGCTGGTCGAAACGCTGGAGCGCCCTCAGGACCGCGAGTCGTTCGCGCGGGCCGTCACGGGCCGTGGCCTCGCCATGCTCCGAGCCCGGGTGCCCACGCTGCCGGAGACACCGCTGCCCGTCACGCCGACCCCCGGACCACCGCTCACGCCGGAGGAACTGGAGCGCGCGACGCGCCTGCTCACCACCTACATCGGGCCCATCGCGCGCATCGTGGCCAAGCGCGCGGCGGCCAATGGCGCAAGCCGGCACGATTTCCTGAACCAGGTGGCCCAGAGCCTGGACAGCGACACGCAGCGCGAGCGCTTCCTGGCTTCGATGACGCGCGGCTGACGCCGCTCAGTGCCATGAGCCCGCGCACGCAGGCGCCGATGCTGACCGCAGACGAGCCGACGCTCGCGCAGCGCGGCTACGAGCCCACCATCCTGATGCCGGCCCCCGGGGGCCAGGCCACGGTGGCGATGAAGCGTGCCAACGCGCTGCCCCCGCAGCCCGGCGCGGAGCTGCAGCGGCTGGTGGCGGGCATCAATCCGCTCCTGGAGGCGGCCGCCACGCTGCTCGCCCTGGTGCCACAGCTGCGTGCAACCGTGTCGCATGGTGATCCCGAGGGCTTGCGGGGCCAGTTGTTGGAGCACGTCGCGCGGTTCGAGACGCTGGCGGGGGCGCGCGGCGTGCCGCGGCCCAAGGTCACGGCAGCGCGCTACGTGCTGTGCAGCTTCATCGACGAAGTCATCGCGCACACCCCGTGGGGCGGCGGCAGCGGATGGGGCGAGCGCAGCCTGCTGCAGGAGTTCCACGAGGAACGCTGGGGCGGCGAGAAGGCGTTCCAGCTGCTCGAACGGCTGGGCCAGGACGCGCAGGACAACGCCGACCTGCTGGAGCTGTTCTATGTGTGCCTGCGCCTGGGCTTCGAGGGCCGTTACCGCAACCGCAGCGATGGCCGAGCGCAGCTGGAAGCCATTGCCGACCGCGTGCTGGAGGTGATCCACCCCGAGCGGCAGGCGGTGCTTGCGCGGAACCTGTCGCCGCGCTGGGAAGGCGTGTCGATGAGCGAGTGCCGGCTGTCGGTCCTGCCGCTGTGGGTGATCCTCGTGGGCGTGGCCGGTCTCACGCTCGGTCTCTGGCTGGTGCTCGGTGCCCGCCTGGATGCAGCTTCGCAGCCGGTGTTTCGCGAAATCCATGCGGTGCCGCTCGCGTTGCGCGTGGTCAGCGAGACGGCCGGCAAACCGCGGCTGGCCCCTCTGCTGAAGGACCAGGTCGCACGGGGTGTGCTGGAGGTCGTGGACGAGCCGATGCGGTCGGTGGTGCGCGTTCCGGCCGATGCATTGTTCGTGGCGGGGAGTGCCCGGCTGGCGCCGGGTCAGGGCGAACTGCTGCAGCGCATCGCGGCCAGTTTGTCGGCGGTGCCGGGTCAGGTGGCGGTCATCGGGCACACCGACGACCAGCCTGCGGTCTCGCCGCAGTTCCCGTCGAGCTGGCACCTCACGCGCGAGCGTGCGCAGGCGGTGCAGGCCGCGCTCGTGCAGCGTGGCGTGCGGTCCGATCGTCTGCGCGCCGAGGGTCGCGCGGATGCCGAGCCGCTGGTGCCGCATGCCGACGAGGCGCAACGGGCGCGCAACCGCCGCATCGAGATCGAACTGCGCCTGCCGCGGCCGGACGAGTAGTGTGATGAGTCGCATGGATCGGCCCGCGGTTCCTCTCATGCGTCATGCGGCGTCGGCCGGCGGTGTGCTGGCGGCCGCGACGCTGGTCTGGTTCGTCGGCCCGCTCGTGGCGGTGGCCGGCGTCGTACCGCTCGCGGGTGAACCGGCCCGATGGGTCGCCATCGTGGCACTGGCACTGGCAGTGGCCGGGCGCGCTGCCTGGCGCGCGGCACGCAATGCGCGACGCAACCAGGGCCTGCTGGAAAACCTGGTCGCGGACGCGCGGACACCGCCGTCGACACCCGGCGCGAAGGAAGTGGCGGTCATCGGCCGGCGCTTCGAGCAGGCCGTTGCGTTGCTGCGTCGTTCGCGCATCGGCGGCCGACGCGCCTGGCTGGCCGCGCTGATGGGGCGGCCCTTCGTGTACGAGCTGCCCTGGTACATCATCATCGGCGCGCCGGGAGCGGGCAAGACGACCGCGCTGGTCAACTCGGGCCTGGAGTTCCCCCTGGCCGATGCCGTCGGCCAGAAAGTGATCCGCGGCATCGGGGGCACTCGGCATTGCGACTGGTGGTTCGCCAGCGAGGCCGTGCTCATCGACACCGCTGGGCGCTACACCACGCATGACAGCGACCGTGCCGCGGATCGCGCCGCCTGGCTCGGATTTCTCGATCTGCTCGTGCGATATCGGCCTCGCCGTCCCATCAACGGCGTGCTGCTCACGCTCAGCGTGGGCGACCTGCTGAGCGCCAGCCCCGAGCGGCTGCGCGCGCATGCGGGCGAGCTTCGCGAGCGCATCGAGGAGCTGCACACGCACCTGGGCATCGCGTTCCCGGTCTACGTGATGGTGACCAAGTGCGATCTGCTCGCGGGCTTCATGGAGTTCTTCGCCGACTTCGACAAGGACGAGCGCTCGCAGGTGTGGGGCGTGACATTCCCCTACGAGCCCGGCGCGTCGGGCGAGGGGCCGCTGTCGCTGTCGCGCATGGCGAGCGAGTTCGCCGCCCTCGAAAAACGGCTCAACGATTGCCTGCTCGACCGGCTGCACGGCGAGCGCGATCGCGAGCGGCGCGCCGCGGTGTACGGCTTCCCCCCGCAGTGGCGCCTGCTGCGCCAGACCCTCACGGACACCCTGCAGGCCATGCTGGGCGAGATGCGGCCCGAGCTGCGGGCGAGCATCCGCGGCGTGTACTTCACGAGCGCCACGCAGGAAGGCACGCCCATGGACCGTGCCATTGGTGGCCTGGCCCGGGCACTGGGGCTGTCCGGACGCATCGTCGCGCCCTCGCGGCCCAGCGGGAAGACTTTCTTCGTGACCCGGTTGCTGCGCGAGGTGGTGTTCGGCGAGGCGGGCCTGGCCGGTACCAACCTGCGGTGGCAGCGCAGGCGTGCGCAGCTCGAATGGGGTGTGGTGGCAGCAGCGGCCTTCGCGCTCGTCGGGGTCTCCGTGCTGGCGTGGCGCGCGTATGCCGAGCAGCGCGTGCAGGTGGCCGAGGTCGCTGCGCGCATACCGGCGCTGCAGCAGCACGCGTCTGCCGCTGCAGCGGCACCGGCCAGCGACCTCGTGGCCGTGCTGCCGGCGCTCGACACACTGGCCTCGCTCGCGGGAGCGGACCGTGCGTCCCTGCGGCGAGCAGTGGTTTACGACATCGGCCTGGACAGCGGCGAGATGCTTGGGGTCGCCGCGGGCGATGCGTACGAGCGCACGCTGCGCGAGGCCTTCCTGCCTCGCATCGCCGCCCGCCTGGAACAGCGCCTGCGTGCCGGAGACCGGGCGCATGTGGCGCTCGTGTACGAGACGCTCAAGGCCTACCTCATGCTCTTCGGCGGCCGGCACTACGACGCGCAGGCCCTGCGGGCCTACCTGCAGGCCGACTGGGACGCCACCTTGCCGGCTACCGTGCGGCACGAGCAGCGCGAGTCGCTGCGGCGCCACCTCGACCGCCTGCTGGCGAGCGGCGAGGTCGGCGCCCCCGCACATGCCGACCCTCAGCTGGTGGCGGCCGTGCGCAGCCTGGTGGCGGGCGTCGCGCCAGCCCAGCGGGCGTATGCGCGGCTGAAGCAGATGGACCTGGGGCCCGACGTGGTGCCTTTCAGCGTGGAGTCAGCGGTGGGGGCCGGGGCGCAGCGGGTCTTCGTGAGCGCCGACGGCCGGCCGCTGGCGGCTGTGTCGGCGCTCTATACGGGGGCCGGGTGGCGTCGGGCGGTGCCCTCGCGCATCCAGGAGGTGCTGCGTCAGTTCGCGGCGGAGGCAGGCTGGGTGCTGGGCACGCCGGATCCGCTCGCCGCCGATCCGGCCGCCCGCCGGGCTCTGGCCGCCGAGGTACAGGCGCTGTATCGCGCGGACTACGAGCAACGCTGGACGGCATTCATCGCCGACCTGCGCCTGGCGCCCACGCCCACGCTGTCGGCGACCGGGGAACTGGCCGGCGTGCTGGCCCGCCCCGATTCCCCCCTGGTGGGGCTGCTGCGCGCGGTGGTGCGGGAGGTGAGCGTGTCGCAGGCCATGCCGCCGGGCGGCGCCGTGCCGGCGGCAGGCGAGGAGCCGGTGGCCGCCCCTCGCTTCGAGGCGCTCCAGCGCTTCGTCGCGGGTCCTGCTTCCGCGATGGACGAGCTGCGGGCACTGCTGGGCAAGCTCTCGGCGCATCTCGCAGCAGTGGAGGATGCACAGCGGCGCCGCGCGTTGCCGCCGCCCGGCGAGGCGCAGCGCGAGCTGCTCGCTGCCACCGAGCGGGCGCCCGAGCCGGTGCGAGGCCTGCTCGCCGAGCTGGCCGGGCGCAGCGGGGCGCAGGTATTCGCGGCGACCCGCGAGCCGCTCGCGCGCCAGGTGGCTGGCGAGCTGGGGCCGGCCTGCCTCCAGGCCGTCGCCGGCCGCTATCCGTTGTCGCGCGCGGCGGCACAGGAGGTGACGCGGGAGGACTTCGCCCGCATCTTCGCCACCGGCGGACTGGTCGACGGTTTCTTCCAGCGGCATCTGGCACCCCACGTCGACACTGCCTCGCGTCCCTGGAGCTGGCGCACGGCGGGGCAGGGTACGCAGACGCTGCAGCCGTTCCAGCAGGCTCACGTTATCCGCGAGACGTACTTCGACCAGGGAGGCCGGCAGCTGGGGACACGGCTGGAATTCCGGCTCCTCGATCTCGACGCCGGGGTGACCGAGTTCGCGCTCGATGTCGACGGTCAGGCGCTGCGCTTCAAGCCGGGTGCCCGTGACGCGAAGGCCGTGCATTGGCCAGGGCCCGGCCAGGGGGGCGTGGTGCTGCGCGTCGTGCCTGCCGGTGGATCGGCGGGGCCGGGCTTCGAGTTCCAGGGTCCGTGGGCGCTGTTCCGGCTGCTCGACCGCGTGCGCGTCGATCCGGGCGCCACTCCGGACCGCGTGCAGCTGGTGTTCGACGTGCAGGGACGCAAGGCCCGTTTCGAGGTGCGCAGCGCATCGCCGCAGAACCCGCTGCTGCGGCGTGAGCTGGAGCAGTTCCAGTGTCCATCGCGGTTGTGAAGATGAACTCCGGCGACCCACCCGGCTGGTTCGGCAAGCTGCCGAACGTGGGCGACTTCGCCTCACGGCGGTTGCCCGATGCCTTCATCCGGCGCTGGGATGGGTGGCTGCAGGCCGGATTGGCGCAGGCGCGCGCCGAGCAGGGCGAGGGATGGCTTGCCGGTTACCTGGTCGCTCCCATCCGTCGGTTCTGGCTCGCGCCGGGCGTCATGGATGAGCAGGGCTGGGGAGGGCTGCTCATGCCGAGCGTGGACCGGGTGGGGCGGCACTTTCCGCTCACCCTGGCGCAACCCATGGACCGGCTCGACGAAGCCCTGGCGGCCAGTCGCTGGTTCGCCGCCGCCGATGCCGCGGCGCGCCGCGTGCTGGACCTCGACTACACCATCGCCGAACTGGAGCAGTCCCTGGCCCGGCTGTCGTCTCAGGGGCGGCACCCCCCCGACGAACCTGCCCAGGTTCTCGCGGCGCGCGTGCTCAACGTCTGCCTGGACGGCCAGACGACGGTCTGGTGGTGCGGCGACGCCGGCGAGCCCGAGCTCTTCGAGTGTTTCGAGTCGCTGCCCCCGCCCTCGGCCACGGCCGCAATGCTGGGGGGCAGGACATGACCCGCCTCCGGCGCCTCCTGCTCGGCTGGCTGCTCCTGGCCGCGTGGCTGCCTGCGACAGTGCTCGGCGCCGACCGCATGCGCGGCACGGCAATCGCCGAGGAGCGGGTCGCGCTGGTGATCGGCAACGCGGCCTACCGCAGCGCCGATCCACTGGACAACCCGGTGAACGACGCACGCCTGGTGGCGCAGGCCTTGCGCCAGGCGGGTTTCGCGGTGGAGCTGCGCGAGGACCTCGACCGGGGCGCGCTCGTCGACGCCTTGCGCGGCTTCGGCGCTCGGCTGCATGAGAACGCGGTGGCGGTGCTGTACTACGCTGGCCATGGGCTGCAGCTGCGCGACCGCAACTACCTCATCCCCACCGATGCCGACATCCGCAGCGAGGACGAGATCCCCATCGCGGGGCTGGACCTGGGCTTCATCCTCGGGCGCATGTCCGCGGCTCGAAGCCGGGTGAACATCGTCATCCTCGACGCCTGCCGCAACAACCCGTTCGCCGGTCGCACCGGTGCCAAGGCGCAAGGCCTTGCGCAGATGGACGCCCCGGTCGGCACTCTGCTGGCCTACGCCACTGCGCCAGGCAAGCTCGCCGCCGACAGCGGCGGCGGCGCGAACAGCCTGTATGCCCTGCATCTGGCCAAGCACCTGCTGACCCCGGGCCTGCCGGTGGAGCACGTGTTCAAGCGCGTCCGGGAAGGCGTCGTTCGGGACACAGGCGAGCAGCAGGTGCCGTGGGAGAGCTCGTCGCTGCAAGGCGAGTTCGCTTTCGTGCCGGGTGTCGCGTCCGTTCGCGAGGCTGCCGCCGACATCGACGCCGCGGGCGAGCTGGCGTTCTGGAACAGCATCCAGGCCTCGACACGGGCCGACGAGTACCAGGCCTACCTGCGCCAGTACCCCAACGGCCGCTTCGCCGCGCTGGCGCAAACGCGTCTGGCCGCCTTCGGCACCCCGCCGCCTGCCTCGTCCTCCGCACCCGGAAGCCAGCGCGATGGCCTGCCGCGGCCGGGCGACCGCTGGCGCTACCGGGTGCAGGACCAGTTCCGGCTCGGTGACCTCTTCCTTACCGCGCAGGTCGAGAGCGTCGGCCCCGAAGGCGTGACGGAAACCTGGAGCACGACCTCCGACACGCGGCTACGCACCGCGACCGCGCCGCTGCAGCCGGGTTTCCACGAACTGCCGGGCTGGAACCTGACGCCGCCGGAGTTCTCGCCGTACCTGCTCGCCTCGGGCGCCCTCAAGCCGGGGCAGGTACTGCCCGACGTGCCTCGCCGCGTGGAGCACCTGACCCTGCCGCTGCGCGGCCGGGTCGAGGGCGAGGAGGAGGTGGTGGTTGGCGCGGGGAAGTTCCGCGCCATCAAGGTGGTGCTGCGCGGGCAGGTCTCGACTCGCGGCGCATCGCGTGCAGGGGTGGTCACGGAGCACGTCGCCTGGTACTCGCCGCAGGTACGCAGGACCGTGAAGTACACCGTGTCCACCCGCGTCGGCGAGGTGCTGAAGGAATCGACGACCTTCGAGCTGGTGGAGTTCAAGGTCGGGCCTTGAAGAGCGGAAAACTGCGTGCGGAAACGTCAACCGGTCCGCAGGGTCTTCAAGCGCAGCGCGTTGCTGATGACGCTCACCGACGACAGCGCCATGGCGGCCGCCGCGACGACGGGCGACAGCAGCAGGCCGAAGAGCGGGTAGAGGGCGCCGGCCGCCAGTGGAATGCCCGCCACGTTGTAGGCAAAGCTCAGGAACAAGTTCTGGCGGATGTTGCGCATCGTCGCGCGTGAGAGCTGGCGGGCGCGCACGATGCCGAGCAGGTCGCCCTTGAGCAGCGTGATGCCGGCGCTTTCCATCGCGACGTCGGTCCCTGTGCCCATCGCGATGCCGACCTCGGCCGCGGCCAAGGCCGGGGCGTCGTTGACGCCATCGCCTGCCATCGCGACGACGCGGCCTTGTGCCCGTAGCCGTTGCACATGGGCGGCCTTGTCCTGCGGGAGCACATCGGCCACGACCTCGTTGATGCTCAGCTGCCGGCCCACGGCCTGGGCCGTCGTGCGGCCGTCTCCGGTCAGCATGACGATGCGCATGCCCGCCGCCTTCAGGGCAGCCAGTGCTTGCGGTGTCGTGTCCTTGATCGGGTCGGCAATCGCTACAAAGCCCGCCAGCTTGCCGGCCAAACTCACGTAGATCACGGTTGCTGCTCTTGCACGTTGCTCTTCCGCGGCCACCTCCAGCGGTGCGGCATCGATGCCCGCTTCAGCGAGGAACTTCGCGCTGCCCGATACCACGGCCACGCGGTCCACCGTCCCGACAACGCCCTTACCCGCGGGCGAGTCGAAATCAGCCACCGTGGACAGATTCATGCGGCGCTCGATTGCATCGTGCACGATGGCCTGCGCAAGGGGGTGTTCGCTGGCGCGTTCCACGCTCGCGAGCTTGCGCAGCACTTCATCCGCATCGAAGCCCGGTGCGGGCTGCACATGAACCACTCTGGGTCGCCCTTCCGTGAGGGTGCCGGTCTTGTCGACGACCAGCGTATCGACCTTTTCCATGCGCTCCAGCGCTTCGGCATCACGGATGAGTACGCCTTGCTGTGCTGCACGGCCCACGCCCACCATGATGGACATCGGCGTCGCGAGTCCGAGAGCACAGGGGCAGGCGATGATGAGCACCGCGACGGAGGTGACGAGCGCGTAGTTGAAGACAGGCGAGGGGCCCCAGGCCAGCCACGCCACGAAGGTGAGAACGGCCACGGCGATGACGGCTGGAACGAACCAGCCGGCGACCTGGTCGGCCATGCGCTGGATGGGCGCACGACTGCGCTGGGCGGCGGCGACCATGTGGACGATCTGTGAGAGCAAGGTGTCGGCGCCCACCTTCTCTGCGCGCATCACGAAGCCGCCGGTCTGGTTCATCGTGCCGGCGGTGACCTTCGATGCCACCGTCTTGGCGACCGGGACCGGTTCGCCGGTCACCATGGATTCGTCGACGTTGCCCTTGCCCTCGACGAGTTCGCCGTCCACTGGAACCTTCTCGCCGGGGCGCACCCGGAGCCGATCGCCGACCTGGATGGTGTCGACAGGAACGGTTTCGTCCGTGCCGTCTGGCCGCACCTTGATCGCCGTCTTCGGTGCCAGGCCGAGCAAGGCCCTGATGGCGTCGGATGTCTTCTCGCGCGCCCGCAGCTCCAGTACCTGCCCGAGCAGCACCAGCACCGTGATGACAGCCGCGGCCTCGAAGTAGACCTGAACCGCGCCGTCGGCAAGTCTCATCTCGGAGGGGAACGCCTGCGGAAGCAGAGTCCCCACCATGCTGTAGACCCACGCAGCTCCCGTGCCGAGGGCGATGAGCGTGAACATGTTGAGGCTGCGGTGCTTGAGCGAGGAGGCTGCGCGCACGAAGAACGGCCAGCCGGCCCAAAGGACCACCGGCGTGGCGAGCAGCAGCTGAACCGAGTTGGACGTCTGCTGTCCCAGCAGATGCCCCAGCTGGGCGAGGTGCCCGCCCATCTCCAACGCGAACACGGGGAGCGTGAGCGCCGCTCCAATCCAGAACCGGCGCCTCATGTCGCGCAGCTCCGGGCTGACGCCCGAATCTTCCGTAGCCAGCACCGGCTCGAGCGCCATGCCGCAGATGGGGCAGTTCCCCGGTCCCATCTGGCGCACTTGCGGGTGCATCGGACACGTGTATTCGGTTTCCTTGCCGGCCGGCGCAACGGTGGTCGTGTTCGCGCAGTGGCTGCAGGTCATGTCATCGGCTCCGAAGACTTGCATATGGGACTCCTTACGCGGTTGGTGGCGCAAAGTCTTCGGCTTCCCATGGTCGGAAGGTCAAGCGAAGTACATGCGGCCGGCACTTGACATTCCCTCGGTGGGAGGGTTTAGCCTGTGCAGCAGGCCAGTCCAGAAAGGAGCGCCATCCATGCTGAACATCGGTCAGGCGGCCACCGCGTCGGGTGTGTCGGCCAAGATGATCCGCCACTACGAGGCAGTGGGATTGCTGCCGCAGCCGCGCCGGACGGAGTCAGGCTACCGGCAGTACGGCGATGCGGACGTGCAGACGCTGCGTTTCATCCGCCACTCGAGGGACCTCGGGTTCTCGATCCCTGACATCGCGAAGCTGGTGAGCCTTTGGCAGGACCGCCGCCGGCCCAGCCGTGTCGTGAAGACGCTGGCCCAGCAGCACATTGAGGAGCTTGAGGAGAAGGCGCAGGACCTCTTGGCCATGAAGGCTGCGCTTGAGCATTTGGTCCATTGCTGCCGGGGTGACGACCGTCCGGAGTGCCCGATCATCGAGATGCTGCAGTCGGAGGCGGCCTCCGTTCCGACCGGAGCCAAGCAGCGTGCGCACCATGAAGTCCCGCGCGCGCTCCGTCGACGTTCGAGCGCCGGCGGCATCCCCCGGCAGTGAACCTTTTCTAGTGCGTCGCTCCCTTCCCGACAAAGCCTTTTGCCAACCTCGCCCGCCGTGAAGCTCCTGCGCGTCTGGATCCTGGTCTTGCTTGCCGTCCTGCTCCCCGCACGGGGTGCAATGGCGGTCGCCATGCCGTGCGCACCAGTCGGCGCTCTCACGCAGAGCAAGGCCCACGGCGCAGCCCACGACGCTGCGAACCACCAGGCCGCCCACGGGCACGATCGGGCATTCCATGGCAGCGCCGCGGCGCACGGGCATGAGGAGTCGACCCCGGACCGTTGCAACCTGTGCTCGGCATCCTGCTCGGCCACTCCCCTGGTGCGCGTCATCGAAGGCGTGCCCGAGCCGTGTGCCATCGGCGCGGCCACCTTTCCCCGTCTCACCGTCCCTGCGCCGAGCTTCCTCTCGGACGGCCAGGAGCGTCCTCCACGAAGCATCTGACCCAGTGAGGCCTCCGCGAGAGGCCTGATGGGGTTCGTGCGTAAATCGCACGGGTATCCGCCGACGTGGATGTCGGCGATTCGAATGCTTCGAACCAAATGCACAACCGATTCATGGTGCGCCGGCTCGCCTCCGCCAGCGCAGCGCTCCTCCTTGCAGGCTGCGCCTCGTTCTCGCCGGACGGCGGGATGAACACCGTGTCCGAGCTGACGAAGGAGCGAACCGGCCACACGGTGGCCTTGCAGCGTAGGGGCAGCGACGCCGACAGCATGCACGCCCGCATCGCGGAGATCCTCGAGCAGCCGCTGTCCGCCGATACCGCCGTCGAACTCGCGCTGCTCAACAACCATGGCCTGCAGGCGAGCCTCAGCCAGCTCGGCATCGCGGAGTCGGATCTGGTGCAAGCCGGGCGGCTGCGCAACCCCGTTTTCACCTTCGGCCGCATGGCGCTTGGCAGCGGCGCCGTCGAAATCGAGCGCGGACTCATGGTCGATGTGCTGGGCCTGCTCACGATGCCTGCGGCGCGGCAGGTACAGCAGCGCCGCTTCGAGCAGGCCCAGTACCAGGCGGCCGATGACGCCATCGCCATCGCCTCCGAAACCCGGCGCGCCTACTTCGCCGCCGTGTCCTCGCAGGAGATGGTCCAGTACCTCCGGCAGGTCAAGGAGGCGGCCGACGCGTCCAACGAACTGGCCAGGCGCATGGTGGCCGCCGGCAACTTCAACAAGCTGGCGCAGATGCGCGAGCAGGCGTACTACGCCGAGGCCACGGCGGGTTTCGCCCGGGCGCAGCGCCAGGCGCTCGCCGATCGAGAGCGATTGACGCGACTCCTGGGGCTCTCGGGCGGGCAGGTTGGCTTCAAGCTGCCCGAGCGCCTGCCCGAGTTGCCGAAGGAGCTGATCGATCCGCAGGACGCCGAGCGCAAGGCCATCGACAAGCGGCTCGACGTGCTGATGGCCAGGCGTGCCACCGAGGCGACCGCTCGATCGCTGGGCCTGGTGAAGGCCACCCGCTTCGTCGACGGCCTGGAACTGGGCTACCGCAACAAGAGCGAGTCCGCGGAGCACCGCAAGAACGGCTACGAGATCGAGCTGCCGCTGCCGCTTTTCGACTTCGGCTCGGCCCGCGCTGCCCGCGCCGAGGCCACCTACATGCAGGCGGTCCATCGCGCGGCCGAGGTCGCCGTCAATGCGCGCTCCGAGGTGCGCGAGTCGTACTCAACCTACCGTACCGCGTACGACCTGGCGAAGCACTACCGCGATGAAGTCGTTCCGCTGCGCAGGCGCATCTCCGAGGAAAACCTGCTTCGCTACAACGGCATGCTGATCGGCGTGTTCGAGTTGCTTGCCGACTCTCGGGAACAGGTGCTCGGCGTCACCGGGTACGTGCAGGCGCTGCGCGACTTCTGGATCGCCGAGACGAACCTCCAGACCGCACTGACCGGCCGCTCACCGGGCTCCGGTACGGCACTGCCCATCGCACCTGCGCCGTCGGCCGAAACGGCCGCCGGCCACTGAGAGATCACCTCATGTCCAACCGCAGAACCTTTTTCAAGGCGGCCGGTGCCGTGGCCCTCGGCGCGAGCGCTGTGAGCCGAGCCGGCGCCGCGACGCTGCCGGAAGCGGCCTACCAGACGTCGCCCACCACGCAGCCGCCGCCGGTGCCGAACACCGGCCGCCCCTTCAACCCCGTGGCTACGCTCAATGGCTGGTCGCTGCCCTGGCGCATGAACCACGGCGTCAAGGAGTTCCACCTCGTGGCCGAGCCGGTGGTGCGCGAGCTGGCGCCTGGCATGAAGGCCAACCTCTGGGGCTACAACGGCTCGAGCCCAGGCCCGACGATCGAGGTGGTCGAAGGCGACCGCGTGCGCATCTTCGTGACCAACAAGCTGCCGGAGCACACCACGGTGCACTGGCACGGCGTCCTGCTGCCTTCGGGCATGGATGGGGTGGGCGGGCTCACGCAGCCGCACATTCCGCCCGGCAAGACCTTCGTCTACGAGTTCACGCCGCAGCGATCGGGCAGCCACATGTACCACCCGCATGCCGACGAGATGACTCAGATGGCGATGGGGATGATGGGCTTGTTCATCATCCATCCGCGCGACCCGCGTCACATGCGGGTGGACCGTGACTTCGCATTCCTGCTGGCGTCCTATGCCATCGAGCCGGGCAGCGCTACGCCGCGCACCAACGAGATGACGGACTTCAACCTGTGGACGTGGAACAGCCGCGTCTTCCCGGGCATCGACCCGCTCGTGTGCCGCTCGGGCGACCGCGTGCGCGTGCGCGTGGGCAACCTCACGATGACGAACCACCCCATCCACATGCACGGGCCGCACTTCGTCGTGACGGGCACGGACGGCGGCTGGGTGCCGCCATCGGCCCGCTGGCCCGAGGTGACGACCGACGTCGCGGTCGGCCAGATGCGAGCGTTCGAGTTCGATGCGGTCGCGGGCGACTGGGCCATCCATTGCCACAAGTCGCACCACACCATGAACGCGATGGGGCACGACGTGCCCAACATGATCGGCGTGGACCACCGCGGCGTTGCCGAGCGCATCGCGCGGCTCGTGCCCGACTACATGGTCATGGGCGACAAGGGCATGGCGGAGATGGGCGCGATGGAAATGCCGCTGCCCGACAACACGCTGCCCATGATGACCGGCACCGGCCCGTTCGGTCCGATCGAGATGGGCGGCATGTTCAGCGTCGTGAAGGTGCGCGACGACGTGCGACCGGGCGACTACAAGGACCCGGGCGCCTACAGCCATCCGCAGGGCACGGTGGCCTACGAGTTCACGGGCGAGCTGCAACAGTCCGCGCGCGCTTCCTCTCCGAAGGCCGATGCGAAGACCTTGAACGTTCGCAAACCGTCTGGCGGCCACGCTGGCCATTGACACATGAAGGGATGATCCGATGAACCACAGCTGCATCAGGAGTGCCGTCGCCGCGACGCTCTTCGCCATGGCGTCGAGCGGCGCTTGGTCGCACGGCAAGGAAGGCCACGTTGCGAGCACAAGGCCGTACAACCCCGCTGTGGTCGAGAAGACCGATTTCGGGCAGGAGGGCGATCCGAGGAAGGTCACGCGAACCATCGAGGTCGACATGTCCGATGCGATGCGCTTCACGCCTTCCGACATCACGGTCAAGCTCGGCGAGACGGTGCGCTTCGTGGTCGCGAACAAGGGGGCGGTGCTGCACGAGATGGTGATCGGTACGGCGCAAGAGCTGCGCGAGCATGCCGAGCAGATGAAGAAGTTCCCCGACATGGAGCACGACGCGCCCTACATGGCGCACGTGAAGGCCGGCATGAGCAGCGACATCGTCTGGCAGTTCACCAGACCGGGCGAGTTTCACTTCGCTTGCCTGGTACCCGGGCACTTCGAGGCCGGCATGGTCGGCAAGGTCACCGTGAAATGAAGCCGCCGCATCGCATGAGGATTGATCGTCGCCCCGGCGGCCAACCAGGAAACCGATACGGAAACCAATCCAAGGAGCTCAGGATGAAGCTGTCTTGCCTTTTCGCTCTTTTGGCGTTGTCTTTTTCCGCCACCACCTATGCACAAGGCACCAGCGGCCATGTGGCTCATCACGGGCCAGAAATGTCCGCCTCGGCTGCGGACGCGGTGGACGGCGAGGTACGCAAGGTCGACAAGGAACTGGGCAAGGTCACGCTGAAGCACGGCCCGATCCCGAACCTCGACATGACAGGCATGACGATGGTGTTTCGTGTTTCGGATCCGAAGCTCCTCGACACGATCCAGGTCGGCGACAAAGTCAGGTTCCAGGCCGACAAGATCAACGGTGCCTACACGGTGACCTTCATCGAGGTGGCGCAGTGAGAAGGTGCTGAAGAGCGCCCCCAGGAAACGTCTTCGACGTTTCTGCCCCAGGAGGGGACAAGTCAACTTGGGGCGGCCCTGCGTTGACTCAGGAGGGTGCCCCGTGACTTAAGTCGCGAACCGAGCGGGCGTGTCGTGCAACTGACGGGAGGCCTTTCGACACGAGACCCTCCGCCATGACGCAGTTCCCGAACCCCCTGGCCACCTTGCTCGCCGCCGGCGCCCTGGCCGTGGCCGTCATCGCAGCAGGCGTGCTGGTGTTGAGCCGCGCGCAGGCTGCCACTGCGGCGCCTGTGCCTCCGGCCACGAAGGCCGTCAAGGATGGGCAGTCATGAGGCTGCCGTCCTTTCGTGGAATGGTCTGCGGCGCCTCTGCCCTCGCTGCCGCTGCGCTGGCCGCCTGCGCCACGCCCGACCGGGGGGATGGCACGGCGCCTAGATCTGAGGACGCCCAGGCGGCGCGCGCGGTGGTCGACTTCTCGGCCGGCCTGCGCTGCATGGACAGCCTCCTGCTCGACTACGGCACGCGGGACCTCGCGGTGCTCGTCCAAGACCCGCCCGACACGACCGCAAAGGCACAAGCGGGCACCGGGGACATGCTCGTCTCCGCCGTGTCCGACATGACGCGGCGAAGCCGGGCCATCCGGCTCGTGCCCTATGGGCAGTCCCAGGCGAGCCAGCGCGACGGTTTCGCCGTCGCGCCGCAGTACGCCATACGCGCCTCGGTGAGCCGCATCGACGACACGGCGGCCAGCTCGATGCTCGGCGTGGATCTCACGCTGCTGGCCACGCAGGACCGCACGGTGGTGCCGGGCATCGCCGCGCGCAACCAGGTCCGTCTGGGCCGGCCTGGCCAGGGCGGGGAGGGGGTGGGGGGGATCCGGAAGTTCGGTGTCCCCTTCAGCATCGCGGCGGGAGCGCAAGAAGGCCAGGCGCAGGCGATGCGCAGGCTGGTGGAGCTGGGCACCATCGAGCTCTTCGGCCGGCTGGCCAGGGTGCCGTACTGGACCTGCCTGGGGTTCACCGACGAGAACCCCGAGGTGACCGCCGAGATCCGCGACTGGTACGACGCGATGGCGGCGCGGCCTGCGGAGATCATCGGGTACTTCCAGCAGCAGCTGCGGCTGCGCCGCGTCTACGACGGCCCGGTGGACGGGGTGGTGAACCCGCAGCTCAAGGAGGCCGTGGCCCGCTACCGCGAAGCGCTTGGCCTGAGTCGCGAACCCAAGCTCTCGCAGGACCTCCTGCGGTCTTACCTGCGCGCCAATCATCGCGAGCTCGCGGCCAAGGTGCAGCCCGTGCCGGCCGCGGCCCAGCCTCAGGCCGTGGCCCCATCCGCAGCCGCCGTGTCGGCGCCGCCCGCGCAGCCGCTGGTGTTGAAGGTGGCCGCCGCGAACCGCGCGAGCCGCTACGCTCGCGGTGAGGCGGTGCGGCTCACCGTCAAGCCCAGCCGCGATGCGCACGTCTACTGCTTCCTGCAAGACGAAAGCCGGCGCATCAGCCGTTTCTTCCCGAACCGCTTCCATCGCGATTCGCGGGTGGATCCGGTGGAGGGTGTGGAGCTGCCCGGCGCGATGCGCTTTGAAATCCGCATGAATCCCAAGGGCGTGCCGGAGACGGTGTCGTGCTTTGCCACCGAGCGCGACGTGCTGCCCCGGTTGCCCGAGGGTTTGAACGACGGCGACTTCGCCCCGCTGCCCGTGGCCTCGCTGGATCAGCTGCGCCGCGCCTTCGTCGATGCAGCCGGCGGCGTGCTCGCCCATGAGAGCTTCGTCGTGCAGCCCAGGTGAGCTCCACGCCAGCGACGAGCGGGCCCGTGGTTCGTAAAGACCTTGAACCGTTGCGCCGCCTCCTGCAACCCAGCCTCATCGATGATCCCTGGAGATCCACATGGCTCGCATGCCGCTCCTTGCGAACCTGCTCGCACTTGCCGCCGTCTGCGCCCATGCCGAAGACGTGCGGGTGTACGGAGCGCATGAGGCGGTCGACCCGAACGAGGTCGCGCGCATCCTCGACCCCTCGGCAACCCCCCGGCCTGCGATCAAGATGCGCTCGCTGCGCCTGCTCGACGACCCGCCTTCCGCACAAGGGATGGCGGCCGCGGACGCACCGTCCGCCTCGCGGCCCTCGGCGCTGTCGCTGCCGGTGCAGTTCGCCTTCGACTCGGCCGAGATCCTTCCGGCCGCACGCGATCAGCTCGATGCGCTCGCCGAAGGCATCCGCAGATTGCCGGGGGCGCAGCCGGTGCTGATCGAAGGACATACCGATGCCACCGGTTCCGAACGCTACAACGACAGGCTTTCGGAGCGCCGCGCGCAGGCCGTGAAGGGCTACCTCGTGGCCCGGCACGGCATCACGGCTGCCCGCCTGCACGCGGTGGGGCGTGGCGAACATGTGCCGCTGCCCGGCCGCGACGCCGCGGCTGCCGAGAATCGCCGAGTGCAGTTCCGTGGCGAGTGAGGGACATGCCTGCGTGGACACCCCCATGGTTGTCATCAGGAGCCGAACTACCATGTCCTCAACTCCGTTGCTGTCGCCATCGTGGCGTGCCGACCATGGACAACGACCTGGTGCTGCGCCTGCTCCAGCGCATCGGGCAGGCCGACGAGGCCGCCTTTCGCGAGCTGTACCGCGGTTACTCGCGGCGGATCTATGCCTACGTGCTGAGGCAACTCGGCGACGCTGCACAGGCGGAGGAAATCGTGGCTGACACGTTGTATGAGGTCTGGCGCCAGCCCGGGCGCTTTCGCGGCGAGTCGCAGTTCAGCACCTGGCTGATCGGCATCGCACGCAACAAGCTGCTCATGGCGTTGCGCGCACGCCGGCCCGATGCGCAGCACGAAGACCTCGACGCGGTGGCCGAGACGCTGCCCTCAGAGGATGCCGGCGCGTTCGAAGTGCTGGCCCAACGGCAGCGGCAGGAGGGCGTGCGCCATTGCATGCAGCGCCTGTCGGATGATCATCGCGAGTGCGTGCACCTCGTGTTCTACGAAGGCCTCGCGCTGGCCGAGGTGGCCCAGATCCAGGGCTGCCCAGAGAACACCGTGAAGACGCGCCTTTTCCATGCGCGCCTGAAGCTCAAGAACTGTCTGGCCACGCTGTTGCAGCGCGAAGGCGGGACGCTGGCGGGAGCGTAGTCCATGAGTACCCGGTTCGACGAATTGCTGCCCTTCTACGCGAACGGCACGCTGCCCGAGGGTGAGCGCGCCTGGGTGGACGACTACCTGAGCGAGCATCCTCATGCCAGGGCGCAGCTGGACTGGTACCGCTCGCTGCAAACCCGGCTGCGCGAGGATGTGCCCCCCGTCTCCAGCGAGATCGGCATGGAGCGCGCGCTGCAGCGCATGCGCACCGAAGGGCCCGCACCGCAGCCCGCGCGGCGGGCTGCAACATCCTCGCTGCTCGCCCGCCTGGCCGACTGGCTGGGCTCGCTCGTACCACAGCCCGTGCTGCGCCCCGCGTTCGCCGGCGCGCTGGGCGTGATCGCGCTGCAGGCCGTGCTGATCGCCGGTCTGATCGCCCAGCGCCATGAAGACGACACGACCCAGTTGCGCGCCATCCAGGGCAGCGTGGTGGAGCAGGGGTCATTCCTCAAGCTCAACTTCAAGCCCGATGCGCGCGAGGCCGACATCCGCCTGCTGCTGGTGGAAGTCCAGGGCAGCTTCGCCGCCGGGCCGGGACAGCTGGGCGACTACTACGTGCGCGTGCCCGGCAACCGGGTGGTGGCGGTCACGGACAAGGTCAAGGCCAGCCCCATCGTCGACGGCGTGGCCGTGGTCGATGCGCTGCCAGCACGACCGTAGGAGCTGCGGCGCGATGCAACGATCACGCCGCCGCCTGTGCGCGCTACTCGCTGCCGCGGCGGCGGTGCCGGCGTGGGCGGGCGCACCCGTATGGAAGCCAGCCGTGCCGGCCATCGAGCGGCGAGTCGCCCTGGTCGTCGGCAACGGCGCCTACCGCATGGGCCCGCTCAAGAACCCGGTGAACGACGCGCAGGCCATGGCGAGCACGCTGCGCAGTCTGGGCTTCGAGGTCGCTCTGCATGAGAACGCCACCTTGCGCGACATGATCGAAGCCTTCCGCCAGTTCTCCGTGAACGGCCGCGACGCGCGCGTGCGGCTGGTCTTCTATGCCGGCCACGGCGTGCAGGTGAAGGGACGCAATTACCTGCTGCCCGTGGACACCGAAATCCGCGCCGAGGACGAGGTGCCCGGCAAGAGCGCCGACCTCAACGAGCTGCTCGATCGACTCGGCGCGACGCAGCACGGCATCAACATCGTCATCCTCGATGCCTGCCGCAACAACCCGTTCTCGGGCACCGAGATCGTGGGCCCCGATGGCCGACGCCTCAAATTTCGTGGCGCCACGCCGGCCGGCCTCGCGCCCGTGGAGGCCCCGCTGGGTTCCATGGTGGCCTTCTCCACCGCTCCAGGCGGCGTGGCGCTGGACAACCCCACGGAAAAGAACAGCCTCTACACCAAGCATCTGATTGCCACCATGCAGTCTCCCGGCCTGCCGGTGGAGCTGCTCTTCAAGCAGGTGCGCCTCGCGGTGGCGCGCGAGACGGGGCGCGTGCAGGTGCCGTGGGAAAGCTCCAGCCTCACCGGGGACTTCTGCTTTCGGCGCGGGCCCGACGGCACCTGCAGCGCCCTGCGCTGAAAACCGTGAACCCTTGCACGGCGGTGCCGTCGTTGCGAGCCCCGGCCTGAACCGCACTTCATCGATGTGCAACCCAAAGACATCACCCCCGGTGTCTCAAGGAGCACAAGATGAACGCTTCCTCTGCAGCCAGGTACGAGCTTCTCTTCCGGTCGCTGTTCCAGGAAGGGCGAGCCTTCTCGTTCCCTTGTGACGCGGCAGGCCGCGTGGACCTGGATGCGCTGAGCACACGCGCACGCTTGAATTACTTCTACGCTCGCACCGTTATTGGCCGCGAGTTCGCCATGCCGCAGGTGCAGCCCACCCTCCACTGAATGCGCTTCGAGAGGCACCACGGCGTGCGATTAGCGCCCTGCTGCGGCCCAACCGTGGTGCGGCCGCGACGCCGCGTCGCGCACCCCACCCGAGAATCGGCCCTTCGTCATGGAGGGGCACATGGACGAACTGGGCATGGCGACGAGCGCCCTGGTCGTGGTCGCATTGCCGCTGGTGGGTCTCGGGCCGCTGCTTAGGCGCCTGCTGGGGCGGGGGATGTCCCTCGTCGCCATGGGGATCCTCGCCGGCATCGTCTACTGGCTCACCGGGCAGCTGTGGGCCGCGATCTTCACGGCCGGCCTGGGTGTCGCCACCGTCGTACCGCGCCGGCCGAGCGCACGCGAGCGCCTTGCCGTAGCATTTCGCCTGGCGAGCGAGCGGAGATCGGCATGGAGATGAAACCCGTAGGTGGTCCCAAACCCCTGTACCCCCCGGCATTCGGCCTGAGGGACCGCTTGCTGGCCGAGCTGTCGCAGGCCACGCCACAGGCAACCCCGACGTCGCTCGACGGCGGCACGCAGGCTCTCGATGCGGGCGTCGAGCCGCGGGTTCCCCCACCCGCGCCGCTGCCCGACGTGGTCGTCAATGGCTGTGCCGCCGCGAAAAGCTGGATCAAGCAGGAGCTCGACTACGCCGCACGCGGAAGCTCGCCCTTCAACCAGCTCAAGCAGCAGATCCGCCAGTACCGCCTCGACTGCGCGGCGGACCACATGCAGAAGTACATCGACGACATCCAAAGCCGCGGCAGCCCCTACGACCCCGACTCGCACTTCAACCTCGGTGTCGACACCAACGACTGGCTGGTCGATGACGAGCCGGCCCGCCTGAGGGCCGTGGGCTACAAGGGCTATGTCGACGATGACCTGCGCGGCGGTGCCTACAGCGCACCAGAGTAGCTAGGCTCAGGCGTAGCGCAAGTCGCGGGCCTTGCCGCGAAACACGCGGTAGGCGAGCACCGTGTAGGCCGCAATCGCGGGCACCGAGACGGCCACGCCCGCGAGGATGATCTTGAGCGACGCGGGGCTGCTCGCCGCCTGCCAGATCGTGAGCCGGTCCATCACCACGTACGGATACAGGCTGTAGGCCAGACCGAAGAACCCGAGCAGGAATACCGTCACCACCAGGGCGAACGGCATCCAGCACAGCCGGCCCAGCACGCGCTCGGTGTTCAGCAGTGCGCGCAGAATCAGCAACGCCACGACCGTCATCATCGGGATGGGCAGCAGCGCGATGAACTCGGGCATGCTGAACCAGCGCCCGCGCACCGTGGGGCTCACCAGCGGCGTGATCACGGAGATCAGCCCCATGCCCACGACCACCGGCAGCCACGCTCGCTTGGCCCAGTGCACGGCGCGGCGCTGAAGGGCGTCTTCGGTCTTCAGGATGAGCCAGCACGCGCCGATGAGCGTGTAGGCCGCGGGCAGCGCGAACGCGATGGCCGCGGCGAAGATGTGGTACTGCCAGCCGGGCTGCAGGCCGCTGACGTAGTGCCCGAGCATCCAGCCCTGGGATGCCGCGGCCAGCGCCGACCCCACGAAGAACGCACGGTTCCACAGCGGCTTGTGCCGGTCCCGTGCCTTGACGCGAAAGTCGAAGGCGACCCCCCGCAGGATGAGCCCCACCAGCATCAGGGCCACGGGCAGGTACAGCGCCGTGAGCACGACGCCGTGCGCCGTGGGAAAGGCGATCAGCAGCACCCCCACGCCCAGCACCAGCCAGGTCTCGTTCGCGTCCCAGAAGGGGCCGATCGAGGCGATCATGGTGTCCTTCTGGTCGTCGCTTGCACGCGGCAGGAGCAGGCCGACCCCGAGGTCGTAGCCGTCGAGCACCACGTAGGTGAGCATCGCCAAGCCCATCACGGCCATGAAGATCACGGGCAGGGCGGCGTCGAAGTTCATGTCGCGTGCCCCACGGAGCGCGCCACCGCCGCGCTGCTGTGCAGTTCGGCGGACGCGGGCTCCTCGCGCTCGGTCTTTTCCGCCAGGTAGCGGATCACCGCGATGTACGCGAGCACGAGTGCCACGTACAGCGTCACGTACATGGCCAGCGTCGAGGCGATCATCCCCGCGGGCACGTCCGTGGCCACCTCGGTCGTCCGCACGAGGCCGAAGACGATGTACGGCTGACGCCCGATCTCCGTGACGTACCAGCCGGCCAACACCGCCACCCAGCCCGAGAACGTCATCGCCACGAGGGTCCACAGCAGGCCGCGGGGCAGCGCCATGGCGTCCCAGCCGCGGCGGCGCCCGATCCACGCGGCTGTCCAGCTCGTCGCGAGCATGAGCAGACCCACGCCCACCATCACGCGAAAGCCGAAGAAGACGGGGGCCACGGGCGGGTGCGCGTTGTGGAATTCATTCAGGCCCTTGACCTCTCCGTTGGAATCGTGCGTGAGGATCAGGCTTCCGGCGCGCGGAATGCCCACCGCCCAGCGGTTGGCCCGTGCCTGTTCGTCGGGCCAGGCGAACAGCAGCAGCGGCACGCCCCGTTCGGTGTGCCAGATGCCTTCCATGGCCGCGATCTTCTGCGGCTGGTGCTCCAGCGTGTTCAGCCCGTGCAGGTCGCCCACGAGCACCTGCACCGGCACCATCACCGCAGCAACGGTGACACCCACGCGCAGCACGCGGGCGGTCGAGGCGTTCGGCGTGCCGCGCAGCAGCTGCCATGCACTCACGCCGGCCAGCAGGAAGCACACCGTGAGCAGCGAGGCGATCAGCATGTGCGTGAGCCGCAGCGGGAACGAAGGATTGGTGAGGATCGCCAGCCAGCTCGTCGCGTGGAACACACCGTCGCGCACTTCATACCCGGTGGGCGTCTGCATCCAGGAGTTGAGGCAGAGGATCCAGAACGCGCTGAGCGTGGTGCCCACCGCCACCAGCAACGTGGACAGGAAGTGCACTCGCTCGCTCACGCGTCCGTGTCCGAACAGCATGATGCCCAGGAAGCTGGCCTCCAGGAAGAACGCGGTCAGCACCTCGTAGCCCAGCAGCGGCCCGGCGATGTTGCCCACCTTCTGCATGTAGCCCGGCCAGTTCGTACCGAACTGGAAGCTCATCGTGATGCCGCTCACGACGCCGAGCGCGAAGGTCAGTGCGAACACCTTTGTCCAGAAGCGGTAGGCGGCGATCCATGCGTCATCATGTGTCTTCAGCCAGCGCCAGCGAAAGAACAGCAGTACCCAGCCCAGCGCGATGCTGATGGCGGGAAACAGGATGTGGAAGCTGATGTTGGCCGCGAACTGCGCGCGAGAGAGCAGGACGGGATCCATGTGGCCTGGGTCGTGTCAGGCCCGCGCCCAGTACACGGCGAATCCCGCGTCGCGCGATATCCAGCAGCGCGGCCTCTCGAAGCCCGCGCTCTCCAGCAGGCCGGCAAACCGTTCGGGCGTGTACTTGTAGGAGCACTCGGTGTGCAGCCGCTCGCGTTCGGCGAAGACCCGCGCGCCGCCGAACCAGCGCACCTGCAGCGCCTGCCGTGCCTCCAGGTGCATCTCGATGCGCGAGTGCTCCGGGTTGAAGAAGGCCACGTGGGTCCACTGCCGTGGGTCGAAGTCGCAGCCGAGGCGGCGGTTCAAATGCCGCAGCAGGTTGAGGTTGAAGGCCGCGGTCACGCCCAGCGCGTCGTCGTACGCGGCTTCGAGCACCGCTACCGGCTTGACGAGGTCCACGCCGATCAGCAGGCCGCCGCCTTGCGCCTGCGCATGCACGCCGCGCAGGAATACCTGGGCCTGCGCCGGCGAGAAATTGCCGATGCTGGAGCCTGGGTACAGGAAGACCGGCCGGGTGCCGGGCCGCAGTGCCCCATCGGGCAGTGCCGGCGAGCGCGAGAAGTCCATGTCGACGCCCACGATGTCGAGCCCGCGCTGCTCGCGCTGCAGACGCTGCAGGGCGTCGTGCAGGTACTCGGCCGAAATGTCGACGGCCACGTAGCGCGCGGGTTCCAGCAGGGGAAGCAGACGCGCCGCCTTCGCGCAGTTGCCCGCGCCGAGGTCGACGAGGGTCGATCCGGCGCCGATCTCGCGCGCCATCTCGGCGCCGTGCTCGGCGTGGATGGCCGCCTCGCTGCGAGTCAGGTAGTACTCGGGCAACTCGGTGATCGCGTCGAAGAGATGCGACCCGAGGGTGTCGTAGAAGTACTTCGGCGAGGCCTGCGCCGGCTTGCCGAGCAAGCCCGCCGCGGCGCTGGCGCGCTCGGCGACCCGATCGACCTGGCCCGTGTGGATGAAACGCGGAGTACGCAGGGTCATCGCCGATCCCCTCGGACTGCAGGAGGGGGCATCTTGCCGGCTTGCCTGCGGGCTGTCCACGCGATGCGGCGCAAGACCGTTCGGCGCGCCTGGGAACCGAAAGGGCTGCCGCGATAATTCGCCGACCATGCCCACCGATCCCGTCCCCGCAACGCGTCGCGACCTTGCCGGCAGACACATCGTGCTTGGCCTGTCGGGCGGCATCGCCTGCTACAAGTCGGCCGAGCTCGTGCGCCAGCTGGTGAAGGAGGGCGCCACCGTGCAGGTGGTGATGACCGAGGCGGCCGCGCAGTTCATCACCCCCACCACGATGCAGGCGTTGTCCAACCGCGCCGTCTACACGAGCCAGTGGGACCCGCGCGAGCCCAACGGCATGGCGCACATCAACCTCACGCGCCAGGCCGATGCCGTGCTCGTCGCTCCCGCGAGCGCCGACTTCATGGCCAGGCTTGCGCAGGGCCGAGCCGACGAACTGCTGAGCCTGCTGTGCCTGGCGCGGCCCATCGAGCGCTGCCCGCTGCTGCTTGCACCCGCGATGAACCGCGAGATGTGGGCGCACCCGGCCACGCAGCGCAACGCCGCGCAGTTGCGCGCCGACGGTGCCGTCCTCCTCGGCCCGGCCGAGGGTGACCAGGCCTGCGGCGAGGTCGGCGAGGGCCGCATGCTGGAGCCCGAGGAGCTGCTGGCCGAGATGGTGGCGTACTTCCAGCCCAAGTCCTTGTTGGGCCGGCGGGTCCTCATCACGGCAGGGCCCACTTTCGAGCCCATCGATCCGGTGCGCGGCATCACCAATCTGTCCAGCGGCAAGATGGGCTTTGCCATCGCCAGCGCGGCACAGGAGGCGGGGGCGCAAGTCACGCTGGTGGCCGGCCCGGTGCACCTGCCCACGCCGCGCGGCGTGCGAAGGGTGGACGTGCAGAGCGCGCAGCAGATGCACGACGCCGTGTGGGCCGCCGCACCGGCGCACGATGTCTTCATCGCCACGGCCGCCGTGGCCGACTGGCGCCCGGCCACGCTTGCCGAGCACAAGATCAAGAAGGTCGGCGGAAAGGCAGCGCCTAGCATCGAGCTGGCTGAAAACCCCGACATCCTGGCGGCGGTGGCCCGCCTGCCCGATGCGCCGTTCTGCGTGGGCTTCGCGGCGGAGAGCCGCGACGTGCTCAAGCACGCCCGTGAAAAGCTGGAGCGCAAGAAGGTGCCGCTCATCGTGGGCAACCTTGGCCCGGCCACCTTCGGCCGCGATGACAACGCGCTGCTGCTCGTCGATGCCCGGCACGAACGCGAACTGCCGCGCGCCGACAAGCTAACTCTCGCCCGCGCCCTCGTGGCGGACATCGCTCGGCGCCTGGCCGGCGCGAGCGCCTAGCGCTTTCCTTCATCGCGGGTTTGCACCCGGACCGTCCTCATGACCGACATCGCACTCAAGATCCTCGACCCGCGCATGGCCGATTTCCTGCCGGCCTACGCCACCCCCGGCAGCGCCGGCCTCGACCTGCGAGTCTGCATCGACACTCCTCTGGTGCTGTCCCCCGGGCAAGCCGAGCTCCTCCCGACGGGCATTGCCATCCACATCGGCGATCCCGGCCTTGCAGCGATGATCCTGCCGCGCTCGGGGCTCGGTCACCGCCACGGCATCGTGCTGGGCAATCTCGTCGGCCTCATTGACTCGGACTACCAGGGGCCGCTGATGGTGAGCTGCTGGAACCGAGGCAGCGAGGCCTTCACGGTGCAACCCATGGAGCGCATTGCCCAGATGGTGATCGTGCCGGTGGTGCAGGCGCGCTTTCGCAGAGTGCAGGAGTTCGAGGCGTCCCACCGTGGCGAGGGCGGGTTCGGTTCGACGGGCAAGCACTGACTGACGTGGGGTGGTAAGTGGGCGCGCCGCAACGTTTTGCCCACTTTGCGCAACACTTCGGAAACACCACGCCGCGAGCATGGTGGGTCAGCCGCGCGAACGCGCCGGCACTACGCTTGTCTGAATCCGGATGAAGAGCAATTCCTGGGGAGCGGTCATCGTTGCCGCTGCGATCGCGGCCGCGCTCAGCGGCTGCAGCCCGGCCGCGCGAGGGCCAGAGGGTGCCAGCGGCAGCGCTGGCGGCGCGGCTTCAGCGCCACGCGCTGCGGTGAGTGTCACTACGGTACGCGCGGAGCAGCGCGACGTGCCAGTCACGCTGGAGGCCACCGGCACGGTCACGCCTCTGACGAGCGTGGAGATCCGGCCGCAACTGAGCGGAATCGTGGAGCATGTGCACATCCGCGAAGGGCAGTTCGTGCGCCAGGGGCAGCTGTTGTTCACCCTGGATGCCCGGGCGCTGGCCGCTGAACTGGCGCGTGTGCAGGCCCAGCTGCAGAAGGACCAGGCGTCGCTGGCCGATGCCGAGCGCCAACTGACGCGCAGCCAGGAGCTCTACGCGCAGAACTTCGTCTCCCAGGTCGCGGTCGACCAGAACCGCACCCTGGTCGACACACAGCGCGCGGTCGTCGTCGCGGACAAGGCCGCGGTGGAAGCCGCGCGCGTGGCGCTGTCGAACACGCGCATCGTGGCTTCAATCGCCGGCCGGGCGGGTCTGGTCCCGGTGGCGCCGGGCAGCGTGGTGTCGCCAACCTCCTCGGCCATGGTGACGCTCGCCCAGCTCGACCCCATCGCCGTCGCCTTCAACCTGCCTCAACGCAATCTCTCGCAGGCGCTTGCATCGCTGCGTGCGGGTGGCGGCAGCGTGACGGCCGTGCTGCCTGAAGGCCGCGGTGCCATGCAAGGCCGCTTGCAGGTGGTGGACAACGTGGTCGATCCCGGCACGGGCACGGTCAAGGTGAAGGCGCTGTTCGACAACCCCAACGAGGTGCTGTGGCCCGGTGCCTATGTCGGCGTCAAGCTCGCCGTGCAAACGCTCAAGGGCGCTGTCGTGATTCCCCAGGCCGCCATCGTGCAAGGCGCGCGCGGCCGCACGGTCTACGTGGTGGACGCCGACGGCAAGGCCGCCTCGCGGCCCGTTGAACTCGTGTATGCCGCTGGTCAGGACGCAGTCGTCACCGGCGTGCAAGCGGGCGAGCGGGTGATCGTCGAAGGCCGGCAGAACGTGCGGCCGGGCACGGCGGTCACCGAGCGCTCGCCCTCGGCTCAGCCCACGCCAGCCAGCGCAAGCAGGGGCGGCGAACGAATTGCCGCGGCGGCCCGATGAACCTTTCGGAACTCTTCATCCGCCGTCCCGTCACGACGGTGCTGCTCAACCTGGCCATCGTCCTGGCCGGCGTGATCGCCTTGCGCAGCATCCCGGTGGCGGCGCTGCCCAGCTACAACACGCCGGTCATCAACGTCTCGGCTTCGCTGCCCGGCGCCAGTCCCGAGACCATGGCCTCCTCGGTGGCGCTGCCGCTCGAAAAGCAGTTCTCCACCATCCCGGGCCTGGCGCTCATCAGTTCGAGCAGCACGCTCGGCAACACCTCGCTCACGCTGGAGTTCGACGAAGGGCGCAACGTTGACGCGGCGTCCGTGGACGTGCAAGCCGCGCTGCTGCGCGCACAGCGCGCATTGCCTCAGGACATGACCAATCCGCCGTCATACCGCAAGGTGAATCCGGCGGACGCGCCGGTGCTGCTCATCGCGCTGACCTCTCCTTCGCTCAACCTGTCGGACCTCAACGACTACGCCGAGCACCTGATCTCGCCCACGCTGTCCACGCTGGAGGGCGTGGCGCAGGTGAACATCTTTGGCCAGAAGCGCTATGCAGTGCGCGTGCGAGTCATTCCGCAGGCGCTGGCCGCTCGCAACATCTCGCTCGACGAACTCGGCGCCGCGCTGCGTGCCGCCAATGCCAACACGCCGGTGGGCACGCTCGAAGGCGATCGGCAGACCCTCACGCTCCAGGCCAACAGGCAGCTGCGCAACGCGGCGGAGTTCGCCGATCTCATCGTCGCCTCGCGCAACGGCAACCCGGTGCGCCTGCGCGACGTGGCTCAGGTGGAAGACAGCTTCGAGACGGTCAAGAGCTGGGCCGACCTCAATGGCGAAACCTCCATCACCCTGGCCGTGCTGCGCCAGCCCGACGCCAACACGGTGCGCGTGGTCGACTCGGTGCGCGCCGCGCTCCCGTCGCTGCAGTCGCAACTGCCGGAGTCGGTGCGGTTGACGCCCGTCAACGACCGCTCGCGTTCCGTGCGCGAGGCCATCCACGACGTGTCGCTCACGCTGCTCGGCACGCTCGCGCTGGTGGTGCTCGTGATGTTCCTGTTCCTGCGCCGCGTGGTGGCGACCGTGATCCCGTCGCTGTCGCTGCCGGTCTCGCTGATGGGAGCCCTGGCGCTCCTGTGGGGCCTGGGTTACTCGCTGGACAACGTTTCGCTGCTCGGCCTCACGCTTGCTGTCGGCCTGGTGGTCGACGACGCCATCGTGATGCTGGAGAACATCATGCGCCACGTGGAGGAGGGCATGCGGCCCTTCGAGGCGGCGCTCAAGGGCTCCCGCGAGGTCGGCTTCACCATCATCTCGATTTCGAGCTCGCTGGTGGCCGTGTTCATCCCGATCTTCTTCATGCCGGGCGTCATCGGCCTGCTCTTTCACGAGTTCGCCGTCATCGTGTCGCTGGCCATCGTGGTGTCGGCCTTCGTGTCGCTCACCCTCGTGCCCATGCTGGCCGGCCGCTACCTCAGCGACGAGGCGCACAAGAAGCCCCCGGGCGCGCTGGTGCGCTCCTTCGAGCGCGGCTTCGACGCGACGCTGCGCCTGTACACGCGCACGCTGGATGCGGCGCTTGCGCACCGTCGCTTCGTGCTCGGCGTGGCCCTGGCCACCTTTGCCGCCACGGCGTGGATGTTCGCGGCTATTCCCAAGGGCTTCTTCCCCGAGGAGGACATCGGCCAGATCCAGGTGTCCACCGAGGCCGCCGAGGACGTCTCCTTCGCCGAGATGGTTCGATTGCAGGAACAGGCCGCGGCCATCTTTCGTGCCGACCCGAACATCCTGACCGTCAGCTCCTTCATCGGCGGCAGCTCCGCGCTGAACACCGGCCGCATGTTCATCAATCTCAAGCCGCGCAGCCAGCGCGCGTCCATGAAGGAAGTGACCGAGGGGTTGCGCCGCAAGCTGCGCGATGTGCCTGGCATCACCGTCTTCATGCGCCCCATCCAGAACCTGCAGCTCGGCGGGCGGTCCAGCAAGGCGCAGTACCAGTACATCCTCCAGAGCGTGAAGGCCGACGAGCTGGCGGAATGGGCCGCCAAACTGCAGGACCGGCTGCGGGCCGACCCTGCATTCCGGGACGTGACCAGCGATGTGCAGCTGCGCGGCCTCCAGGCCTCGCTGCGGATCGACCGGGACCGCGCCAACACGCTAGGCGTGTCCATCGACGATGTTCGCAATGCCCTGTTCAGCGCGTTCGGTGAGCGGCAGGTCTCCACCATCTACACGGCCGCTGACAGCTACCAAGTGATCATGGAAGTGGCGCCTGATGCCAAGGAGGACGAGAGTGCGTTCAGCCAGGTGTACGTGCGCTCGTCCAGCGGCGCGCTGGTGCCCCTGTCCGCATTCGCCACGGTGCAGCGCACGGTCGGGCCCACGGCCATCAACCACGTGGGCCAGCTGCAGGCGGTGACCCTTTCGTTCAACCTCCCGCCCGGCGTGGCCCTGGGCGACGCCACGACGAAGATCGAGCAGGCCCAGCAGCAGCTGCGCATGCCTGCCTCCATCATCACGCGCTATGGCGGCGACGCCGCGGTGTTCAAGAGTTCGCAGGCCAGCCAGGCCATCCTCATCGTGGCCGCGCTGCTCGTGATCTACGTGCTGCTGGGCGTGCTCTACGAGAGCTACATCCACCCGATCACCATCCTGGCGGGTCTGCCCTCGGCGGCGGTAGGGGCGCTGCTCATGCTCGAGTTCTTCGGCATGGACCTCACGCTCATCGCCACCATCGGCATCCTGCTGCTGATCGGCATCGTGAAGAAGAACGCCATCATGATGATCGACTTCGCGCTCGACGCGCAGCGCACCCAAGGAATGCCGCCCCTGCAGGCCATACGCCAAGCGTGCATCCTGCGCTTTAGGCCCATCATGATGACCACGCTCGCGGCCTTGATGGGCGCGCTGCCCATCGCGCTGGGCCTGGGCGCCGGCGCGGAGCTGCGCCAGCCGCTGGGCCTTGCGGTGGTGGGCGGCCTGATCTTCTCGCAGGCCATCACGCTGTACATCACGCCGGTGATCTACCTGGCGCTCGATCGCTTCAGCGGCAAGGGCCCCATCACGACGCCCGAGCGTGCCGAAGCGGTGACCTGATCAATCCTGATCAATCCTGATCAATCCTGATCAATCCTGATCAATCCTGATCAAGCGTTCAGCGCTTGCACCAGCCGCTGCACATCGGCGTCTTCGTGTGCGGCCGACAAGGTAATGCGCAGCCGCGCGGTCCCTGCCGGCACCGTGGGCGGTCGGATCGCCGGCACCCACAGCCCTTGCTCCCACAGAGAAGCCATGCGCGCCAGTGCCGCGCTGTTTTCGCCGATGACCAGGGGCTGGATCGGCGTGTCAGAGGGCAGCAGGCGACCGGCGCGGCCATCGGCGAGCGCCTCGCGCAGGTGCGCCACGTGCCGGCGAAGCCGCTCGCGGCGCCACTCGTCGGCCTCGATCACATCGACGGCTGCGCGCAGCGCTTCCGTCACCATGGCCGGGGCGCCCGTCGCGAAGATGTAGCTGCGGGCGCGCTGCATCACCCATTCGACGATGCGCTCGTCGCCCGCGACGTAGGCGCCCGAGGCACCGGCGGCCTTGCTGAGCGTGCCCATGAGCACAAGCCGTGGCGAGGCCAGGCCGAAGTGCGCCGCCGTTCCGCGGCCGCTCGGCCCCAGCACGCCGAAGCTGTGCGCGTCGTCGATGAGCAGCAGCGCATCGTGCCGCTCCGCCAGCGCGAGCAGCTCGGGCAGCGGCGCGATGTCGCCGTCCATGCTGAACACCGCATCCGTGACGATGACCTTCCGCGCCGCGCCGCTGCGCTCCAGCAGCGCGGCCAACGCCGGCACGTCGTTATGGGGATAGATGTGCAACTGCGCCCGCGACAGCCGTGCGCCGTCTATCAGGCTGGCGTGGTTGAGCTGGTCGCAAAAGAGCGCGTCGTCGCGGCTGGCCAGCACGGGCACGAGGCCCACGTTCGCTCCGAAGCCTGCGTGGAAGTACAGCGTCCGCGGCACGCCCAGGAAGGCGGCCAGCCGCTCCTCCAGCGCCTGGTGGGAAGCCGTGTGGCCGCACACCAGGGGGGAGGCCGTCGAGCCTACGCCCCAGCGCGCGGCGGCTCGCTGAGCAGCCTCCACGAGGGCTGGGTGCTGCGCGATGCCGAGGTAGTCGTTTCCACAGAAGGCCAGCATCTCGCGACCCGACACGGTGAGTCGTACCCCGCGCGCGGCCTCCACGGTGCGACGGGTGCGGCGCAGCTGCCCAGCTTCCAGGGCCTCCAGATCTTGTGCGTAACGGTCCAGGATGCTCATGCGTACTCCGGAAACTGGAGCAGGGTGGCCGTGGCCTCGGGGTCCGGCTGCGGCTGCCAGGGCACGATGCCCAGGCAGGGGGACATGAGGCGGTCGGCGAGTAGCGCGAGATTCGCGTCGACCTCCGGCATTTGGGGGTCGATGCGGTTGCCGACCCAGCCCGCCAGCATCAGCCCGCGCGCCGCAATGGCCTCCGCGGTCAGCAGGGCATGGTTCAGGCAACCCAGTCGCAACCCGACCACCAGCAGCACAGGCAGCCCGAGGGCGGCCGCGAGGTTCGCACCGTCCAGCCGGTCGGAGAGCGGCACGCGAAAGCCGCCGGCGCCTTCGACCAGCACCACGTCGGCCTGCTCGCGCAGCGCGCGACAGGCTTGGACGATGGGCCCGAGCTCGATCGCCACGCCGTCGAGCCGGGCAGCGATGTGCGGAGATGCCGGCGTGCGCAGCAGGTATGGGTTCACGAGCGTAGCGGGCGGCTGCATGCTCGATACGCTGCGCAGTGCGGCCACGTCTTCGTTGTTCCACTGCCCGTCTGAGCCGAGCGTTGCGCCGGCTGCGATCGGCTTCATGCCCACGACGCGCGCATGGCGCCCGCGCAGCTTCAACAACCAGCCCTGCGTAACGAGCGTCTTGCCGACACCGGTGTCCGTGCCTGTGACGAACCAGGCGGGTGCGGTCATGTCTCCTCCAGTGTGTGCTTCAGCGCTGCGAGCGCTCCGGTCGCGAGCCGGTCGATTCCCTCGTCATCGATCACGTACGGCGGCATCGCGTACAGCGTGCGCCCTATGGGTCGCAGCAGCAGCCCCTGCGCCAGTGCGTGCCGGTGGTAGCGCTGCGCGAAGGTGGCGTCGTCCGTGGCGACGTCCCAGGCCCAGATCATGCCGCGTCTGCGCGCATGCGAGACGCGAGGGTGTTCATCCAGTGCCGCCAGCGCGCGCGACAACCTGTCGGCCGTGGCGCGGTTGCGGGCCAGCGCGGCATCGTCCAGGAGGTCCAGCGTGGCCAGCGCCGCTCGGCAGGCGAGCGGATTGCCGGTGTACGAATGCGAATGCAGGAAGCCTCTCGCGACGTCGTCGTCGTAGAACGCGGCGTACACCTCCTCCGTGGTGAGCACGGCCGCAAGCGGCAGGTAGCCTCCCGTGAGCCCCTTGGACAGGCAGATGAAGTCGGGCCGCACGCCGGCCTGCTCGCAGGCGAAGCGCGTGCCGGTGCGGCCAAAGCCAACGGCGATTTCATCTGCGATGAGGTGCACCTCGTATCGGCTGCACAGTTCGCGGGCCCGACGCAGATAGTGCGGGTCGTGCATTGCCATGCCGGCCGCGCACTGCACCAGCGGCTCCACGATGAGCGCGGCGGCCATGGCATGGTGCTGCTCCAGCCAGGTTTCCAGCGCGAGCGCGCAGCGTTCGGCGTGCGCGCTGGCATCCATGCCGGGTACGGCCTGTCGCGCATCCGGGCTCGGCAGCACGGCCGAAGGCCGAAGCAGCGGTGCGTACGCTTCGCGGAACAAGGCGATGTCGGTCACCGCCAGCGCGCCCACCGTCTCCCCGTGGTAACCGTGCGCGAGGCTTGCAAAGCCGTTCTTCTCAGGCCGGCCGCGGTTGCGCCAGCTGTGCATGCTCATCTTGAGCGCGATCTCGGTCGCACTCGCGCCGTCGCCTGCGTAGAACGCATGGCCAAGGCCGGTGAGGGCGGCCAGGCGCTCCGAAAGCTCGACCACCGGCTCGTGCGTCAGCCCCGCCAGCATCACGTGCTCGATGCGCTCCATCTGGTCGGCGATGGCCGCCTTGATGTGCGGCTGGTTGTGCCCGAAGAGGTTGGTCCACCAGGAGCTCACCGCATCGAGATAGCGGTTGCCTTCCGCGTCGAACAGCCACGAACCCTGGCCACGCACGACAGGCACGAGGGGCTGGGTCTCGTGGTGCTTCATCTGCGTGCACGGGTGCCACACCGCACGCCGGCTGCGCTCCAGCCAGTCCGCATTGCGCATGGCCATCACTCCTGCACGGTTCGCATGCCGCGCCGAAACGCCTCGGCGATCAACATGCGAGGGCCCTTGGGCGTGATCACGCGGTATGCCCGGGTTGCTTTCGAATCGGTCAAGCCCACCTCCCGCCACAGCCTCTCGTACAGCACGTCGGCATCAGGCAGCGGCTCACGGCGAACCCACAGGCGCCCGAGCAGGTGGCCGATGGGCGTCTGTCCGGCTTCCAGT
Organism: uncultured Burkholderiales bacterium; assembly: GCA_966248995.1. Lineage (GTDB taxonomy): Bacteria > Pseudomonadota > Gammaproteobacteria > Burkholderiales > Burkholderiaceae_C > Albitalea. The sequence goes on along the minus strand of CBINBY010000013.1, from coordinate 12,484 downwards.
TCCCGGCGCAGCGGCTCTTCGAGGTCGTCCAGCGCGATATAAGACAGGTTGTCCATCATTACCTGGCCCTGCGCCGCCAGGCACGTGACCCGCTCCAGGTAGTGGGTGCCCGGCAGAAGTTCGCGAACCACGTGCGGCACGTTCTCCGTGGGCGCCTGGTACAGCAGGTGCAGGCTGACCGGGCCACCCGCCAGCGCTTCGCACAGGCGGGTGGCTGAGCCGTCCTGGGCGATCAGCAGGGTGAGCAGGCGCCGGGCATGGGATGTTTCGGCGGGCTCATCGCAGGCATGGAAGTAGGGCTCGCGACGCAGGGAAAGGGCACTTGGACTCATGGCGGACATCGGGAAGTGCGTCGCCGGCCGCTTCGCGGCATGGCTCGGCCTGTGGACGAGCTCTGTGACGTAATGCGGCAATGGCGCTCAGTGCAGCGAAGACCCGGAGGGCGTTCCGTTCACCACTGAGAACACCGGCTGGCCGACGCTGCCGGCGTCGATCTCCTCCTCGGTCGCCTCGCGTACGTCTCGCACGTTCACATGCAGGCGCAGCGCAATGCCGGCGAGCGGATGGTTGCCGTCCAGCACCACGTGGGTCGGATAAACCTCCGTCACGGTGTAGATGGCGTCCGTCGGCATGTCGGGCGTGGTGCTCCCTTCGGGCAGGCCCTCGAACTGCATGCCCGGCTCCACCTCCTCGGAGAAGATGGAACGCTCCTCGAAGAAAACGAGGTCGGGGTTGTATTCGCCGAAGGCATGCTGCGGCTCGAGGTGGAGCTTCGCGGAGTAGCCGGTTTCCTGGTCGGCCAGAGCTTCCTCGACCTTGGGCAGGAGATCTTCTCCACCGTAGAAGAATTCCACGGGCTCCTTCAGTTCATCGATGAGGTTGCCCTGGGTGTCTTCGAGTCGCCAGACCAGGCTGACGACGCACGGCGCGGTGATGTTCATGGCGAAAATCATCTCACACGCCACAATCCCACCCCATGGATATTGCACTTGCCACGCCCCTGCTCGGCGGGCTCACGCCGCAGGTCTTCATGCGCCGGCATTGGCAGAAGCAACCCTTGCTGATCCGGCAGGCGCTCCCCGGTGTCGTGTCGCCCGTCTCGCGCGCCGAGCTCTTCGCACTTTCGGCAGATGAGGAAGTCGAGTCCCGCCTGATCGAGCGCGAGGGCGAGACCTGGCGGCTGCGCCACGGGCCTTTCGCCCGCCGCCAGCTGCCCAGCGTGCGCCAGCCGGCGTGGACCCTGCTGGTGCAGGGAGTGGACCTGCATGTCGAAGCGGCTCACGATCTGCTCACGCGCTTTCGCTTCGTGCCCGATGCCCGGCTGGACGACATCATGATCTCCTATGCCACCGACGGGGGCGGAGTCGGACCGCACATGGACTCCTACGACGTCTTCCTGCTGCAGGTGCATGGACGACGCCGCTGGCGCATTGCACGGCCTTATGACGCGACGCTGCGGCCCGACGTGCCGGTGAAGATCCTGGCCGACTTCCAGCCCGAGGAGGAATGGGTGCTGGAGCCGGGCGACATGCTCTATCTGCCGCCACGCTGGGCGCACGATGGTGTGGCCGAGGGTGAGTGCATGACCTGCTCCGTAGGCTTTCGCGTGCCGGCCAAGGACGAGGTGGGCCGCGAGGTGCTGCAGCGCCTGCTCGACGGCGAGTCGCCCAGCGCTTCGCCCGTGCTCTACCGCGATGGGGCACAGCCCGCCACCGATACGCCCGGGCGCATACCTGCGACGCTGCAGGCGTTCACGGCAGAGGCGACGTCGCGCATGGTGGAGAACCCGAAGGCGTTGGCATGCGCTCTTGGAGAGTGGCTGAGCGAGCCCAAGCCACGCGTGCGCTTCGATCCCGGCGCTCCTCTGCGCGGCGACGCAGGCGTCGTGCTCGACCGCCGCACCCGCATGCTTTACGACGACGATCACGTCTTCATCAACGGCGAGTCGTACCGCGCCGCGGGCGCCGATGCGGCACTCATGCGTCACCTTGCCGATTACCGCTGCCTTGCACCGGCCCACTGGCGGCGTGCCAGCGAGGAGGCCCGCCGGCTCCTGGACGACTGGGCCGAGGTCGGCTGGCTGCACGCGCAACCAACACCGCCGGAGGAACCATGAACGACGCGCCGTATCGTCCCATCGCCACTCGCGCGGAGTTCCAGGCCGCCTTGCGCGACGCATTGGGCGACATGGCGCGTACCGGCTGCCGAGAGGCGTGGTGGTGCGACAAGGACTTCGCTGGCTGGCCGCTCAATGAGCGCGAGGTGATCGAACACCTGACCCGATGGGCTCATGCCCACCGCAAGCTGACGCTCATTGCGCGTCACTTCGATGAAGTGGCACTCCGCCATCCCCGTTGGGTGGCGTGGCGCCGGCAGTGGTCCCATGTCGTGGAGTGTCTGGCCTTCGAGGACTCGGAAGCGGCAGAGGTGCCTACTGTGCTGCTCGCGAATGGTCTGGTGACGGTGCGCCTTGCCGATCCGCTGCGGTACCGGGGTCTGATGTCGCGTGAGGCAGGCGAGCTTCAGCAGCAACGCGAGCTGGTTGATGCACTTTCGCAACGCGCAGTGCCGTCGTTTCCTGCCACGGTGATCGGTCTTTGAATAGCCGCCTTCTATAATCGTGGGCTGGGCCATGGGGATGCTCGAGCTCCTCTGGCCTTTCGACCGTAGGGAGCCCTGCGATGGATGGAGGGGTCCCACGACGACCGGTGTTCGAGTTCGAACTTACTACTCATGAGGACAAATATGAAAAAGTCGCTTCTGTTGGCTTCCCTGGTGGCTGCTGTTGCTCTCGCTGCTTGCAGCAAGAAGGAAGAAACCACGACCACCACGACTGCGCCTGCTCCCGCTACGGCTCCCGCCCCCGCCCCTGAGGCTTCCGCTCCCATGGCCAGCGCTTCGGCTCCTGCCGAGGCCGCTTCGGCTGCAGCCCCTGCTGCTTCGGCCGCCTCGCAGTAATCGCGTCGGCTCCTTGGAAAAAGCCGCCTCCGGGCGGCTTTTTCATTTGTGGACGAACTTCGAATGGGCTCGGAGCCTCAATTGTTTCGAGCTCAACTTGTCGAACCGTCCAGTGCGGTCGCGCTTGCCGGGTGGTGTGGGAGGGGCCCGATCAACGATGGCCGGCCCCTATCCCAATTCCTGGGTCAGGAGCGCACCGCGGGTGCATCTCAGTCGCTGGCGGGGTCTTGCTGGTAGTAGCCCGCGAGCATGGCGTAGAGCCTCGGATGCTCCAGTTGCAACTCACGAGGGGCGACGAAGAACACCTCGGAAGCCACTGCAAAGAACTCGTCCACCGACTGTGCGCCGTAGGGGTCGAGCAGCGTGTCCTCGCCGTCGTCTACGTGGGTGCAGAAGGCCTCGAATTCGGCGTCGATTCCGCGTTCCCAAGCCTCCCAGGCTGCACGGTCGGGCAAGAGCGGCATGCCGTCGGCCATGCCGTTCGTCATGTCGAGCACATGGGCGAACTCGTGGATCACTACGTTGTAGCCCCACTCGGCGGACTCGCCTGCCGATTCCACGTCGCGCCACGAGAGCATGACCGGGCCGCCTTCCATCGCCTCGCCGGACAGCGTCTCGTCGTATCGGTGCACGATGCCATCCTCGTCCATCACTTCGCGGCGCGCCACGACCTCGTCGGCATGGATGACGAGACCCACGAAGCTGTCATAGGACCTTAGGCCCAGGCGCAACACCGGCAGGCAGGCTTGTGCGGCTACTGCGACGGCGATCTCGTCGGAAACCTCCAGGCCTTGCGCCCCGCTGAACTCCTTGGTGGCGAGAAACAGCGTTGCAAGCCGGCGCAATTCGGTACGGTCGGCTTCGCTGCGCCGAGCGAGGAAAGGGTAGCGTGCCAGCGTGAGCTTCCAAAGGTTTTCGGGGATCGGGCGCCTTCGCAGCGTGCGCTCGTCACGCAGCCTGCGATAGGCGGACCACCATCGGTTCAGCACGGTCAACGCGTTATCGCGGGTGCGATGCGCTCGAACCCTTCGGCGCGCCAGCGCAAAACGTCCCCCCGGGACGCGCCTACAGGGTCATCGAAATCCCAGTCGCTCAGGACGTAGCGCGCGAGTCCATGGGCCAGGGGATGGCGGGCTGGCACATGCGTGTGGCCATGCACCAGCCTCGATGTAGCGGAATGCGCCATCCATCGCTCGACCTCGGCCGTGTCGACATCGAACCAACGCTCGGGCATGGAGCGCGTGTGGCGCCGGCTCTCCTCTCGCATAGCTTGCGCTGCCCGGCGCCTCTCGGGCAGCGGCTGGGCGAGGAAAGCCTGCTGCCAGTCGGACGAGCGAACCATGGCGCGGAAGGCCTGATAGGCGCGATCATCCAGGCACAGCGCGTCGCCATGCGACAGCAGAACGCGCTGGCCGAACGCGACAAGCACGCAAGGGTCTTCCACGCACGCCATGCCGCAGTGGTGCAGGAAATCGGCCCCGACGAGGAAGTCGCGGTTGCCTGCCATGAATGCGATGAGGCGATGCGAGCTCGCTTCGGCGAGCATCGCCGCGCACTCGGCCTCGAACCCTTCGAGGCGTGCATCGTCACCGACCCACGCCTCGAAGAGGTCGCCAAGGATGAACACCGCGTCCGCCGCGGTGCAGCGCAGGTGTGTCGCCAACGCCTCCAGCGTGCGCGGCGTTGCCTCGGACAAATGCAAGTCGCTCAGGAAGTCGATCGCGCGCCACGCGGACGGCGCGCGCAACTGCGCGAATGCAGGCAGCGTTGCGGCGCCTGCCGGTGCAATAGGGAAAGCGCTATCGGCGCTCAGACCACCACCGCCTTGTTGATGACCACGTCTTCCAGCGGAACATCGTCGTGAAAGCCCTTGCGGCCGGTCTTCACGCCTTCGATGGCATCGACGATCTCCTGGCCGGAGACCACTTTGCCGAACACCGCATAGCCCCAGCCGCTGCTGCTCTCGGACTTGAAGTTCAGGAAGCTGTTGTCGGCCGCGTTGATGAAAAACTGCGCGGTGGCCGAGTGCGGATCAGAGGTGCGCGCCATGGCGATCGTGTAGCGGTCGTTCTTCAGACCGTTGTTCGCCTCATTGCGAACCGGTGCATCGGTGGACTTTTGATTCATGCCGGGCTCGAAGCCGCCGCCCTGGATCATGAAGCCCTTGATGACGCGGTGGAACACCGTGCCGTCATAGTGCCCTTTGTTGACGTAGGAGAGAAAGTTTTTTGCCGACTCGGGCGCCTTCGCCTCGTCCAGCTCGATGCGGATGTTGCCCTTGTTGGTCTGCAGTTCGACTTGCTGGCTCATGTCACTTCTCCATAGTGGCTTGCTTGATGACGACCGGCGTGAGCGGCACATCGGCGTGCCCACCCTTGCTGCCGGTAGGAACAGCGCGGATCTTGTCGACGACGTCCATGCCGGAAACGACCTTGCCGAAGACGGCGTAGCCGTTGCCGTCGCGTGCCTTGTCGGCGTCGAGGAAAGGGTTGTCCTTCACGTTGATGAAGAACTGCGCGCTGGCCGAGTTCGGGTCCATGGTGCGCGCCATGGCCAACGTACCGCGCTGGTTGGTCAGGCCGTTGTGCGATTCGAGTGGTATCGGCGGCCGCGTTGGCTTCTGGGCCAGATCGGGTGTCATGCCGCCACCCTGGATCATGAAGTCGGCGATCACGCGATGGAAGACGGTGCCGTTGTAGTGCCCGGCCTTCACGTACTGCACGAAGTTGTCTACCGTCTTGGGCGCCTTGGCCGCGTCGAGCTCGACGACGATGTCGCCCATGCTGGTGGCAAGCTTCACCTTCTGCGCCAGGGCGTGGGGTGCAGCGAGTAGGGCGGCGCCGGCAGTGGCGCAAGCGCACAGGGCGCGTAAAGGCATACGGATCATGGATTCCTTGCGGTAGGTCAGGGAAGGGGTTGGGCCAGCGCGGCCTTGGCCACGTCGCGCAGCACGGCGAGTTTGGATGGCAGCACGGCGTTCGATGGGTCGAGCTGAAGCGCTCGCTCATACGCCTGCCGAGCAAGCTGAACGTACACGTCGCCCAGGTTGTTGTGCGCCACGGCGTAGTTCGGGTTCACGCGCAATGCTGCTTCGAGCGCCGAGCGTGCCAGTTCGAGCCGGCCTTCGGCCGCGTGCAGCACGGCCATGTTGTTGTGGACTTCCGGCATCTCTGGATAGTCAGAGGCGAGTGCGACGAAAACCTCCATCGCTTCCGCACGGCGCCCGAGGTCGGCGAGGAGCACGCCCTTGCGCAGGCGCAGCTGTGCGTTGCGCGGGCGCTCGACGAGCAGGCCGTCGAGAAGCGCCAGAGCCTGCACACGCTCCCCGGCAGCAAGCAGCCGGTCGACTTCAGATTCGTCGGCATGTGCGGTGATGACCACGCACGTGAGCACGAGCGCCGTCACAAGGGCGGCCACGCCGCGCGTCACATGGGAAAGGTGTGGGAGCATCGCCGTGTCGTTCGGCCAGCGGGCGTCTCGATGAGCATGCGAGGAATCGGATTCGCCCGGGCTGCGCCGCTATACTGAATCGATTGTAGAGCAGGCGCTTCGCGCGGCTTGCCCTCGCGCCGCTAACCGCAGGTCGCGATCCCCGGGCTTTCCGGATCTCAGTTCGACGTGGCAACGCTATCCGAAGGCCCAGTGGTGGGCCGGACTGTTTCATGACCTTGCGCATCTACAACACCCTGTCGCGCCAGACCGAGGAGTTCACGCCGATCGATCCGGACCACGTACGCATGTACGTCTGCGGCATCACGGTGTACGACCTCTGCCACGTGGGGCATGCGCGCTCGCAGATTGCGTTCGACGTGGTCTACCGCTGGCTCCAGGCCCTGGGTTATCGCGTGACCTACGTGCGCAACATCACCGACATCGACGACAAGATCATCAAGCGGGCCCTCGAGCGCGGCATGCCCATTCGGCAGCTCACCGAGGAGATGACGCGCGCCATGCACGATGACTTCGATGCGCTGGGCATCGCCCGGCCCACGCATGAGCCGGCTGCTACGGCGTACGTGCCGCAGATGCTGCAGCTGATTTCCGCGCTGGAGCACAAGGGGCTGGCCTACCGCGCGGCCGACGGCGATGTGAACTTCGCGGTGCGGCGCTTTTCGGGTTACGGCAAGCTTTCGGGCAAGTCGCTCGACCAGCTTCGTGCCGGCGAGCGCGTGGCGGTGCATGAAGGCAAGGAGGACCCGCTGGACTTCGTGCTGTGGAAGAGCGCCAAGGACCGCGAGCCCGAGGATGCCAAGTGGGACAGCCCCTACGGTCGCGGGCGTCCCGGTTGGCACATCGAATGCTCGGCGATGGGCTGCGCACTGCTGGGCGAGCACTTCGACCTGCACGGTGGCGGCATGGACTTGCAGTTTCCGCACCACGAGAACGAGATCGCACAAAGCGAGGGTGCGACTGGCCAGCCTTTCGTCAACTACTGGCTGCACAACGGGTTCCTCAACGTCGACAACGTGAAGATGTCGAAGTCGCTGGGCAACTTCTTCACCATCCGGGACGTCCTCAAGCACTTCGACGGCGAGACGGTGCGCTTCTTCATGCTGCGCACTCATTACCGCAGCCCGTTCAATTTCAGCGAGTCAAACCTCGAGGATGCCCGCCATGCGCTGCGTCGCCTGTACACCGCTCTGGATCTCGTGCCGGCGGCCCAGGTCGAAGTGAACTGGTCGCTGCCGCAGGCCGCAGCCTTCCGTGCCGCCATGAATGATGACTTCAACACGCCGGCCGCGATGGCCGTGCTGTTCGAGTTGGCCGGCGAGGTGAACCGCTCGCACTCGTCCCAAGCAGCAGGGTTGCTCACGGCGCTGGGGCAGAAGCTGGGCTTGCTGCAGCAGCCGCCCAGGCAGTACCTGCAAGGTGGTGCGGACCGCGACGATGAGCGCATCGTCCGTCTTATCGCCGAGCGGTCCGAAGCCAAGAAGGCACGTGATTTCGCGCGTGCCGACCGCATCCGTCAGGACCTGCAGGCCGAAGGCATTCTGCTGCAGGACTCGGCGCAAGGCACCACCTGGGTCCGAGCGTGAGCGCAACGCGACTGAACGGGACGGCGGTCACGCCCGCGTACTGGGACGAAGCCTGTCGGCATCTCGCCAAGCGCGACCGCGTGATGCGCAAGCTCATTCCGCAGTTTGGAGAAGGCAGGCTCCAGAGCCGAGGCGATGCCTTCACGACGCTGGCGCGTTCCATTGTGGGCCAGCAGATCTCGGTAAAGGCGGCGCAGTCGGTGTGGGATCGCTTCGCTGCGCTCACCACCGACCAGACGCACCGCATCCACCCGTCGTCGGTGCTTGCGCTCAACGTGCCCGACATGCGCGGTGCCGGACTCTCGGCGCGCAAGATCGAGTACCTGGTCGATCTCGCTGCGCACTTCGAATCTGGTCAGGTCCACGTGCTGCAATGGCGCGAGATGGATGATGAGGCCATCATCGAGGAACTGGTCGCCATTCGAGGCATCGGCCGCTGGACTGCGGAGATGTTCCTCATCTTCCATCTCATGCGGCCCAACGTATTGCCGCTGGACGACATTGGCCTCATACGCGGCATCAGCCTCAACTACTTCAGTGGCGAGCCGGTGTCGCGTGCCGAGGCGCGTGAAGTGGGCGATGCCTGGGCGCCTTTCCGGTCGGTGGCTACCTGGTACATCTGGCGTAGTCTCGACCCGCTGCCGGTAGACTACTAGACCCCGTTTGCCCGGGCAGGGCGCGGGATGCCGCGGCTGTTCTGCGGAATGACGACTAGGGCTTCGAACGCATGAGTAAACGACATTTCCTCGAATTCGAGCAGGCGGTCGCAGACCTCGAAACCAAGATCGAAGAACTGCGCTACGTTCAGACCGAATCCGCCGTCGACATCTCCGAGGAGATCGACCGGCTCAGCAAGAAGAGCCTGCAGCTCACCAAGGACATCTACGCCAATCTCAATCCGTGGCAGGTGACGCTCATCGCGCGCCACCCGCAGCGGCCGTACACCCTGGACTACGTGAACGACATCTTCACCGATTTCCAGGAACTGCACGGCGACCGCCATTTCTCGGACGACCAATCCATCGTCGGTGGCTTGGCGCGCTTCAACGGTCAAGCCTGCATGGTGATCGGTCACCAGAAGGGGCGCGACACCAAGGAACGGGCTCTGCGCAACTTCGGCATGTCGCGGCCCGAGGGTTATCGCAAGGCACTGCGCATCATGAAGCTGGCCGAGAAGTTTGGTTTGCCGGTCTTCACCTTCGTGGACACGCCCGGTGCCTATCCCGGCATCGGCGCCGAGGAGCGCGGGCAATCGGAAGCGATCGGCCGCAACATCTACGAAATGGCGCAGCTCGAGGTGCCCGTCATCTCCACGATCATCGGCGAGGGCGGCTCGGGCGGCGCCCTGGCGATCAGCGTGGCGGACCAGATGCTGATGCTGCAGTACGCGATCTATTCGGTGATCTCGCCCGAAGGCTGCGCGTCCATTCTGTGGAAGACGGCTGCTCGGGCGTCGGAGGCGGCGGAGGCGCTGGGAATCACCGCGCACCGGCTGAAGGCGCTGGGCCTGGTCGACAAGATCGTCAATGAGCCTGTGGGCGGGGCCAACCGCGATCCCAAGCAGATGTCGGCCTATCTGAAGCGGGCCCTCAACGACGCGCTGCGCCAGGTGAACGACCTCAAGCCGAAGGAACTCGTGCAGCGCCGCTACGAACGACTGCAGGCGTACGGACGTTTCCACGACACCACCGAGCACTGAGAGGCGCTGCAGTGAGCCGCGTGGCGGTCGCCTACAGCGGCGGCCGTGACTCGACCGCCTTGCTGCATGCCACGCTGAAGGCTGCCCTACCGCTGGGTATCGAGGTGCTCGCGCTGCACGTCAATCATGGCCTCAGTTCGCACGCCGACGATTGGCAGCGGCGCTGCGAAGCTCAGTGCACGCGCTGGGCGCGAAGGGGGTGGCCGGTGCAGTTTGCCGCGCGGCGGCTGGACACCCGGCCCGGCCGCGGCGAGAGCGTCGAAGCGTGGGCGCGCCAGGCGCGTTATCGGGCCTTGCGAGACATGGCCGTCGCCACAGGCACCACGCTTGTACTGATGGCCCACCACAGGCGCGACCAGGCGGAGACCTTCGTGCTCCAGGCCTTGCGAGGCTCTGGCGTGGCGGGCTTGTCGGGAATGCCTGCGGTGATTGAGCGCGAGGGTGTCACCTGGGCGAGACCCTGGCTCGGCATCGCGCGGGAAACCATCGAAAGCTATGTGCGCCGGCATCGCCTTGCACACATCGAAGATGAGAGCAATGCGGACGTCCGCTACGCGCGCAATCGCTTGAGGCATGAGGTATGGCCCGCTCTCGTGGCTGCCTTTCCACAGGCCGAGGTGTCGATCGCCGATGCAGCGGCGTGGGCTCAGGAGGCCCGTGCGTGCCTGGAGGAGTGGGGCGAGGCCGACGTGGCTGCGCTGGCTCGCGGCGAAGCTCTCGACTTGAAGCGATGGGCCTTGCTCACTCCAGCGCGTCGCAGCAACGCCGTCAGGACCTGGCTGCGATTGCGCACGGGCCGGGCAGCACCTTCGACGCTGGTGTCTCGCCTGCTCCAGGAACTGACCGACGGCACTCATGGCCAATGGCCGATTGAACAAGGCGTGCTGCGCGCATGGCGGGGGAGCTTGAGCTTTGAGCCGACAGCAGCGCCGCAGACTTCGCAAGCGCATCCCGAGGCGACCCTCAGCATCCGACGCGCAGGAACCTACGCCTTGCCAGGCTGGGGTGGTGCGCTGCGGGTGACCCGGGTGCAGGAAGGCGGAGTGCCGCTCGCCTGCCTCGGCGAGCTCGAGCTGAGGCTGCGCCAGGGCGCGGAGCGGTTTCAGGCTGGCATCGGCCGGCCGCCGCGCAGTCTCAAGAAGCAGTTCCAGGCCGTGGCGGTACCCGCATGGGAGCGCGACGGGCCTTTGGTCTATAGCTCTGGCCGGCTGGTCTACGTGCCGGGACTGGGGGTGGACGCCCGGATGTGGGGGCTGCCGGGGGAGGTCATGATGAAGCTGGAATGGCTGCGCAAGGCGTGACCCACGTCCGGACCCGGCTCGTCCCGTGCTGGGGAGGCGGGGCGGCGCGCCGCTAGAATTTGCGGTTCACGTGCGCGGCGTGAACCTGTTCGAGCTTCCGCATCCCCGCGACCACGACTAGCAGCATGGCACTCATCGTTCACAAGTACGGCGGCACCTCCATGGGGTCGACCGAGCGCATCCGCAACGTCGCCAAGCGCGTCGCCAAATGGGCACGCGCCGGGCATCAGATGATCGTGGTCCCTTCGGCGATGAGCGGCGAGACCAATCGTCTGCTGGCCCTGGCCAAGGAGCTGTCGCCACCCGCCACCACCGCCGAATTGCAGCGCGAATTGGACATGATCGCGTCCACCGGCGAACAGGTGTCGGTGGGCCTGCTGGCCATCGCGCTGCAGGCCGAGGGCATGCATGCAGTCAGCTACACCGGCTGGCAGGTGCCCATTACCACCGACAACAGCTACACGAAGGCACGCATCCAGAACATCGACGATGCCCGCATACGCGCCGACTTGGCGGCGGGCAAGGTCGTGATCATCACCGGCTTCCAGGGCGTCGATGACAGGGGCAACATCACCACGCTGGGGCGAGGCGGCTCAGACACCTCGGCAGTGGCAGTCGCCGCGGCGCTCGACGCCCACGAGTGCCTGATCTACACCGATGTCGACGGCGTTTACACGACTGACCCGCGCATCGTGGCCGAGGCGCGCCGGCTGCACACCATCAGCTTCGAGGAGATGCTGGAGATGGCGAGCCTGGGCTCGAAGGTGCTGCAGATCCGGTCGGTGGAGTTCGCGGGCAAGTACCGGGTACCGCTGCGCGTGCTGTCGAGTTTCACCCCATGGGACATCCCGCTGGAGGAAGAGGCCCGCTCGGGCACCCTGATCACTTTCGAGGAAGACGAGAAGATGGAACAAGCCGTTGTGTCCGGCATTGCCTTCAACCGCGACGAGGCCAAGGTGAGCCTGCTGGGCGTGCCGGACCGCCCGGGCATCGCATTCCAGATCCTGGGGCCTGTGGCCGAGGCCAACATCGACGTGGACGTGATCATCCAGAACGTGGGTCACGACGGTCGGACCGACTTCTCGTTCACCGTGCACCGCAATGATTACCAGCGCACGATGGACCTGCTCAAGACCTCGGTCGCGCCAGGCATCGGTGCCGAGCAGGTCACCGGCGACTCGAAGATCTGCAAGGTGAGCATCGTAGGCATCGGCATGCGTTCGCACGTGGGCGTGGCCAGCAAGATGTTCCGCGCGTTGAGCGAGGAGGGCATCAACATCCAGATGATCACCACGAGCGAGATCAAAACCAGCGTGGTGGTCGACGAGAAGTACATGGAACTCGCGGTTCGGGCCCTGCATAAGGCCTTCGATCTCGATCAGGTGCCTGCCGCGTGAAAATTGCGTGCACTCGGGGTTAGAATCCCCACCACTTTGGAGTCGTGACCGAGAGGCCGAAGGTGCTCCCCTGCTAAGGGAGTATGTGGGCAA
>CBINBY010000012.1:0-62343 GCA_966248995.1 uncultured Burkholderiales bacterium | reverse complement strand
GGACACTACACCCGGTTGCTGGAGGGTGTGATCGCCGACCCGCAACAGCGCATCGGGCAACTTGAGCTCCTCGACGACGCCGAGCGTCATCGCATGCTGGTGCAGTGGAACGACACAGCGACGGACTATCCCCACGAGTCCACCATCCACCAGCTGTTCGAGGAGCAGGCGAAGCGTACCCCGGCGGCTGTTGCCGTCGTCTGCGACGGCGCCTCACTCACCTACGCCGAGCTCAATGCGCGCGCCAACCGGCTGGCGCATCACCTCATCGCGCTCGGCGTGCGCCCGGACTCGGCGGTGGCGATCGCCGTGCCGCGCGGCGTGGAGATGGTGGTGGCCGTGCTCGCCACGCTGAAGGCGGGCGGCGCTTACGTGCCACTGGACCCGGATTACCCCAGCGAACGCATCGCCTTCATGCTCGACGACTGTCGCGCACGGGTGGTCGTGACGCACACGGCGGTGCAGGCGCGGCTGCCGGCCACCCGGGCCCTGCTGACGGCCACGGTGCTGGAGATCGACGCCCCGATCCGGCCCTGGGACACGCTGTCCGCCTCCGACCCCTGCCCGGCGGCGCTAAGCCTGACGCCGGATCATTTGGCGTACGTCATCTACACCTCCGGCTCGACCGGGCAACCCAAGGGCGTGATGGCCGCGCATGCGGGGTTGTGCAACCTCGCGCTGGCGCAGATCGCGAGCGTGCCGTCACGCCCGACAGCCGCGTGCTGCAGTTCGCCTCGTTCAGCTTCGATGCGTGCATCTGGGAGATGCTGATGGCGTTGTGCAGCGGCGCAGCGCTGCACGTGCCGGCGCCCGGTGTGCTGGCAGGCGCGGCGCTGCTCGATGTGCTGCGCGACAGGCGCATCACGCATGCGACCTTGCCGCCGGCGGTGCTGGCCGCGCTGCCGGACCATGCGCCGCTGCCCGACCTGCACACGCTCGTGATGGCCGGCGAGGCCGCCACCGAAGCGCTGGTGCAGCGCTGGGCACCGGGACGTCGCCTGCTCAACGCTTACGGGCCCACGGAGGCCACTGTGTGCGCGAGCATGCAGGTGTGCGATGCGCAGCAACCGGGCATCCCGCCCATAGGCCGCCCGATCGACCACACACGCATCTACCTCCTCGATGCGCATGGACAGCCCGTGCCCGTGGGCGTGGCCGGCGAGATTCATCTCTCGGGCGCGGGCATCGCGCGGGGATACCTGCGTCGGCCCGACCTCACGGCCGAGCGCTTCATCCCCGATCCGTTCGCCGACGAATCCGGTGCGCGCATGTACCGCACCGGAGACCTGGGCCGCTGGCGGGCGGACGGCACGATCGAGTTCCTCGGGCGCAACGACCATCAGGTCAAGGTCCGGGGCCTGAGACCGAACGCGCGGTGGCGGCCATCTGGAGCAAGGTGCTGGGCATGCCCATCGAGCACATCGGGCGCGACAGCGACTTCTTTGCCCTGGGCGGCCACTCGCTGACGGCCGTGCGCGTGGTCTCGCAGTTGCAGCAGGCATTGCAGCTTACGTTGCCGCTGCGTGAGATTTTTTCCCGTCGCACAGTGCGCGAACTGGCCTCGTACCTGGATTGCCTTGCGCCAACGGCGCCGCTGCCGGCGATCGAGCCGGTGCCGCGTGATGGCCCGCTGCCTTTCGCGCCGGTGCAGGAGCGGCTGTGGGTGGTGCACCAGATGCACAGGAGGCAATCCAGCTACAACATGCCGATGGCCTTGCGGCTCCAAGGGCCGCTGTCGCTACCGGCGCTGCAGGCGGCGTTCGATGCATTGCTGCAGCGCCACGAGGCATTGCGTACGCGCTTCATGATCGGTCCCGACGGACAGCCGCAGCAGGTGGTGGAGCCGGCGGTGGCATTGGACATTCCGGTACGAGACGCCAGCCGTGAGGACGTGCCTTCCCTGGCAGCCGACCATGCGGCGCATGTGTTCGACCTGGAACGAGCCCCGATGCTGAACGTGCAGGTGCTGCGGTTGGACCCGCAGGAGCACGTCCTGATGCTCAACATGCACCACATCGTCAGCGACGGCTGGTCGATGAACGTGCTGGCGCGGGACATGCAGGAGCTGTATGCCGCGAAGCTGCAGGGCAGGCCGGCGCAACTGCCCGCGCTCAGCGTGCAGTACGCCGACTATGCACATGGTCAGCGCCGGCAGGACATGGCCGCTCACGCGGCGTACTGGGCCCAGGCGCTGCACGGCCACGAGCCGGGCCTGAACCTGCCGCTGGACCGCCCGGCGCAGCCGGGGCCTTCGGCGGCGCGCGTGCTCACGCTCGACTACCCCGCAGAACTGTGCGCCGAACTGGGCGTCTTCTGCGCCGAGCGCGGCTTGACGCTCTTCATGGCGCTGACCGCCGCGTTGGGCATGGTGCTGCGGCGCTACAGCGGCCGAGGCGACGTGTGCGTGGGCACGACCGTTGCGGGGCGTGATCGGGCGGAACTGGAGCCTCTGATCGGCTTCTTCGTCAACATCATGGCCCTGCGGTTGGACGTGTCGGGTGATCCGTCCAGCAGCGAGTTGATGGAGCGCGTCAAGCGCACGATGTTGTCGGCATTCGATCACCAGGCGCTGCCCTTCGAGCAGGTGCTCCAGCAGCTGGGGCTCTCTCGCGACAGTGGTCAGGAACTGGTGCCGGTCATCGTGCGCCATCAAAACCTCCCCGACAGCCTGGGCTCGCAGTGGAGCGACGAGCTGACCGTGGAGTTGCTGCCGGGGCATGAGCAGGTCGCCAAGTGCGCACTCGATCTGCAGTTCTTCGGCGATGCCAGGGGTATGTCCGCGGCTGTGGAGTATGCGGCCGACCTCTTCGACGAGGCCACGGTCTTGCGCTTGTTGCGCCATCACCAGAAGGTGCTGCGGTACATGGTGCAGCACCCCATGCAGCCGTTGTCGCGGCTGCAACTGCTCACGACCGAAGAGCGGCGGATGATCGAGCAGGCTAACCGCACGGCGTGCGAGCTGGACGACACGCTCAGCGTGGCGGCACTATTCGAGCAGCAGGTGCAGATCACGCCCGATGCATGCGCGTGCGTCGACGAGCAGGGCCAGCTGAGCTACGCCGAACTCAATGTGCGGGCCAACCGCATCGCGCACGCCTTGCGCGAGCGGGGCGTCGATCCGGAAGTGCGAGTGGGGCTGTACATGCCGCGTTCGTGCGACTTCATCGCGGCCATGCTGGGCATCTTCAAGGCCGGGGGTGTATACGTGCCGTTGGACGTCAATGCGCCGCCTGCCTATCTGCATCGGCTGATCGAGGATGCGCAGCCACAAGTGGTGCTGCATGGCCCGCAGTTGCCCGCCGCAGCGAGTGGCGGGATCGACCTGCTGAGCGTGGCGGACGCGGTGTTCCAGGGGCCAGAGTGGAACCTCTCGGTGCCCTGGAAGGCGCAGCAGCTGGCCATGCTCGCTTACACCTCCGGTTCCACCGGCTTGCCCAAGGGCGTGTTGGTGCCGCACGGGCAACTGCTGAACCTGCTTCGTTCGATGCAGGCGCGGCTGCCGCTGGGTCCCGAGGACATCGTCGCGCAAAAGACGATGGCGCCCTTCGTCGTGTCGATGAAGGAGTTCCTCGGAGCGCTGCTGTCGGGCGTGCCGCAGGTGGTGATGGGTGACGCCTTGCTGAAGGACCCTGCGGCGTTCATTGCCACGCTGCAGCGTTGGCGGGTGAGCCGGCTGTTCATCGTGCCTTCGCACCTGCAGGCCGTGCTGGACGCGCTGGAGGATCCGGCAGCGCTGTCGAGCCTGCGGGTATGCGTGACCGCCGGGGAGCCGCTGTCGCAGCGGCTGTGCGAGCGTGTGAGACGCACCCTGCCATGGGTGGCGGTATGGAACAACTTCGGCTGCACCGAACTCAACGACACGACCTACTGCGACCTGCAGAGCCTGAGTGGTGCGGGCCCGTTCGTTCCGATAGGGCGGCCGATCGACAACGTGCGGGTGCACGTGCTGGATGAACAGCTGCACGAATTGCCGCTCGGCGTAGCCGGCGAACTGTGCGTTGACTACCCGTGGATGGCACGAGGCTACTGGCGTCAGCCCGACCTGACCGCCGAGCGCTTCGTGCCCAACCCCTGCGGCACCCCCGGGGCGAGGCTGTACCGCACGGGCGACATCGTCAGGCGCCTACCCGACGGGTCGCTGGAGTATCTTGGCAGGGAGGACTTCGACATCAAAATCCGCGGCCAGCGAGTGGACGTACGCCAGGTGGAGGCCGCTTTGTCCGGGTGCAACGGGGTCGATGTGGCGGCTGCCGGCGCGTGGCCCGATGATCGAGGAGCTCTCCATCTGGTGGCTTACGTGGTGCCGCGGCAGTCGCAGCAGCCGCTGCAAGCCGCCGCGTTGCGCAGGCAGCTTGCCGCGCAATTGCCGCCGTTCATGGTGCCCAGCCTGTACGTGACGATGCAAGCCCTGCCGTGCACGGCCACCGGCAAGCTCGACCGCAAGGCGCTGCCCGCGCCGCAGGCCGATGCGCTTGCAAGGCAGCCGTATGTCGCTCCGCAGACCGACACCGAGCGCTCGCTCGCGGCCTTCTGGAGCGAGCTTCTGGACGTGCCGGTCGAGCGCATCGGCCGCGAGGACGACTTCTTTGCCCTGGGAGGCCACTCCTTGCTGGCCGCTCGGGTGGCCGCTCGCGTGCAACAGGCGCTGCAGCGGCCCTTGCAGTTGAATGAGATCTTCGCTTGCACGAGCTTGCGCGCGCTGTCCGACCACATCGATGCGCTGCCTGTGACGCATCGGCCGGTCATTGCGCGCAGAGACATCCAGCAGGATGCGCCGCTGAGCTTCCCGCAGCAGAACCTGTGGTTCCTCGACAGGCTGGAGCCAGGGAATCCGGCGTTCAACCTTTCGGCATCAGTGCAGCTGTCCGGCGATATCGACATGCCAGCGCTCGAACAAGCCTTTCGGACGATCATCGACCGCCATGAAGTGTTGCGAACCACTTTTCACCATGATGAACGGCTGTTGCGAGAGGCCGTGGCCCAGCCGGGGGTGCCCCTGACGAGGCTGTCGCTGCTCGATGAACAAGAGCGCCTGCTGCTGCAGGGCCCGAGTGCACAGCAGTTCTTCGGGGCCGAATGCTGCGTCCATGAGCTGTTCGAGCAGCAGGCTGCATGCACGCCCCAGGCTGCCGCGGTGGTGTTCGAGGGCAAGACGCTCAGTTACGCCGCGCTGAATGCGCGTGCCAACAGGCTGGCGCATCACCTGATCGCTCTGGGTGTACGACCCGACACGCGCGTGGCCCTCGCCTTGGCGCGTGTCATTGACATGGTGGTTGCCATGCTGGCCACGCTGAAGGCCGGCGGCGCGTATGTACCGCTGGACGCGGACTACCCGCCCGAGCGGCTGGCCGTCATGCTCGCCGACAGCGCGCCGCGCGTGCTCCTCACCATGGCCCGCATACGCACAGCCATCGGCGCGCTGCCCGATGCCCTGGACGTGCTCGATCTCGACAACCCCGGTGCATGGCAGCACCTGCCCGCCACGAACCCCAGGCCTTTCGGGCTCGACACTTCGCACCTGGCCTACGTCATCTACACCTCTGGCTCCACCGGGACGCCCAAGGCGGCGCAGGTGGCGCATCGAGGTTTGCGCAACCTGCTGGACTGGTACGTGCATGACCTGGGTTTCAACGCCGAGGACAGCGTGCTGGTCGCAACCTCGCCCAGCTTCGATCTCACGCAGAAGAACATCTTCGGCCCTCTC
Source organism: uncultured Burkholderiales bacterium (assembly GCA_966248995.1). Classification (GTDB taxonomy): domain Bacteria; phylum Pseudomonadota; class Gammaproteobacteria; order Burkholderiales; family Burkholderiaceae_C; genus Albitalea. Next base: position 56,639 of record CBINBY010000012.1, on the reverse strand, counting down.
ATCGTCGGCGCCACGTTGCATCTGGGTGGAGAGCTGTTCGAGCCCAGCCGTCTGCTGGAGCAGATCCGCACCTACTCGATTCGCTGCCTGAACGTCGCACCGAGCGCGTTCCACGCCCTGATCGACGCCGCCGGCGAGAACGCGATGAGCAGCTTGCGCCAGGTGATGCTCGGCGGCGAACCCATCCAGGTTCACAAGCTGCTGCAGTTGCACGAGCCCCGGCCACAGATCATCAACAACTACGGCCCGACCGAATGCAGCGACGTGGTCGCATGCCACGTCCTGCAAGAGCCGCTGCAGCAGTACGCCACGACCGGCGTACCGCTGGGCAAGCCGCTGCGTAACACACGGCTGTATGTGCTCGATGCGTACGGGCAGCCTGCCCCCGTGGGTGTGATGGGCGAGATCTGCGTGGCCGGCGTCGGCGTGGGCTGGGGCTATCTGAACCGGCCGGAGCTGACGGCCGAGCGTTTCGTCCCCGACCCGTTAGCGTCCGACCCAGGGGAGCGCATGTACCGCACCGGCGACCTGGGGCGCTGGAAGCCCGATGGCACGGTCGAGTTCGCCGGGCGCAATGACCACCAGGTTAAGGTCCGGGGGTTCCGCATCGAGCTGGGTGAGATCGAGGCGCGGCTGCGCGAGCACCCGAACCTGCGCGAGGCGGTGGTGCTCGCATGCGAGGACGCGACGGGCGACAAGCGGCTGGTGGCCTACGTGATCGCTGGCGAGACGCTCGCGCCCAAGACACTGCGCGAGCACATGGGCGCGCTGCTGCCCGAGTACATGGTGCCCGCGGCTTATGTGCAACTCGACGCCTGGCCGCTCACCCCCAACGGCAAGCTCGACCGCCGCGCGCTGCCCATGCCGCATGCCGATGCGCACGTCACCCGCCCTTACGAGCCGCCTCGGGGGGAGATCGAGCAGATGCTCGCCGAACTTTGGTGCGAGCAGTTCCAGCTGGAGCGCGTGGGGCGTCACGACAACTTCTTCGATCTTGGCGGACATTCCCTGCTCGCCCTGCAGATGCTGTCGCGTGCGAGTGCTCGGCTGCAGCGCGAATTGCCGGTGCGCCTCGTGTTTACCGCTCAGACGATCGCGGCCCTCGCGAGGGAGATCGGCAATCCGCACGCTGGACAGATGAGCACCCTGGTGCCGATACGCAGGTCGGGCAGCCTGGAGCCGCTCTTCATCGTCCATGCAGGTGACGGGGAGGTGGGTTACGCGTTCGATCTCGCGCCCCATCTGACACCCGAACGACCGCTCCATGCGTTGGCGGCGATCGGCTTTGCCGATGGTGAGGTGCCGCTGGCCGATGTGGCAGCGATGGCTTCCGTGCATGTGCGTGCCATGCGCGGCGTACAACCGCTGGGCCCATATCACGTGGTGGGGTGGTCGGCGGGGGGAACCATTGCCTACGAGATTGCCGCGCAGCTGCTAGAGCAGGGTGAGCGTGTGGGATTCGTGGGGGTCATCGATACCCTGAGCGACTACTCGGGAGGGCAGGAGAGCCATGGCAGGGCGCCAACCGAAGCGCAGTTCCTGGCTGATTTCGTGCGAGAGGAACTCGACGACCACGTGGCCGATCAGCTTGCGGGGCTTGCCGAGCGGGGCGACATCGATGCGATGCTCGATCTGTGCCAGGCCCTGGACGCGATCCCGGCGACGATCGAGCGGACCACCATGCGTCGTCACCTTGCCGTGCGTTGCGCGATCCGGCTGGCTGTGGCGAACTACCGGGCGCAGCCGATCACCGTGCCGCTGTGGGTCTTCACTGCGGTCGATGAGGGCCGCCCCGATCCGCGGCTCGGCTGGGACGAGATCGTCGAGCACGGGATCGAGGTGGTCGAGCTGCCGGGAACGCACTGGTCGATCGTCAACGCGGCCCATATCGAAGCACTGGGCTTGGCGATCTCGCAAGCATTGGCTGCCCACGCGCCTGACGGCATCGAGCATCGCGATGCAGGAATCGCTGCATCGGTCTTTTGACTTGGCACAGCGAGTTCAAGCCACGATGGAAGCGGCCGGCGCCGCGTCGCCCTGCACAGCAGGTTGCGGATAGGCCGCACCATCGATGCCGGCGGGCTGCGGCATGCAGCACTTGCGCGAGATGAGGTCGCTGCGAGCAAACAGCTCGGCGGCCCAGTCCACGAACACGCGCAGCTTGGTGCTCACGTGCCGGTTGGGCGGATACACCACATGGATCGGAATCATGTCGGCGCACCAGTCGAGCAGCAGCGGCACGAGCGCTCCACTCGTGATGTGCGGTGCAGCCTGGAAGGTCGTCGTGCGAAACAGGCCGAGGTGCGCCAGCCCGGCGGCGAGCATGGCGCGTGAGTCGTCCACGGAAACGACGTGGCGGCCGGTGATCTCGTGGCGCTCGCCGCCCCTGGTGAAAGTGAACGGATGCGGCCGTCCGGTGCGATGCGACGTGTAGTTGACGACGCGGTGCGCTTCATCCTCGATGTCTGTCGGGTGCGCAGGCGTGCCGTGGCGCTGCAGGTAGGTGGGCGTCGCGCACAGCAGCAGGTGAAACTCGCCGATGCGCCGCGCGACCATCGACTGGTCGGTGATCTCGCCGCCGCGTAGCACGCAGTCGACGTTCTCGCCGATCAGGTCGACGGGCCGGTCGCTGACACCCAGGTCGATCTGAATCTCGGGATAGCGTGCATGGAAGTCCGGCAGCGCCGGGATCAGGAGCAATTCTCCGACCGACGCCGACACGTCGATGCGCAGCCGCCCGCGCGGGTTGGTCTTCGCCCGCGACATGCTCGCCTCCAGATCGTCCATCTCGCTGAGGATGCGCAGCGCGCGTTCGTAGTACGCGGCGCCATCCGCCGTGACGGTGACGCGGCGCGTCGTCCGGTTCAGCAGCCTGGTCTGCAGGTGCGACTCCAGCATCTGGATCAGCCGCGTCACCGTCGGCTTCGGCAAGCCCATAGAGTCGGCCGCCTTGGTGAACGTGCCCGCCTCAACCACGCGCACGTAGGCCTGCATCGCAGACAACTTGTCCATCGGTCCCCCAATCACCCACTCAGCCCCGCGCCGATTGAACCATACAAGGAAACGCTGGGCCGCCCCAAGTTTCCTTGTCCCGCGCGGGGGGCGGGCTGAGCGTAGCCGGCCCTGGGGGCGCTCAGAAATCGGCCGCGATTGTTTCTTGGCAAGAAAAAGCGTTTGAGCGGCTCGGCTCTTTATGCCGCGCGCAGTCCTCACTATCTTTCAGCGCATTGCAGCACGACCCCGTGTCTGCGCTCGCGAACCGCAAGCCATGTCCATGCCCTCGTTCCGGTCGTTGCCGCCTTCCACGCCCGTCTGGCGGGACGAGATCGTTGGTCTGCCGGGTTGCCCTCAACTCACCATGCGCCTGTACAGCTGCGGTGGACATGCCTGTGATGCACTGCCGCTGGTGCTGCATTTTCATGCCGGCGCGTTCGTGCGAGGGTCGCTCGCCGAGGGCGAGGTGATCGCGGGCGTGCTCGCATCGGCCGGCGCGGTGGTCGCTTCGATGGACTACCCGCTCGCCCCTGACCATCCATTCCCCCAGGCAGCCGAAGCCGGCCATGCGATGCTCCTGTGGGCCGAGCGCAAGCGGCGGCGGCTGGGTGCGAAGAGCAAACAGATCTTTGTCGCCGGCGAAGAGGCCGGCGGCAACCTTGCGGCCGCCGTGTCGATGATGGCGCGCGACCGTGGAGGCCCGGAGCTCGCCGGTGCCATCCTGCTGTCGCCCATGCTCGACGTCTGCCTCGCGACGGCGTCGCACCGCAACGCCAAGACCGGGCCGGTCGGCTGCCCTTGGGCCGACGGCTGGCGCGCCTACCTGCCGCGCGCCGAAGACGCGATCCATCCGTATGCCGCACCAGGCGCCTCGCTGCGTCTCGCGGGCTTGCCCCCAACGCTGCTGATCAGCGCCGACGACGACCCCTTGCGCGACGAGACGCGCGCCTTCGCCAAGCGTCTGCACGCCGCGGGCGTGCCCGTGCAGGTGGAGATGCTCACGGCGCCTACCGGCTGGCCGAGCAGCTACCTCGAGCCCGGCCCGGCGCCGTGGGCCGCGCCGCTGCAGGCGCGGCTGGAACGCTTCATCCATCCCCCCAACCTTTATCCAGGGAGTGCTTTATGAACACGAAGGCGTTTTGGCGGTCTCGCACCGGCCTGATCGCGACGGCAACCACGCTGACGGCGCTTGCTGCCATCCCCGCCGCACTGCTCGGTCTGGGCAGCGGCCCGGCCAAAGCGAACTCGGCCGCGACGGCGCCGCAGGCGATGCCGGTCTCGGTCGCCACGGTGGTCGCGAGCGAAGTCGCCGGCTGGGACGAGTTCTCTGGCCGGCTCGAAGCCGTCGAGCGCGTGGAGTTGCGCTCGCGTGCCGCAGGCACGGTGCAGGCGGTGCACTTCCGCGAAGGAGCGCTCGTAAAGCCTGGTGACTTGCTGTTCACCATCGATCCGGCGCCCTATGCGGCGGAAGTCGATCGGGTGCAGGCCCAGGTGCTCGCGCTGCAGTCGCGCCTGGCGCATGCGCGCACCGAGCACGAACGCGCGCAGCGGCTGTGGGACGACCGCGCGATCGCTCAACGCGAGTTCGACGAGCGCGCCAACGCCTTGCGCGAGACGCAAGCGAACCTGCGCGCCGCTGAAGCCGCATTGCACACGGCCAAGCTGAACCTGGGCTACACCCAGGTGCGCGCGCCGATCGCCGGGCGCATCGGCCGCGTGGAAGTGACGGTCGGCAACCTCATCGCGGCCGGCCCCGGTGCACCGGTGCTTGCGACGCTGGTGTCGGTGAGCCCCATCTACGCGAGCTTCGACGTCGACGAGCAGGTCATCATGCGCGCGCTGCGCGACTTGCCAGGTGGATCGAGCGCGAGAGAGCGCATCGGCGCCATCCCGGTGCAAATGGGTACGGCAGCGTCGCCCGACCTGCCGTTCCTCGGCCGGATGCAGCTCGTCGACAACCAGGTCGACGCGAAGAGCGGCACGATCCGCGTGCGCGCGGTCTTCGACAACAAGGACGGCACGCTGATCCCCGGTCAGTTCGCGCGGCTGCGCATGGGCCAGCCCAAGGCCTCCACCGCGCTGCTCATCAACGAGCGCGCGGTCGGCACCGACCAGAACAAGCGCTTCGTGATCGTGGTCGACAAGGACGACAAGGCCGTCTGGCGCGAAGTCAAGCTCGGGCTCTCGGTCAACGGCCTGCGCGTGGTCACGGAGGGGCTCAAGCCCGGCGAGCGCATCGTCGTGGGCGGGCTGCAGCGCGTGCGCCCCGGTGCGCAGTTGGCGCCGAAGGCCGTCGCGATGGACGCCAAGCCCGAAGTCACGGCGCAGCGCGCGGCCGCCACGCAATCGTGATCGGAGCGCGACCATGAACCTGTCCAAGTTCTTCGTCGACCGGCCGATCTTCGCCGGCGTCTTGTCGCTGCTGATCTTTCTCGGCGGGCTGATTGCATTGCGCAGCCTGCCGGTCTCGGAGTATCCGGAGGTCGTTCCCCCGACCGTGATCGTGCGTGCCCAGTACCCGGGCGCGAACCCGAAGGTGATCGCCGAAACGGTGGCCACGCCGCTGGAGGAGGCGATCAACGGCGTCGAAGGCATGCTCTACATGAACAGCCAGGCGACCACCGACGGCGTGATGACGCTGACCGTCACCTTCGCGCTCGGCACCGACCCCGACAAGGCCCAGCAGCTCGTGCAAAACCGCGTCGCGCAGGCCGAGCCGCGTCTGCCTGAGGAAGTGCGGCGCACCGGTCTCACGACGGTGAAGGCCTCGCCGGACTTCATCATGGTGGTGCACCTGGTCTCGCCCAACGGCCGCTACGACATCACCTACCTGCGCAACTACGCGGCGATCAACCTCAAGGACCGCCTCGCACGCCTGAAGGGCGTCGGCCAGGTGCAGATGTGGGGCGGCGGCGAGTATGCGATGCGCGCCTGGCTCGACCCTCACCGCATGGCCGAGCGCGGCCTGGCGGCCAGCGACGTGGTGAATGCCATCCGCGAACAGAACGTGCAGGCCGCTGCCGGCGTGGTCGGTGCCTCGCCGGGGCTGCCCGGGGTCGACCTCCAGCTGTCGATCAACGCGCAGGGTCGGCTGGCGAGTGAAGAGGAGTTCGGCGACATCATCGTGAAGACCGGCGCCGACGGTGCGGTGACGCGGCTGCGCGACGTGGCGCGGCTCGAGATGGGCGCCGCCGACTACGCACTGCGCTCGCTGCTCGACAACAAGGCGGCGGTGGCGACGGGCGTGTTCGCCGCGCCGGGCTCGAACGCGATCGAGATCGCCAACGAGGTCCGCGCGACGATGGCCGAGCTGAAGCACTACATGCCCGAAGGCGTCGACTACGAGATCGTCTACGACACCACGCAGTTCGTGCGCGCGTCGATCGAGTCGGTGGTGCACACGCTGCTCGAGGCGATTGCGCTCGTGGTGCTGGTCGTGATCCTGTTCCTGCAGACCTGGCGCGCCTCGATCATCCCGCTGCTGGCCGTGCCGGTTTCGGTGATCGGCACGTTCGCGGTCATGCATCTGTTCGGCTTCTCGATCAACGCGCTCAGCCTGTTCGGCCTGGTGCTTGCGATCGGCATCGTGGTCGACGATGCGATCGTGGTCGTCGAAAACGTCGAGCGCAACATCGAGGCCGGGCTGAGCCCGCGCGAAGCCACCTATCGCGCCATGCGCGAGGTCTCCGGGCCGATCGTCGCGATCGCGCTGGTGCTCGTAGCGGTGTTCGTGCCGCTCGCGTTCATCAGCGGGTTGACGGGACAGTTCTACCGGCAGTTCGCGCTGACGATCGCGATTTCGACGGTGATCTCCGCGATCAACTCGCTGACGCTGTCGCCCGCGCTGTCGGCGCTGCTGCTCAAGGGGCACGATGCGCCGAAAGACGCACTGACACGTGGCATGGATGGCGCCTTCGGCTGGCTGTTCCGCGGCTTCAACCGCGCTTTCGGCCGAGGCGCACAGGCTTACGGCGCAGGCGTGACGCGCGTGCTGTCGCGCAAGGCGCTCATGATGGCGATCTACCTGATGCTGGTCGGCGTCGCGGTGCTGCTGTTCAAGGTGGTGCCAGGCGGCTTCGTGCCGGCACAGGACAAGCAGTACCTCATCGGCTTTGCACAGCTGCCCGACGGCGCCACGCTTGACCGCACCGACGACGTGATCCGCCGCATGGGCGATATCACGCTGAAGCAGCCGGGCGTGGAGCATGCGGTCGCGTTCCCGGGGCTGTCGATCAACGGCTTCACGAACAGCTCGAATGCAGGCATCGTGTTCGCGACGCTCAAGCCCTTCAAGGAGCGCCGCGGGCTGAGCGCCGACGCCATCGCACAGGCGCTGAACCAGCAGTACGCCGCGAAGATCGAGGACGCCTTCGTCGTGATGTTCTCGCCGCCGCCGGTGCAGGGGCTGGGCACGACTGGCGGCTTCAAGCTGCAGGTGCAAGACCGTGCATCGCTGGGCTACGAGGCGATGGATGCCGCCGTCAAGGCCTTCATGGCCAAGGCCTATCAGACGCCCGAGCTTGCCGGCATGTTCTCCAGCTGGCAGGTCAACGTGCCGCAGCTCTACGCCCGCCTCGACCGCACGAAGGCACGCCAGCTCGGCGTCTCGGTCACCGATGTGTTCGACACCCTGCAGATCTACCTCGGCAGCCTATACGTCAACGACTTCAACAAGTTCGGCCGCACCTACACCGTGCGCGTCCAGGCCGACGCGCCTTTCCGCGCCCGCGGCGAGGACATTGCCGCGTTGAAGGTGCGTTCGGCGAGCGGCGAGATGGTGCCGCTGTCGGCGCTGATGAAGATCGAGCCCAGCTTCGGGCCCGAGCGGGCGATGCGCTACAACGGCTTCCTGTCGGCCGACATCAACGGCGGCCCCGCGCCGGGCTACTCGTCAGGGCAGGCGCAGGACGCGATCGAGCGCATCGCGCGCGAGACGCTGCCGCCGGGCATCGGCTACGAGTGGACCGAGCTGACCTACCAGGAAATCCTTGCCGGCAACTCGGCGGTGTGGGTGTTCCCGCTGGCGATCCTGCTCGTGTTCCTCGTGCTCGCGGCGCTCTACGAGAGTCTGGTGCTGCCGCTCGCGATCCTGATGATCGTGCCCATGGGTCTGCTCGCGGCGATGACCGGCGTGTGGCTCACGAAGGGCGACAACAACATCTTCACGCAGATCGGACTCATCGTGCTCGTCGGGCTCTCGGCGAAGAACGCGATCCTGATCGTCGAGTTCGCGCGTGAGCTCGAGTTCGCCGGACGCTCGCCGGTGCAGGCGGCGATCGAGGCGGCGCGGCTGAGGTTGCGGCCGATCCTGATGACGTCGGTCGCGTTCGTGATGGGCGTGCTGCCGCTCGCGACCGCCACCGGCGCCGGCGCCGAGATGCGCCAGGCGATGGGCATCGCGGTGTTCGCCGGAATGATCGGCGTGACGGCCTTCGGGCTGTTCCTGACGCCGGTGTTCTATGTGCTGCTGCGTCGGTTGGCCGGCAATCGCGCGCTGAAGCGCCACGGCGAGGTGCCGCACGACCAGGAAAGCTTCGCCGCTGGGCGCGGCGGCGCCGCAAGGCCGCTGCCGGCAGCGCCTTTGGGCCGCCACGAATGAGAGGACTCACGATGAAGAACAAGACCACGACTGCGCGCCGGCTTGGGGCCGGTCAACCGCCCCGATCTGTCGTTGCGCTGACGCCGCTGCTTGCGGCGCTGGTGCTGGCCGCCTGCGCCTCGGCCCCGCCCCCGGTGCCCCAGGTGACCGCCGACCTGCCCGCAGCGTTCCGCGACGACGGACGCTGGACCGCCGCGGTGCCGGCCGAAGCGCAGCCGCGCGGCACCTGGTGGAAGGCCTTTGCCGACCCGATGCTGGATGAGCTCGTCGAACGCGCCGCGCGCGAGAACACGAGCATCCAGGTTGCCGGCGCGCGGCTTGCGCAAGCGCGCTCGCTCCTGCGCTCGGCCGACGCCGAACGGGCGCCACAGATCGGTGTCGACGCCAGCGCACAGCGCACGGCGCAACGCGCGATCGGCTTCCCGCCGGCCACGGTGCTGAGCGCAGGTGCCTCGCTGTCGTACGAGGCCGACCTGTTCGGCCGGCTTGCGAAGGCCAGCGATGCCGCGACGCTCGACGTGCGCGCCCGCGAGGCGCTGGTGCGCAGCACGACGCTGCTCGTGCAGGCGCAGGTCGCGCAGAGCTACTTCGCGCTGCGCGCACTCGACAGCGAACGCACGATCGTCGACGACACCGCGCGCGCCTACCGCGACACACTCCAGCTGATCGAACGCCGCTACCGTGCCGGCGACGTCGCCGAGCTCGATGTCGCGCGGGTGCGCGGCGAGGCGGCCTCTACGGAGGCCGAGGTGCTGGCGCTCGAGCGCCAGCGCGCGCGGGTGGAGCATGCGATCGCCGTGCTGGTCGGTGCGCCGGCGACCACGCTGACGATCGAGCGCACCGCATGGACCGGCCTTCCACCGGTGGTGCCTGCCGGCGTGCCGAGCACGGTGCTCGCCCGCCGACCCGATGTGTCGGCGGCGCAGGCCTCCATGAACGCGGCGCTCGCGCGCGTCGGTGTTGCACAGGCGGCGTGGTTTCCCAGGCTCGCGCTGACGGCCAACGGCGGCGTCGCGTCGCCGGAGTTGTCCGACCTGTTCAGGAGCGCCTCGCGTGCCTGGGGCATCGGTGTGCTGCTGTCGCTGCCGATCTTCGATGGCGGCCGCCGCGAGGCCGGCATCGAGAACGCCCGCGCCGAGCTTGACGCCGCGGCGGCGAGCTACCGCGAGCAGGTGCTGGTCGCATTCCAGGAGGTCGAGGACGAGCTCTCGGAACTGCGCCTGCTCGCGGAGCAGGAGCGCGTGCAGGGGCAAGCGGTCGATGCGGCGGTGCGCGCGACGGCGCTCTCGGCCACGCGCTACCGCAACGGCCTGGTCAGCCAGCTCGAGCTGCTCGATGCCCAGCGCAGCGAGCTGCGCAACCGCCGCGAAGCCCTGCGCGTGCGGGCCGCGCAGCACCAGGCGACGCTAGGCCTGATCCGCGCACTCGGCGGCGACTGGGGCGGCGCCACCTGAACCTTGGAGATTGGATTGCCTCAGCGGCTGCAGCGCTCCAGCCATGGAGGCGCTCGGCCGCGTGACCCCGCGCGCACCCGCCGTGCACCGACAATCACTGACTTGCGTGTGTCCCAGGCGCGCGCTGGTTCACTGAAAAACGGTTCACCCGCATGCCCCCCGCAACGACGACACGCTCCACGTCCGGATCACGCCCCGCAAACGCAAACCGCACTCCCTACGGCCGCACATGGTGGGGCGCCCAGTGGCTGCAGGCGCTGACGCAGATCGACAACGAGAACCGCCTGCCCCGCGGGAGAACCTACGCGAATCGCGGTGCGGTGCTTGATCTCGATGTGCAGCACGGCCGCGTACGCGCGCGCGTGCAAGGCTCGCGGCCGCGTCCCTACGACGTGGATATCAAGGTGCCCGCCACGCCGGCGGCCGACGCCGCGCGGCTGGTCAAGTGTCTGGCCGCCGATGCCGGCCTGATCGGGCGGCTGCTCAATCGCGAGCTCGATCCCGCGGTGCTGCAAGAGGCGTTGCGCCTGTCGATTCCGGTGTTCCCTGCACGCTGGAGCGACCTCGAGATGCACTGCTCGTGCCCCGACTGGGCCGTGCCGTGCAAGCACCTGGCGGCCGTGATCTACATGCTCAGCCAGGAAATCGACGGCGATCCGTTCCTTGTCTTCAGTCTGCGCGGGCTGGACCTGCCCCGGTTGCTGCAGCAGCATGGCATGCACATCGATGGCAATGCCGCCACCAGCGTGCCGACCGCGGCAGAGGTGCTGTTCACTGCGGACCCGCGCGCAGCTGGGCGTAAGGGCGCCTTGCCGGCGTATGACCCTTCGGCGCTGGACCGGCTCGACTTCACGACCATTCCCGACCTGCACGAGCCGCTGTGGCAGGTGTTGCCAGCCAGTCCGGTGTTCTTTCGCGGCGGCGACTTTCGCGAGTTGGCGCGCCGTGTGTCAGCGCGCCTTGCGCGCCAGGCGCGACAGACCCTCGAGGGTGTGGCATCGACCGACGACGCCGCGCCCCTGCCCGAGGGCCGCATCGAGCTGATCGCCGACGACCAAGGGCGCCTGACGGTCGCTGGGGCGCAATGGACGGGCCGTTCACTGCAGGCTTTGCCTGAACTGCTCCAGGCCATCGCCAGCGTCGCACCGGCGCGACTTGCCGACCTGCCGCAGGAATGGGCCGCCCTGCACATGCTGCGACTGATGGCCCTGCACCTGATCGCGCAAGGTGCCGTCGTGCCGCAGGTCTTCGCGCTCGATGCGGGTACGCTCGGCGTGCGCTGGTGCGCCGCGGAGTTCGATGCCACGGTGCGCGACATGCTCGCCCTCGTGGCCGGCGCTCTGCCACCACGGCTCGTGCTGCGTCGTCAGGGGCGCAAGAACGAGCCGCTCGATGCGTCCGTGCAGGCGCGGATGCTGCTGTCGGCGCTGCTCGACCACTACATCCACGCCGCGAACGCCGTCGCCACCGAGAAGCTGCCAGGCGACAAAGTGCTCGCACTGTTCTTCGCGAGCGGACGCGTGCGTTTCGATGGTCCTGGAGAAGGCGCTGTCGGCGGCAGCATTCATGCGTGGCTGGCCCGACTGCACTTGGCGCGGCAGGCACACATGCCGGTGCTGCGCATCGAAGAAGACGACGCCGATGGCGGCTTTTCGTTGTCACTCGCCGTGGCCGACCACGCGGCGTCGATGGAGACCCCCACGCCGCTGGCCAAGGTGCTCTCCGCGGCGGCGTGGGCCGAGCGTCGAGCGGCCGTGCTGCAGACGGTGGCGATGCTCGCCGAGTTCTATCCGCCGTTGAACGACTATGTGCGTGCGGGCGCGCGCACGCCGCTCGCGGTGACAGCGCAGGCGCTGCCGCCGCTGCTGTTCGACACCATGCCCGCGCTGCGCCTGATGGGCATACGCACGCTGCTGCCGCGCACTCTCGAGCGCCTGCTGCGCCCGCGCCTGTCGATGCAGATCAAGGCGAAGAGCGGACGCGCCGCGGGTTTCCTGAGGACGGACGATCTCTTCTCGTTCGACTGGAAGGTCTCGCTGGGCGACGAGCGCATCACGCCGGCGCAGTTCGAGCGATTGCTCGGCAAGGCGACCGGCATCGTGAGGTTCCGCGGCCAGTATGTCTACCTCGACCCGGCCGAGATCGAACGGCTGCGCGCGCGCATGGCACAGCCTGCGCCTCTGGCTGGCACTGAGCTGTTGCATGTAGCGTTGGCGGGCGAGATCGACGGCGCACCGGTCGGGCTGAACAAGGCGGCTGAGAAGCTGCTCCATCAGCTGACGAATAGCGCCGACGTGGCGCTGCCCAAGGGCCTGCGCGCCACGCTGCGGCCGTACCAGGAGCGCGGCTACGCCTGGCTGTGGCGCAACGCGCGGCTGGGCCTGGGCTGCGTGATCGCTGACGACATGGGCCTGGGCAAGACGCTGCAGGTGATCGCGTTGCTGCAACGCCTCAAGGAGGACGGCGCACTGGACGAGGCGAGGGCGCTGGTCATCGTTCCGACCAGCCTGCTGACCAACTGGCAGAAGGAAATCGAGCGTTTCGCGCCTCGGCTCAGCGTGGGCGTCTTCCACGGTGCCAAGCGCGAATTGAAGAAGGACCCGCCTGACGTGCTGCTCACCACCTACGGCGTGGCGCGCAGCGAGGCGGCGCTGCTGAAAGGCCTGAGCTGGCGCCTCGTGGTCATCGACGAGGCGCAGAACATCAAGAACCCGGCGGCGGCGCAGTCGCGGGCGGTCAAGAGCATCCCGGCCGGTGGTTTCGTCGCGATGAGCGGCACGCCGGTGGAGAACCGGCTGTCCGAATACTGGTCGATCATGGACTTCGCGCAGCGCGGCTACCTCGGTGGGCCGACGCACTTTTCACGCGAGTACGCGACGCCGATCCAGGTCCACCGCGACGCCGCGGCCGCCGAGCGGTTGCGCAAGGTGATGGCGCCGTTCATGCTGCGGCGCCTGAAGTCCGACAAGTCCATCATCACCGACTTGCCGGACAAGGTGGAGCAGAACCAGTTCTGCACGCTCAGCCACCAGCAGGCAGCGCTGTACGAGTCGGTGGTGCGCGAGGGGCTGAAGAGCATCGCCGGGACGTCGGACACCTTCAAGCGCCAGGGGCTGGTGCTGCAAATGATCCTGGCGCTCAAGCAGGTGTGCAACCACCCGGCGCACTACCTTAAGCAAGGGGCTGCGGACTCGGACGGATCGGGCAAGACGCAGCGGCTGATCGACCTGCTCGAGGAAATTCACGCAGCGAAGGAGAAGGTGCTCGTCTTCACGCAGTTCCGCGAGATGGGCGAGCTGCTGGAGCGCATGCTGGGGGAACGCCTTGGACACCAGCCGCTGTTCCTGCACGGTGGCGTCACGCGCTCCAAGCGAGACCAGATGGTGGAGCGCTTCCAGGGGGAGCGTGGCGAGCGCGTGTTCCTGTTGTCGTTGAAGGCGGGCGGCACGGGGCTGAACCTCACCGCCGCGAGCCATGTAGTGCATTTCGACCTGTGGTGGAACCCGGCAGTGGAGGCGCAGGCGACCGACCGCGCCTATCGCATCGGGCAGCAGCGCAACGTGCAGGTGCATCGCTTCATCACCCGCGGCACGTTCGAGGAGCGCATCGACGAGATGATCCGCTCGAAGCGCGAGCTGGCGGAGATGGCAGTGGGTACGGGTGAGACATGGGTCGGCCAGCTGCCGCCCGAGGAGCTGCAAGCCTTGTTCCGTCTGGGATGAGGCGTAACGCCTGGCGGCTGCTGGACGGACACTGAAGGGAAGGGCTCGGACACGCAGCAGTGACCGATCTGCCTTCGCCTATGTTGTCGGCGCGGATCCGCGGAGGCCCAGGCCGCGGACACCATCGCACAGGCGCTCGCTTGCTACAAGCGAACCTATACCGCCTCTGTTCGAGGCGGGAGGCTCAGGCGAAGGATGCGCACCTGATCGTCACGGTCACCACTTCATCTCGCCCTTGTTGACCTTGGCGCCGATCTCCAGGGCGATGCCGAGGCCCGCGTTGGGATATGCGGCCTTCATTGCGTCGATCAGCGCAGCGCCATTCGGCGCCTTGCCCAGCTCGGACTCGAAGCGCTGCAGGTAGGCCTTGGTAAAGGCGATCTGCGACGCGTCCTGCGGTTCACCGGCGAGAGAATGGCCCGGGATCACGCGCTGCGGCTGCAGGGCCGCCATGGCGTCCAGCTTCTTCACCCACGCGGAGCGCTCCTGCTGCGTCTGGGTGTCGGCGGTCCACGCATGCAGCCCGGCGAATACGTTCACGCCGCCGGCGATGGTTTTGATCGAGGGAATCCACACATAGCTGCGATGCGGCAGGCTGTCGTCCAGCCCGCGGATCTCCAACGTCTGGCCTTCGAGCCGGATCGTGTGGCCGTCCAGCACCTCGGGCAGCGTGACGTGCTGGGGCGCATTGGCACCCATGCGCGGCCCCCACACCTGCAGCTTGGTGGGCAGCGTGGCTTCGATCTTCTTCACCGTGGGGGCGGTGGCCACCACCTTGGCGTCGGGGAAGAAGGACTTCAGCGTGTCGATGCCGAAGTAGTAGTCGGGGTCAGCCTGGCTGATGTAGATGGTCTTCAGCGTCTTCTTGCTGTCGAGCACCATGGCCGCGATGCGCAGCGCATCCGCGCGAGTGAAGCCGGTGTCCAGCAGCACGGCGTCGTTGCGGCCGGCCACCAGCACGGCGTTCACGTGGAAGCTGTTGCCATCGGCGTTGTAGACCTGAACCGTCAGCGGCGCCGTGGCTTGCGCGGCAGCGGGCGTGGCCGCGACGGCCAGCGCCATGGCAGCAGCGGGGAAGAAGAGGCGGGTGAGTTGGGACGTGAAAGACATGGATCTTCCTGTGTGTTGTGCTGCCGTCACTGTATTGGCGCCGTTTCGGAAAACAAACTGCGTTTCGATTGATGAGCTGTTGAACAAATCGAGAGAATCGACCGAGCGACCCGTTGGGTGTCATCGGTTACGTTGCCGATCTTCGTCGCTGTCGCTTGGTCGCCGCCAGCCCAGCCACCCGCCGAGGTTGTCGTATGCGTTCATTCCAGGCCGTGGGGGCCGGCAGCCAGACCAGCGGTGACTGAAGCGCTGTGTCCGGGCTTGATTTCTCAAGGCAAAATGCGCCGCCCGAATCCCGGGTGCTGTCAACAAGAGAATGAACCGAGTAGAACTGATCGAACACATCGCAGGTGCGCATGACCTGAGCAAGGCCGAGGCCGGGCGCGTGCTGGTTACCGTGCTGGATGCCGTCGTAACGACCGTCAAGAAGGGCGGCACGGTGACGCTGCCAGGGTTTGGTACCTTCAAGCAGACCTCACGCGCCGCGCGCTCGGGCCGCAATCCCGCCACCGGCGACAAGATCAAGATTGCAGCCGCCAAGCTGCCGAAGTTCACCGCCGGCTCGGCGTTCAAGGCGGCGGTCGATCCGAAGGCTGCCGCCCGCAAGGCGGCCGCCCAGGCTGCCAAGCCCGCCAAGAAGTCGCCGGCTGCGAAGAGCAAGAAACGCTGAACGCTCCCGGGCGCACCAAGCGCCCGGTCCTCACACCAGGCGCTTCCTCAGCGACGCGGTGCCGCACAGCGGCGTGACGCGGATGCCGTCAGTCCGCTCGTTTCACACGCTGTTCGTCCGGATGCGCATATCGCTCCGACAATGCAACAAGCGCGTTCGACTCGAATCCGTCCGCCAGCTTGCGCACCATGTCCGCGAAAGGATGCAGGCGGGCGTCGAGAGAAGCGATGTGGTCCGACCATTCCCGCAGGGCACGCATGTTGCCGGCGCGGGCCAGTAGTCGCAATCTCTGCATCTCGTGCGCAGGAGGAACCACCAGGGGCTCCTCTGCACGAGTTGCGGTCGTGACAGCCGCCTTGACAGTCCACGTCAAACCCAGCTTTTCCCCGATTTCCCGTAGAAGTACCGTCTCGTCTATCGGTTTCGCGACGAAGGCGTTGACGCCGACAGCCAGGAAGCGACGCTGGTCGGCATCGGAGACGCTCGCAGACACCGCCACCACGGGCAAGCTGTCCCCGCCTGGCAATTGCCGCAGCCTCCGTGTTGCTTCGAGCCCATCCATGGTTGGCATCATCATGTCCATCAGCACCAGGTCCGGCGCGCGGGCCGTCACGTGCTCGAGGGCTTGCAGGCCATCGGCCGCCTCGAACACTTCGAAGCCGATGTGCTCCAGGAGGTCCATCAACAGCGCTCGGTTCGGCGCTACGTCGTCTACGACCAGAATACGCCGGCGAGGCCCTGCATAGCCGGAGATCGCCTGCTGCACCTGGGGTCGCGACACCATCTCCTGCTCGATTGGGACGACGAGAGTGAACCAGAACCGGCTGCCTGCGCCGAGTCGGCTTTCGACCTGGATGTCACTGCCCATCAAGCGCACGAGCTGCTGGCTGATCGACAAGCCAAGACCGGCCCCGCTGTAGCGGCGCTGCTCGTCACAGACCTGCTCGAAAGGCCGAAAGATCGTTTCGAGATCCTTCTGCGCGATGCCGACGCCGGAGTCTCGTACTTCGAATCGCAACGCCCCTTCACGAGGTCCACGCGCGGGCATCGTGATGTGCAGGGATATCGCGCCACCTGGGTCGGTGAACTTGATCGCGTTGTCCAGGAGATTGAGCAGCACCTGCCGCAGCCGGTTTTCGTCGGTCCGTATCGCTTGCGGAAGATTCGCGCTGATCTCATGCTCGAAACGCAGGTTCTTTCGCTCGGCCCTGATGCGAGTCGCCGCGGCAATGTCTTCAACGAAGCTCGGCAGGTCGACAGGAGAGGATTGCAGGTCCAGCTTCCCAGCCTCGATCTTGGACAAGTCGAGAATCTCGTTGATGAGCACGAGCAGGTTGTCTCCACTGCGCTCGATCATCTGCAGGTGGCGCAGCTGCTTCTCGGTGAGGTTGTCATGACGCTGCAGCAGCTGCGCATAGCCCAGGACCGCATTGAGCGGCGTGCGCAGTTCGTGGCTCATTCGGGCCAGGAAGGCGCTCTTGGCGTGATTTGCGGCATCCGCCTGCTCCTTGGCGATGACAAGCTCGGCGGTGCGCTCGCGGATCAGGTCTTCGAGACGCTCGCGGTGGCGCTGCAGCTCGGCTTCGGCCAGCTTGCGCTCCGTGATGTCCTCGGAGATGCTCAGCAGGTACCGGGGCGCGTGGTCGCCATCGAGGATGGGAATCTTCTTGGTGTGCAGAATGCGAGGGCCGTGATGAGCGGTTTGGACCGTCTCCTCGGGGATGTCCAGGAGTTCCTTGCCGGACAGCACTGTGCAGTCCTCCGACGTGGCGAGATCAGCCTCCTGCCTCGGGAACACGTCGTGGGTGCTGCTGCCGAGTAGCTGCTCGCGCGAAAGGCCCAGCAGATTCTCCGCGGCCTTGTTGCAGCGAACGAAACGCAGCTCCGTTGCATCCTTCACCAGCATCACGCTCGGAATGTTGTCGACTATGCTGCTGAGGAAGCGTTCGTTGTCGCGCAGGGCCTGCTCGGCCCTTTCACGCTCTCTGATCTCGGCCTGTTGACGGGCGTTGGCGAGCGTCAGTTCCGCGGTGCGATGAGCCACGCGCTGCTCCAGCTGCACGTTCAAGGCGTACACCTCCTGCTCGGCCTGCTGGCGTCGCTGGCGTTCTTCGAGGAAATGCTCGACAGCACGCGCCATGTCCGCAATCTCGTCGCTGCCCTGCACCGGGACGAGGGCAGGCCGGGAATCGGTGTCGCTACGCCGCAGGTGGTGGCTGACCTGCCTGAGTCTGGCCACGATGTGGCGGCCGAGGAACCGGTGCGTGATCAACCAGGCGATCAGCAGGCTTGCGCCAACCAGACCGATGATCGACCACCTTGCGTGGTCAGATACCTCGAGCAATTGCCGAACATCCTCCCGGTAGTCGCGCGTGAAATAGTCCGACTGCTGGCGCGCCGCCGCTGCGAGGGCTTCGGCCTGTCGCCGCAGTTCGTCGTCCATGCTCTGCATCAAAGGGCGTCCGGACGCGTGCTGGACCGCGGAGCCGGCGCTCAGCGCACTGTCGTGCAGCTGCGCGACGATGTTGACGGTGTTGCGGAACAGCTGGCTCGAACGATGCAGATCGAGCACCTCCACGTTGTCGCTCGCCGCCGCGGCGGCCAGGCGGTCCACCAGACGGTCGAACTGCTCCAGCTCCTCAAGGACCTGCCAATGCGCCTGTCGCAGACTGTCTGGCGTGTCGAGAACGGACAGTCGCAATGCCATGCGCTCGACGTGCAGCGTCCGTTGGACGAGATCCTGGGCGTCCTGCAGGCGGGACAGGCGCTGCTCGGCCAGTTGCCGGATCCTCTCGGCCGAACTGGACATCGTGTAGATGGTCGTGCAGCCGAGCGCGACCATCACCAGCAGCAGACTGGACACCGCCAGCGCGAACTGTGCCGTGAGCGATTGCGGAATACGGAGATTCACCCCTTCTGCCAGATGCGCTTGTAGATATCCCGATAGCCGTTGGCCGGGTCGTACAGAAGGCGGTTGCCGCCGTCCGAGTCAATGTTGGCCGGCGTCACGAGATGAACAGGAAACACATAGCCGGTGACCGGTTCCTTGGCAAACAGCCGGTTCATTTCATCGACCAGCTGCCAACCATGCAAGTTGAGGGGCTCTGCCACGGTGCCTGTCTGAAAGGTGCCCGCCTTGATGCGCAGGAACGCCGCTGCGCTGCCATCGCCGGCCGACAACAGGCTGACCGACCCGTTCGCCAGTCCGGCCTGCGTCAGCACCGGCGCGGCATAGTCGAAATAGATGTCGTTGATCGCCAGTGCATGCGTCCATCGTTTGCCGTGGCGGGCGAGCAGGTCTCGCGTCGTCTGCGGCATCAGTTCAGGAGCCCTGGAGATCGCCACATCGCTGACCTCCAACAAGGTGCACCCTTTGCATGCGCGAATGACGTCCGCCATCGCGTTCGCCTTCGCCTTGGCGATCTCCAGGCCGGTGTCGGTAAAGACCACGACGCCAGCGCGGCCCTTGGACTGCACGATGGCCGCCAGAGCGGTCAGGCGTGCGACCTCCAGCGGATCGGTCGATACGTTCATCGCCACCGGCGTACCGGCGACTGGGCCAGCCTTTGAAGCGACATGCCAGCCCACGATGGGTACGCCACGTTCGGCCAACGCCACCAGTCCATCCAGGGTGGCATGCGCATCCGAACCGATCAGCAGCACGCCGTCCGGGCCTTTCGCCTGGGCGTCCGCCAGTGCCTTGCGCCGCCCTTGCGCGGTGCCGCCGCAATCGAACATGTGCACGGTCCAGCCGATGACCTTGGCCGCCTCGCGCACACCTTGGGCGACGCCCAGAATGCCGCCGTTTCGAAGATCTTCGCCGATGACGGCAATGCGCTTTCCGGGCTGCGCGGGGGGACCGGTTCGTGGCCCTTTCCATGGGGTGGCAGGCTTCGCTGCAGCCTCCAGGAGGTGCTGAGCATCGGCCTGGGACTCAGAGGCGGAAGTGCCGGGCGAAGTGGGGCCTTTGGGGCCGGACGGTGACGCAACCGAAGCGCCGGCAGCCAGCGCAACCGAGTGAATACCAGCGCAGCACGCCAAGGCGAGAAGCGTGTACTTCATGAAGCTTCTGCAATGAGCTTGATCGGAACCCCGCGTGCGACAGGTGCAGGCAGCGGGACGTTGAGCCGTCGAACATACGCTTTGCATTGCGAACCGCGCAATGCTACTCCTCTTGAACCCCAAAAATCGCTCAGTTCTTTCTCACGGGCCGGGTAAGGTGTGGCGGCGCCGTCGTCACTGCGGACGGCAGCCGGACTTTCGGATGATTTCCGCCCAGGGCCTGAATCCCTACCTTCCATCATGCGCAACCCGGGAGCGCCTCCCCGGCGTTTCGACCTTGCGCGGGGAGGGCGCCGCGTCGGCGAAGAGATCGAACAGGATGCCGCGCAGCCACTGGTTCGCCGGTGAGCGGTGGTACTTCGCGTGCCAGAACACGTTGATCGCGACGTCGGGCAGCTTGGCCGGATGCGTCACCTTGGTCAGGCCGAACGGCTCGACGAGACGGTCGGCGAGGCGCTCCGGCACGGTGGCAACGAGGTCCGTACGCTGCAGGATGTGGCCGACGCTCACGTAGTGCGGCACGGTCAGGCGTATCGTCCTCTCCACGCCGCTGCGCTGCAGCAGCTCATCCACCTTGCCGTGCCCGGTGCCCGCCGAAACCACGACCAGGTGCTCGGCGCCACAGAACTCCGCCAATGAGATCCTCTTCTTGTCGAGGTGGTGGCCGCCCCTCATCAGGCATACGTAGCTCTGAGAGAACAGCCGGCGTTGGAAGAAGCCGGCCTTGAGATGGGGCAGCAAGCCGATCGCCATGTCGACCTTGCCTGACTCCAGCTCGTCGCGAAGGTTGATCGCCGTGTTGCGGACTGTGCTGAGCCTGACGTTCGGCGCTTCCTTTTTCAGCCGTTCGACCAGCGGGGGCAGGAAGTAGATCTCGCCGATGTCGGTCATGCCGATGGTGAACTCCCGTTCGGCGTGTGCCGGGTCGAAGCTGGTGCGCTGGTTGATGCCGCTGTGGATCATCGCCAGCGCATAGCTCACCGATTCCGCCAGCTGTTCCGCATAGGGAGTCGGCTCCATGCCCTTCGGCGTGCGCAGGAACAGTTCGTCGGCAAACAGCCTACGCAGTTTGGCGAGCGAGTTGCTCACCGCGGGCTGCGAGATGCCGAGGTTGTCGGCCACCTTCGACACACGACGCTCGACGAGCAGCTGGTTGAAAACGACGAGCAGATTCAGGTCAAGGTCGTGCAGTTCCATGGCCGGCGCCCCCCGGGCCCTCATCACTGGCCCTCATCACTGTCGGTGATACAGCATATATCCGGGATCGCATTGCCTGATCACCCGCGACCGCGGAGGATTCGATCCATGGAAGAGATGATCCAGCCCGAGGCGCTGCTCGAACGCTCCGCGTACTACGACCGCATCGGCCGCAAACACCTGACGCCGCTGTGGGAGGTGTTGTCGGCTCTCGTGCCGCAGCAGCCTCGTTCCCCGGTGCAGCCCGCGCTTTGGCGTTATGCCGAGTTGCGCGAACACGTGCTCGAAGCCGGCCGACTGATCACGGCCGAGGAAGCCGAACGTCGTGTATTGATCCTGGAGAACCCGGCCATGCGGGGCCAGTCGTGCATCACGCAGTCGCTGTATGCGGGGCTCCAGCTGATTCTGCCGGGCGAGGTTGCGCCCGCGCACCGGCACGCGCAATCGGCGCTGCGCCTGGTGCTCGACGGCGAAGGCGCCTACACGGCGGTCGACGGCGAGCGCACCACGATGCGGCGCGGCGACTTCATCATCACCCCGGCCTGGACGTGGCACGACCACGGCAATCTGGGCGATCAGCCGGTCGTGTGGCTCGACGGGCTAGACATTCCGCTCGTGCGATTCCTCGACGCCGGCTTCGCCGAGAAGACCGAGGAGGCGGTGCAGCAGCAGCGCTGGCCCGAAGGCGATGCGCTCGCGCGCTACGGCGCGAACATGGTGCCGGTGGACTTCCACCAGCAGCCCTGCGATCCCACCCGCGTGTTCGTCTATCCGTTCGAGCGCACGCGTGCCGCGCTGAGAGACATCGCCCGCGGCACGCCGGATCCACACCTGGGCTTCAAGCAGCGCTTCGTCAACCCTGCCACAGGTGCATCTCCCATGCCGACGATCGGCGCCTTTGCGCAGTGGCTGCCGGCGGGCTTCGGCACCAAGCCCTATCGCTGCACCGACGGCACGGTCCATGTGTGCCTCGAAGGCGAGGGTGAGGCATGGGTGGGCGACCAGCACTGGCGCTTCGCCGAGAACGATGTCTTCGTCGTGCCGTCGTGGCACACGCTGCAGCTGCAGGCGGGGCGCGACACGGTCCTGTTCAGCTACTCGGACCGGCCGGTCCAGCAGGTGCTCGGACTGTGGCGCGAAAGCCGCCTTTGAACACTTCTGAACTGGAGACACCTCATGGACTACGCCGTTCCCGCCCCGTCCCTGCAGACGCTCACCGTCGCCGGCTGCGACGAGCGCTTTCCGGTCAACCGCGTTTTTTGCGTGGGCCGAAACTACGCCGCGCACGCGCGCGAGATGGGCAAGGACCCGGACCGCGAGCTGCCGTTTTTCTTCATGAAGCCGGCCGGTGCCGTGATCGATGCCGCGCGAGTTTCCGCGGTGCCTTATCCGCCGAAGACGTCGAACTACCACCACGAGATCGAGCTCGTGGTGGCCATCGGAAAGGGCGGTCGCGACATCGTGGTGGCCGATGCGCTCCAGCATGTGTACGGCTACGCGGTCGGTCTGGACATGACACGGCGCGATCTCCAACTCGAGGCGCGAGACAAGGGCCGGCCCTGGGAGTTCGGCAAGTCATTTGCGGGCTCGGCGCCGATCGGCGCGCTGTGTCGCGCTACCGACTTCGGCCATCCATCGAGCGCCGCGATCAGCCTTCGCGTCAACGGCCAGGTGCGGCAGGCATCGGACATCGCGAAGCTGATCTGGTCGGTGTCCGAATGCATTGCCTACCTCTCGGAGTACGAGGCGATCGAGCCCGGCGACCTGATCATGACCGGCACGCCAGAAGGGGTCAGTGCCGTCGTGCCGGGCGATGTGATGGAAGGCACCATCGCCGGCCTCGGCCAGATTCGGGTCAGCGTGACAGCCTGAGGAGGCGGCCGTGACGACCCAACCGATCACCGTCTTCCCGCGCGAACCGCAGTGGCAGGGCGATTGCACTCACCAGATCCCGTTTCTCACGTACACCAGTGACGAGATCTACAAACGCGAGCTCGAACGCTTCTTCTACCGGGGCCACTGGTGCTACGTCGGCCTGGAAGCCGAGATCCCCGCGCCCGGGGACTACAAGCGCACGGTAGTGGGCGAGCGCTCCGTGATCCTCGTGCGCGGCCTCGACGGCGCGATCAATGTCGTCGAAAACGTCTGCGCGCACCGCGGCATGCGCTTCTGCCGCGAGCGCCACGGCAATGTGGCAAAGAGCGGCTTCACCTGCCCCTACCATCAGTGGAATTACACCTGCGAGGGCAACCTGCGCGGGGTGCCGTTCCGCCGTGGCGTGCGGCAGGATGGCCAGATGCTGGGCGGCATGCCGGCAGACTTCAAGCTCGAGGAGAACGGCCTCACCAAGCTTAAGGTTGCTTCGCGGGGCGGCGCGGTTTTCGCCTCCTTCGACCCGGACGTCGAGCCATTGGAGGACTACCTCGGCCCGACCATCCTCAAGTACTTCGACCGCCTCTTCAACGGCCGCAAGCTGAGGATCCTCGGCTACAACCGCCAGCGCATCCCGGGCAACTGGAAGCTGATGCAGGAGAACATCAAGGACCCGTACCACCCGGGCCTGCTGCACACCTGGTTCGTGACCTTCGGGCTCTGGCGCGCCGACAACAAGTCGCAGCTTCGGATGGATGACAAGCGCCGGCACGCCGCGATGATTTCCACCCGCGGCTCGGCCGGCAAGTCCGAGCAGGTGACACAGGTGTCGAGCTTCAAGGAGAGCATGAAGCTCCATGACCCGAGCTTCCTCGACATCGTGCCCGAGCCCTGGTGGGAAGGCCCCACGGCGGTGATGACGACGATCTTCCCGAGCGTGATCCTGCAGCAGCAGGTGAACAGCGTGTCCACGCGCCACATCCAGCCCACCGGCCACGGCCAGTTCGACTTCGTCTGGACGCACTTTGGCTTCGAGGACGACGACGACGCGATGACGCAGCGCCGTCTGCGCCAGGCCAACCTGTTCGGCCCGGCCGGCTTCGTGTCGGCCGACGACGGCGAGGTGATCGAGTTCTCGCAGCAGGCCTTCGAGAGCAAGCCCTTCCACCGCGCGCTGGCCGAGCTGGGCGGCCGAGAGGTCGAGAACACCGAGCACATGGTCACCGAAACACTGATCCGGGGCATGTACCGCTACTGGCGCGATGTGATGGAGGCCGCGCAATGAGCACGAACCTCAGGTTCGAGGATTGGCTGGCGGTCACCCAGCTCTACGCCGACTACGCCAGCGCGGTCGATTCCGGCCAGTGGGAGCTGTGGCCCGAGTTCTTCACCGACGACTGCGTCTACCGGCTGCAGCCGCGCGAGAACTTCGAGCGTGGCTTCCCGCTCGCCACGCTGTCGTTCACCAGCAAGGGCATGCTGAAGGACCGCGTCTATGGCATCCGGGAGACGCTGTTTCACGACCCGTACTACCAGCGCCACGTGGTCGGCAGCCCGGTCCTGCGCAAGGCGGAAGGCGACCGCTTTGAGTGCGAGGCCAACTACGCGGTTTTCCGCACCAAGCTGTCCGATGCCTCCACGGTGTTCAACGTTGGCCGCTACCTCGACATCGTCGTGCGCACGCCAGAAGGCCTGAAGTTCGCGTCGCGCCAGTGCATCTACGACAGCGAAATGATCCCCAACTCCATCATCTATCCCATCTGAGATGAGCGGAGTGCTACACACCTACTTTCGCAGCTCCGCCTCCTACCGCGTGCGCATCGCGCTGAACCTCAAGGGGCTGGAGGCCGAGCATGTGCCGGTCCACTTGAACCGCGGCGGCGGCGAGCAGTTCGGTGCCGGCTTCCGGGCGTTGAATCCACAGGCGCTGGTGCCCGTGTGGTCTGATGGTGCTCTCGTGCTGACGCAGTCGTTGGCCATCATGGAGTACCTGGACGAACGCTACCCCGCGCCGCCGCTGCTGCCGCCGACGCCCGAGGATCGCGCACGCGTGCGCGAGATAGCCCTGGCCATCGCCTGCGACATCCATCCGCTGAACAACCTGCGAGTGCTGAAGTACCTCACCGGTCCGCTCGGCGTGCCCGAGGACGCGAAGAACGCGTGGGCGCGCCACTGGATAAATCTCGGCCTGCAGGCGCTGGAAGCGCGGCTTGCTGCGCAACGATCCGGGCCGTTCTGCTTCGGGGACCAGCCGACGATGGCCGACTGCTGCCTGGTGCCGCAACTGTTCAACGCGCAGCGGTTCGGGGTGGATCTCGGCCCGTACCCCACGCTGAGGTCGATCGATGCCGCCTGCGCGGCGCTTCCTGCGTTCGCGAACGCGCATCCCGCTGTCCAGCCCGATGCGGAATGAGCGTGCCACACCCCAGGCGATTTTCGCCCTGGTGTGGCACGCTACGATTGCCGCCGGCCGGTGGCTGCTTGGTCATCTCGGCACGTCGCTCAC
Organism: uncultured Burkholderiales bacterium; assembly: GCA_966248995.1. Taxonomy (GTDB): domain Bacteria; phylum Pseudomonadota; class Gammaproteobacteria; order Burkholderiales; family Burkholderiaceae_C; genus Albitalea. The sequence continues at coordinate 31,453 of CBINBY010000012.1, read as the reverse complement.
TTTGCCTCGCACGGCCGCTTCTGCGCGAACGCCTGTCCCGGCCCGGCACCCTCCGCTGATTCCTGTCGCCCATGCTCAAGCCGTTTCTCCAGCGATTCGTGACACTCGCCCGCCACGGCTGGAGCGGGGTTCGGAACGCACGGCTGGGCTTGCGCCTGTCGGCCTACTGGTCCGTCTTGAACGATCCCACGGCGGGCAGGGTGCGTCGATTTCGCCTTGCGCTCGGCGGTGTAGCCGCGCTGTGCGCGGCAACCATCGCTGCGCTGCTGATCTACGCGCTGTTGCTGATTCCGTACACGCCGAGCGCGTCTGACTTGCGCAGCGTCAAGGTCGAGTATCCGGCGGTGCTGCTCTCGGCCGACGGCAGGGAGCTGGCGGTGTTTCGACGGCTGAACCGGGAATGGGTCCCGCTTGCGCGCGTCTCACCGTCGGTCCTCCAGGCGCTCGTGGCCGCCGAGGACCATCGCTTCTATGAGCACCATGGCATCGACTTCTGGCGCACGGCGTCGGCGGCGCTGCACACCCTGGCTGGGGACCGTCAGGGCGGATCGACGATCACGCAGCAGTTGGCGCGCAACCTTTACCCCGACGAGATCGGCCGCGCTCCGACGCTGACGCGCAAGATCAAGGAAGCGATCACCGCCATCAAGATCGAGGCGGTCTACACCAAGCAGGAGATCCTCGAGACCTACCTGAATACGGTGCCGTTTCTCTACAACGCCTATGGCATCGAGATGGCCGCGCGGACGTACTTCGACAAGTCGGCCCAGGCACTGAACACGCTGGAAAGCGCCACCTTGATCGGCATGCTCAAAGGCACCAGCTACTACAACCCGGTGCTCAATCCGGAGCGGGCGCGCAAGCGGCGCAACATCGTGCTGGCGCAGATGGTCAAGCACGGCACGCTGTCGCCGGCACGTTATGAGTCGCTGAAGGGCCGGCCGCTGCGGCTCGATTTCGAGCGCCAGCGCGAGACTGTCGGGGCGGCTTGGCACTTTGCCGAGCACCTGCGCAAATGGCTCGTCGAGTGGGCCGATCGCAACGGCTACAACCTTTACGCCGATGGCCTCGTGGTGCACACGACCATCGATTCGCGCTTGCAGCGCCTGGCCAACATGGCCGTGGCGCGCCAGGCGCAGGCCTTGCAGACGGTGGCCGATGTCGAATGGGGGATGCGCTCGCCGCGCGTGCTGTCGACGGACCTTTCCGCCTATGCGTCCTACCGCCGTCAGGTTGAGCCGTTCGCGTACTTCTGGAGTGCACGACCGGATCTCGTGGACACCTTCGTCCGCGAGTCAGCGGCGTACCAGGCTGCACGCGACGGTGGTCTCGATGACGCGCAAGCGCTCGCGAGGCTGAAGGCCGACGTGGCGTTCATGAAGGCCTTGCGTGAGGACAAGACGCGCCTGCAGGCGGGATTCATGGCCATCGATCCGCGAAACGGGCACGTCAAGGCCTGGGTCGGCAGCCGCGATTCTCGTCATGACCAGTTCGACCATGTGCAGCAGGCGCGTCGCCAGCCCGGGTCGACGTTCAAGCCCTTCGTGTACGGCGCCGCCTTCGAGCAAGGCGCGAGACCGGATGACACGCTCGCGGACGTGCCGGTCGAGGTTCCGCTCGACAACGGCGAGGTCTGGCGGCCGAACGAGGGCGACGCGACCAGCGGCCAGTCGATGAGCCTGCGCGACGCGCTCGCCCAGTCGAAGAACACCATCACCGCGCAGCTCGTGCAGCGCGTAGGACCTCAGCGGGTGGTCGAAGTCGCGCATCACATGGGGGTGCGGCAAAGTCCATTGACGGCCGTGCCTTCCATCGCGCTGGGCACGAGCCCCGTGACGCTGAAGGAAATGGTTTGCGCCTACGGCACCATCGCCAACGACGGGCATTACATCGAGCCGCTGCTCATCACCCGCATCGAGGACCGGCACCGGCGCGTGCTCGTGCAGTTCGCGTCACAGCCCGAGCCGGCCATTTCCATCGCCAGCGCGCACGCGCTCATCGACGCGATGCGCGGTGTCGTCGACAACGGCACCGGCACGGCCATCCGCGATGTCTTCGGCATTCGTGCGGACGTGGCCGGCAAGACGGGGACGACCCAGAACAACACCGATGCCTGGTTCATCCTGATGCACCCACAGCTCGTCGCGGGTACGTGGGTCGGATTCAACGACAACCGTGTGACCATGCGCAGCGCCTACTGGGGCCAGGGCGGGCACAGCGCGCTGTACGTCGTCGGTGATTTCTTCCAGCAGGCTCTCGCGGCGCGAGCGGTCGATCCTCGGGCGGCCTTTGCCGCGCCGCGCGAGCATCGGGGCATCGAGCCGCTGCTGCGCGAGATTGGCAACTGGCTCGATGGCATCTTCCACGGCGGCCGCGAGCCCCGGCGCGGCTCGCCTGCGCCGCACGATGGGTGAACGAGATCGACAGGATCTGGGTCGAAGTGCAACTGAGATGACTGGGCCATGCAGGCCTTGCCTCCTTGGTCGCGCTAGGGCCTTCGCTCTGTCTCTACAGGACCGCATATGAGTGCCGAAGAGGAAGTCGTCCCGGGCGGTGTGCCCATCAAGATGTGGACCCAGGGCGTGCCGGTCGAGGACGAGGCGAAGCGCCAGTTGGCCAACGCGGCGCGGCTGCCGATCGTGTTCAGACACATCGCCGCGATGCCGGACGTGCACCTGGGGATCGGGGCGACGGTCGGCTCCGTGATCCCCACGCTGAAGGCCATCATTCCGGCGGCCGTGGGCGTGGACATCGGCTGCGGGATGATCGCGTGCAAGACGACGCTGACCGCCTCGGATCTGCCGGACAACCTCGGTCCGCTGCGTGGCGCCATCGAACGCGCCGTGCCGCACGGCCGCGCGCCGGGAACCCGAGACCCGGGGGCCTGGGGCAAGGTGCCCGCCGAGGTCGATGGCGCCTGGGCGCAGCTCGCGCCCGAGTTCACGGCGCTGTGCCACGACTATCCCAGGCTGGAGAAGACGAACCACCGCAACCACCTAGGCACCTTGGGGACGGGCAACCACTTCATCGAGGTTTGCCTGGATGAGCAGGGCTTCGTGTGGTTCATGCTGCATTCCGGGTCTCGCGGGGTGGGCAACGCGATCGGTTCGATGTTCATCGAGCTGGCCAAGAAGGACGCGATGCACCAGCAGGCCAACCTGCCGGACGAGGACCTGGCGTATTTCGAGGAGGGATCCCAGTACTTCGGCGACTACGTGCGCGCCGTGGGCTGGGCGCAGAAGTTCGCCGCACTGAACCGCGAGGTGATGATGCGTCGCGTGATCGGGGCGGCGAAGGCGGTGATCGGCAAGCCGTTCGAGAGTCACGTCGAAGCGGTGAATTGCCACCACAACTACGTGCAGAAGGAGACCCATTTCGGGCAGGACGTGTACGTGACCCGCAAAGGCGCCGTGAGCGCGAAGAAGGGGCAGCTGGGCATCATCCCGGGCAGCATGGGCGCGCGCAGCTACATCGTGCGCGGCAAGGGCAACCCGGAGAGCTTCGAGAGCTGCTCGCACGGTGCCGGCCGCGCCATGAGTCGCAACGAGGCCAAGCGCCGCTTCACTGTCCAGGACCATCGCGCCGCGACCGAGGGCGTCGAGTGCCGCAAGGACAAGGATGTGATCGATGAGATACCCATGGCCTACAAGGACATCGACGCGGTGATGGACGCGCAGAAGGACCTGGTGGAGGTCGTGCACACGCTCAAGCAGGTGGTGTGCGTGAAGGGATAGGGGAACGACGTATGGGTGGGCGCCCATGCGGAGTCATTGATCCCGGGCATTGCCGCGCAGCGGAGCCACGCGCGAGCCGCAGGCGATCGGGGCCGAGACTCATGCCAGCCAAGGGCCAGGAACGAAGACGGCCTCGCCTTCGCCGGGCCACGGGGGCATGGTGATGCCGATGGCGCAAACACCTTCTGAAGCGGACGCACGGAACTGGAAGTGAGTACCGAGCGGAATGGTGAGGCACACACCTGGCTCGATCACGACGACCTCTTCGCGCTCGCCTTGTTTGCGCCACATTTCCCCGCGCCCCGAGACGATGAACCACACTTCCTCTACGGTCCGATGGGTGATGGCCTTGGCTACCTTGCCTGCGGCGAGCTGAAAGTGCGCCATGCCACCTGCAGACAGGCCAAGCAATACGCGTACGTCGGAGCCGTCAGGCGCCACCGTGCTGGGCTCAGCCGGCAAACGCATGGTCGCAAATTCACGTCGCATCGTTTCTTCCCTGGTGGCATGCATGTGGCTCATTTGATAACGAATCGGGCCTGCGCTTCCCGTGACGCCACCGCGCACGGTCGAAAGTCATGGCAAGCCAGCCAAGTCGTGATGCATCATCGCCTGCACCTGGGGCATGCAGGGAGATCATGATGGCCATCTCGATCAGGTTCATGTCCGCATTCCGTGTCGTTCCCCGCTGAAGGACTGCGATGGAGGTCGTGTTCACCCACTTGGCACGGTGGTTCCTCCTGCAGGACGGTCGAGCACCAGTCGCGCTCCGGCGCCTGAATCGAACATCATGGCCCGGCGATGCACAGTGGGTGCCACGCTCTCTCGCAGCGCAAGATCGGGAGGACTTGCACATCATCGTCCGCGCCTGCGCCGGCCATCTCCTCAGAACACTTCTTGCCGTCGAACAAGGGGCGTGGCGGCTGAGCGATGTGCAAGTGGTCGATCGAATCGTGGAAGAGGTGTGCACGGGACGGCTGATCCTGCTGGAGGCTCGGCAGGCGGGTGTGTCTTCGGGTGGTTCTGCCAACGCAAAGCATGCTGTCGATGCCTCACAAGCAACCCGGGATCGCTCGGTGTTCTCGACTCCACCGATGTTCCCGGGATCGGGAACGACGACCGGCTTGCCGACCGTGGAACCCATGGATCACTGGCTAGAGATCAAACTGCTCGGCGAGGACGACAAGGGAATTGCACGGGCTGCGTATCAGGTCACGCTGAAGAGCGGCAAGCGGATTGCCGGCCGCCTGGACGATGAGGGTTTTGCGCGGTTGAGCGGATTGCCCGAGGGCGGCACCTGCCGGGTCTCGTTTCCCGACTTGGACAAAGACGCTTGGATCCAGCTGGAAACCCATCGCGGGTCACCCGGCGCATGAGCGCACTTGTGCGGCGTGCCGAACTGCAGGACGCGCCGCGGATAGCTGCGCTTCGGGCCGACTTGTGCAGCGAAGGCGCCTTCCCGGGCACCTGGGAGCCGCTGTTCGACAGAGTGCGCAAGGAACTGTGTACCCTGAGGGAGTTGCTGAATACACCCCGCTGCGTTGCGCTTACCGCGGTGCTCGGGCCCTGCATCGTGGGCTGGCTGCATTTCGAGCCGCGTTCGCGAGCAGCGCTGGCCCATTGGGGCCTGCTGGAACTCGCTGTCGGTGTGCCATGGCGGCGGCAAGGCATCGGCCGCCTGCTGCTGAGCACGTTCCTGCAGTGGGCGGATCACCAAGAGGGTCTGCGCCAAGTGCGGCTGGAGTGCCTGGCAAACAACTCGGTCGCGCTCGGGATGTACTCAGCGCTTGGGTTCGTGGAAGAAGGCCGGCGGCTTGCGTCCTTCGCAATGGCCGAAGGCACGTTCGCGGATGTGGTGCTCATGCGGCGAGACCTGCTCAGGTGCGCATCGTGAGCATCTTTCCCTGTGCGTCGATCTCTAGAACCCAGTAGACGCCTTGATCGGCGTCTTCCATGGAAGTGAAGATGTTGCACGACGTGCTGAACCAGTGCCACGGTGTGTTCTTGTAGTTCTGTGCGTCGAGGCGCTCCTGCTCTTTGGCCAGCTCGGCAAGGCGTCCGGACCAGTAGGAGAGGAAAGGCATGTCTTCGGTGTCCGCAAGGGAAAGAAGGTCGGACGTGCCCTTTCCTTTGAGTAGCACATGAACGGCGACTTCTTCCATGACCTCCTGCAGCCACGGCTCTTCGGGCTGGAGACGCTCCGGACCTCCTGTCCCTTCCCGCTGGCGAAGCAAGTCAAGTGCGAACCCGAGGAGCGCGTGCTTCCAGCTGGCTTGGGGAAGCGTCTTTTGCAGCTCGATTTTGATCTTGCCCAGTCCTTCAATGGCCTCCTCCAGCGGTTCGACGTCCGATGCATCCACCTCGCCGGGATGACCAACGACGATCCCGTGTGGACCGAAAGCAGGCTTGAAGTCGCCCGGCCTGTTGGGGCGGACTTTGGGGCAGTTCTTCAAGATGCGCTGGATGACCTGCCACGTCGGATGCTTGAAGCCGTCGTGGAGATCGGCGCTGAAGTGAACCCACTCGGGGTCCAGCTCCTTCAGGAGGGCCTCGGAAAACGAAAACTTCGCGCCGTGGTGGCCCCCGGACATGGCGTAGCTCTTGAGCTTGCCCTTCCACGGCTGGCACTCCTGCGAGTTCAGGAGGAAGTGATCGGTGCTGAAGGTGGCATCGGCAGAGAGGAAGACTTGCTTGTCGCCGTACTTGATCACCAGCACCATGCTGGCGGAATTGGTGACCGTGCCGATAGTAGTTTCAGGTTCGTTGCGCTCCGATTCCGGCCGCAGGTTACGGACCTCGTCGATCGTCGCCAGGGGCGAGTTCATCACTGCGATGAAGATGTCGACGTCCTTGCACTGGATCTTGCGAGAGCCCCTGTCCAATTCAGGACTCTCCGAGAATATGTTGCCCTCTTTGACGATGCAGTCCTCCAGTTTGATCGCCTTTTCTTTCAAGACGTCGACCAGCTTCTTGCCGTCGGTGGCTTTGTAATCACCGACCTTTCCGCCGCATATCACTTTTCCGAACGCGAAGTCTTTGAGCAGGGGCAGCAAGTTGATGTGGTCCTTGTCGGCGTGGGAGATGAGGAGATAGTGCAGATGGGAGCCCTTGCGCTTGATGAACGATATGAGAAGGTCCGATGTCGTGCTCTTCCCTTTTGCAGTGCCGAAGTCGAAGAGGATCAGTTCTCCGTGCGGACATTCGATGAGGGTGCCGTTTCCCTGCCCAACATCCATGAAGTGAATCCGCAGCGGCTGTGGCGTGTTGACCGAGGACGTCGCCGCGGTGGTTTCGCCGCCGGTGTCGATGACGCTGCTCGAACCAAGCAGAGGGGTGACGATCACGTCGTTGCCCGTCTTGTAGCGCTCCAGTTCCTCATCCGAGAGGAGCAGGTGCTGTTCGTCGGGCCGCGAATCGCCGTTGGCCTCATGGAGGACAAGGTGACCTTTGTGTTCGTTCAACCAAGCCTCGAACTGCGCCCATTCTTTGGCTTGTTCTTCTGGCGTGAGCGGTTGGATGCCTGGCAGCGGTTTGAAGACGAACGGCTCTACCCCCGTGTGGGCTACCCGCTGGCGTTCTAGTTCCTGCGTTTGCAGCTTTTCGGCTTCGGCGAGCTCATCGGTGCTCACCATGACGATATCGTCGCCCTGCTCTTCTTTCTCTTTTTGAAACTCGCTCCACAGGTCCAAAGCCTTCTGCTCCTCGGGCAGATGCTGGCGTTTCCTGGGCCGTTCTTCACCGTCGCCGCCGCCTTTGCCGTCATCGAGGCGGCGCTTCCTGTTGTCGTCGGGATCGAGTTCCATGGTTCGTGAGGGAGTGAAGCCGGCACGGCTATGGCATGGCCTGGGGCGTGTCGTGGAGCTTTTCCAGGCAGGCGAGGGTCTGCTCGTCCGGGACACCTGTGATCGGTAGGGAAAAGTCGCGCTGAAGGCGCCTGAGGGCGTCGAACACGGCCATCGGCAGCGACTGGCCTGGTAACGGGCGGACCAGGCCGAGATTGGTCAGCCGCTGCACGATGCCACTCGGTGAGTCGATTGGATTCAGGTGGCCGAGCAGGAACTTGTAGAGCAGCGGCGGATTGCCGTCCGGCAGATCCACGCGGACGAGCGCGACTTGGCTGCGTGGCGGGACGAATTCGTCGATGAGGCCCTGGCCGTCCGTCACGCCTCGTCGCTTGTCGCCGTCGACCACCAGCAGGTATGGCGCGTCGGCAACGTGCTTTTCCATGTAGAACACCTGCAGCCTAAACTTCACGGGAACGCCACGCAGACGGAAGACGTGCCGTTTGTCGATCGCGCAGTTCACTTGCTTCTGCTCACGGTCGGGAATCCACAGTCGATCTCCCGGGAGGAGCACGTTCATGTCCTTGCGACGGCGAAGAGGCCGATTCTTCGGGTGATCCCAAACTGTCCGTGCGGCCAACCCATGAGCGGTGGCAATGGATGAGACACCTTCACCCGCGCTGATCGTGTGATAGAAGCCCATGGAACTCGTGAAGACAGGTCTGAGGTCGGTGGCATGTTGGGCGGCGTGCAGGACCGGAACAACGAACGAAAGTCATTGGCGACTTTGTCCCCTCTCAGGCCCGTGCCGGCTCGACCGGTTCCTCCGGGAATTCGGTCGCCTCGTCGGATCCGCTCCTCCTCGAGCACAGCCCCAGGAAGGCAAGATCGCGATGTCGGACGCGCAGATCAAGGCCGCCGGCGACCGCGTCACGCTCCTGGTGCTGCCGGTGCTCTACCGGTTCGCGCACCGCTTCGGAGCATGAAGAGGAAGAGGTGGCCCAGGGACCGCACGGCGGCGCCACCATCGCCTTCGCGTGGCCTGCGTGGTCGTGATCGTGGTCTTCGGCGTGCGCATCCGCCGACTTCGGCGGCTCGGCTCAGGGATCGATTGGACCCCAAGGGTCACAGTGAGGTCAGGCATGCGCCTGCTCGCTCCAGGCGAGCGAGCGCATTCAGGCGAGCAACTCCAAGCCGCGCCAGGCGCAGCGTCGGTTGTTCCGTCATCCGAGGCGTGCGCGTGGGCGTGATGCCCGAAGTGCTGCGCCGAAACGGACTTCTCGTGCCCGCAATACGGTGCCGCTGCAGCCCATGAAGGCTGCAGCGGCATCAGCACGAGAAGAAGGAGGATCAACCAGCGGCGCACGGCGTGCCGTATATCGAAGGGACGTGCCTCGGTCGTGACCGGGATGGGGCGGGAACGGTGCTCACGAACGCGCAAGTCTCGCGGGGTCACCCGATCGACCTCTATGGTCGGCGCAACGCCTGCGAGACCTCGCGGCCCAGCGATGTGATATGCGGCGACTCGACCATGGAGGTGTGCGTGCCGGGCACGGGCACGACTTCGATCTGCGCCAGCGGCACCAACCGGTCCCATCCCATAGGCCCCGGGGGATCGGACTCCTCCGTGGCATGGAACAGGTGCAGCTTCAGGGGGGCCGGCAAGGGCTGCCTGGGGTGAGTGGACGCCAGCGTTTCGTAGGCGGCTGCACGGCCGCACGACGCGAGGAACTGCTCGATGCTCGTTTGCTCCTGAGCAGCCAACGCATGCAGCGGCGCAGACGCTACGCACAGGGCCATGAGCTCGGCCAGCGATGAGCCTGGCGCGTGGGCTTCGAGCTGGCGGGCTGCGTCCTGGATGTCGTTCTGCAGACGGTACCTCTCCTGCTGGACCAGTTGCACGACTTGAGCCACCAGCCTGTGCTTGGTGCGTTCGTCCTGCGTCTCCTCGATGGACGGACCCGAACCGTTGTCGCAGTCGAGCAGGCCCACAAACTCCACCGGTTCATCGAGCTCGACCAGTCGGTGTGCCGTTGCGTAGGTCAGCAATCCTCCCGAGGAGTAGCCCAGCAGGCGATACGGACCGTGTGGGCGCACGGCGCGCATGAGGTCGACCATGTGCGAGGCCAGCGCGTCCATCGATGCCGGCATCACCTCAGGCCAGGGCAAGGCGTAGACCGGGACATCGGTGTCCAGGTGCGCCGCCAGCTCGAAGCCGTAGGTGATGTCTCCGGTGCCGGTGGGCAAGACAAACAGCGGGAGCGCTGTGCCGGTGCGCCGAGCCGCGAGTGCCTGCGTGCCGGGGACGGAGTCGCCGCCGGCCAGGTGCCGGGCCTGCGCCTTCAGCGTGGGGCAGGCATAGACGTCTCGTAGCGTCAGGTCGAACCCTCGCTGCACCGACAGGCTCACCAGCCGGACCGCCCGCAGCGAGTGTCCGCCCAGCTCGAAGAAGTGGTCGTCGCGGCCGATGGTCGCCACGCCGAGCACTTGGCACCAGATCCTGGCCAGCGCCTGCTCGATGGCGCCATGAGGCGGTTCGTGGTGGCGCATTGGGGATCCGCCGTCTTCGGGCGACGGCAGTGCGCGGCGGTCGAGTTTTCCGTTGGGAGTGAGCGGCAGCGCATCGAGCCGCACGTAGGTGCCCGGCACCATGTACTCGGGCAGGCCCGAAGTCAGATGGGCGCGCAGTGCGTCGGGCAGCAATGAGGCTTCGCCGGTGAAGTAGGCCACCAGCCGCTTGTCGCCGGGGATGTCTTCGCGCGCGAGCACCACGGCTTTCTGCACGCCGGGGTGTTGTAGCAGCCGGGCCTCGATCTCGCCCAGCTCGATGCGGAACCCGCGGATCTTGACCTGGTGGTCGTTGCGGCCCAGGTACTCGATGGTGCTGTCGGCTCGCCAGCGTCCGAGGTCGCCGGTCTTGTACATGCGCGCATCCGGTTGGCCGGCGAAAGGATCGCTCACGAAACGCTCCGCGGTGAGCTCGGGCCGATGGAGGTAGCCGCGCGCCACCCCGGTGCCGCCGATGTGGATCTCGCCGACTACGCCCACGGGGACGGGTTCGCCATGGGCATCGAGGATGTAGATCCGCGTGTTGGCAATCGGGCGGCCGATCGGGACGATGGTCTTCACCGGCGTCTCGGGGCCCAGCTCGTGCACGACGCAGCCCACGACGGTTTCCGTGGGGCCGTATTCGTTGACGAGCCGGGTGTCCGGCGCCAGTTCGCGCCACATCTGGACCACCGACGCCGGCAGCGCTTCACCACCGATGACGAACACGTCGGCCGTGCACCGCAGCCCCTGTGCCTGAAACTGCTGTCCCAGCGCGTCGAGGTGCGCCGGCGTGATCTTCACCAGCCCCGCCCGCCGCGGGCCGCTCAGCAGCGCCTGCAGCGCATCGATCTCCCCGTGCTGCGGCAGCAGGGTGACCGAGCCGCCGCACAGCAACGGCGCATACAGGCTGGTGACGGTGGCGTCGAAGGAGAGCGACGACGACACCACCGAGCCGACAGCGGGAGCGTAGGCGGACAGGGCCCAGTGCAGGTAGTTGACCAGTCCGGCATGCGGGACCATCACGCCCTTCGGGACGCCGGTGGAGCCGGAGGTGTAGATGACGTAGGCCAGATGCGATGGCTTCAGGCCCAACGCGCCGGGCTGGGGATCGAGCGCGGGCCGGTGTCCCCAGGCGCTTGGATCGTCGAGTTCCAGCACCGTGGCGGTGAGCAGTGCGCGGCTGGCGGTAAGCCGCTCCTGCATGGCTGCATGGGTCAGCACCGCTCGGGGCCGGCAGTCGTCCAGCATGAAGGCCAGCCTTTCGACCGGGTAGTTCGGGTCCAGCGGAACGTAGGCGCCGCCCGCCTTGAGCGTGGCGAGCACGGCGACCACCATCTCGAGGCCGCGCGGCAGTGCGATGGCCACGCGCATGTCCGGGCGGACGCCCAGGGCGATGAGGTGATGTGCCAGCCGATTGGCACGTGCGTTCAGCTGCGCGTAGGTGAGGCTCGTGTCCGCGAAGACCAGCGCCGTGGCTTCGGGGCTGCGCGCCACCTGTTCCTCGAACAGCTCGTGGATGCAGCGTTCGGCCGGGAAGGCGGCTTCGGTGGCGTTGAAGCCGTCCAGCAGTTGCCGGCGCTCGACCGGTGGCAGTACATCGAGCGAGCGCACGGCGGTGCAGGGGGTGTGCTGCAGCGCGTGCACCAGCTTCTCCAGGGCCTGCAACATGAAGCCGCCCACACGCTTCGCGTCGATGCGTTGGTCGGCGCGGACCTCCAGAGAGAAGTCGGTGCCTGCGTCGTTGATCGACAGCGTCAGAGGGTAGTTGTTGTAGTCCTGATCGTGCAGGAGCTGCATGCCATGCCATGACTGCTCGCCTTGCGCGAGGTCGTGCTCCAGCGTGGCCGTGCCACCGGCGTAGCGGTAGTTCAGCAGCGCGGAAAACAGCGGTGCCGGCGCGGGCACTCCGCTCGCGCGCTGCGCCAGGGCGAGGGGGGCGTGCTCGTGGTGCAGCAACTGTGCCAACCGCTCGTGGGTGCTGCGCACGGCTTGTTCCACGCTGGCGTTGTCCAGCACGAGACGGATCGGCAGCGTGTTCATGAACAGGCCCAGCACGCGGTGGGCACCGTCGCCGCCTTGCATGCGGCCGAACAGGACGGTGCCGAAGACCACATCGTTGCGACCACTGGTGCGCGCGAGCACCAGCGCCCAGGCCAGGTGGAACAGGCTCGCGGCGCTCACGCGGAGCCGGCGCGCGTGCTGGCGCAGTTGCCGTTCCAGTTCGGGCGGCAGCGGCAGGTGCGCGTCATGCATCTCCGAGCCGTCACCGTGCACGTCGAGGAGGCCGAACGGGGCGGTGGGCTCGTCGATGTCGCCCAGCATCTCGCTGAAGAAGGTTTCGTGCTGTTCGCGTGTAAGCCCGAGTCGCGCCTGGGCCACGAAGTTGCGGAACGGCAGCGGCGGCAGAAGCCGGTGCGCCTGGCCGGCCAGATGCGCCTGCACCTCCTCGACCATCAGCTCCAGCGCCGTGTGGTCGCCCACGAGGTGGTGCATGAGCATGCACAGCAGCCAGCGGTTGCGTGCCGCGTCGTGCGCCAGATGGGCGCGCAGCAGTGGGGCCTGCTGGAGGTCTATGCGGGTGTGGCGCGGGTCGAAGCGGGCCATGAGTTGCGCGGCCACATCCCCGCTGTCGAGCACGAGTTCTTCGACGGGCAGAGTCGCCCGGCGCCAGACCACCTGCACCGGTTCGGTCAGGCCCTGCCAGAACACTGACGTGCGCAGGATGTCGTGGCGGTCGATGACCGACTGCAGCGCGGCCAGGAAGCCATCGAGCCGCGCGCGGGTGTCGAAGGCCAGCAGCGAAGAGCTTAGGTAGGCGTCGCCCTCCGATGCGAGCAGGTGATGGAACAGGATGCCTTCCTGCAACGGCGCGAGGGGATAGAGGTCCTGCACATTGGCCGCACCGCCAGGCACGGAGGCCACGACGGTATCGATCTCGTCCTGGCTGAGCGGCACCAGCGGCAGCAGCTCCGGCGTGATGCGCACGCATTCCGCACCGATCAGGTTGGGCGGCACGGGCACGCGTGAGGTTGCCTGCAAGGTGGCGGCCAGGCCCGACAGCGTCGGCGACGTGAACAGCGCGCGCACCTCCAGCTGCAAGTCCTGTCGGCGCATGCGCTCGATCAAACTGACGGCCAGCAGCGAATGGCCGCCCAACTCGAAGAAGTTGTCGTGGCGGCCGATGCATTCGATGCCCAGCAGTTCGGACCAGAGGGCCGCGAGCATGGTCTCCAGCTCGCCTTGGGGCGGCTCGTAGCCCCGGTTGCCGAAGGCGTTGTCCTCCGGCGCGGGCAGCGCACGGCGATCGAGCTTGCCGTTGGGTGTGAGAGGCCAGGCGTCGAGCTGCACGTAGGCGGCCGGCACCATGTACTCGGGTAGGCACGCACCCAGGCCGGCGCGCAGTGCCTGCGGCTGCAACGGCTGATCGCCGATGACGTAGGCCACGAGCCGTTTGTCGCCGGGCGAGTCCTCCCGCGCGAGCACCACGGCCTCGCGGATGCTCGGCTGCTGCAGCAGCCGCGCTTCGATCTCGCCCGGCTCGATGCGGAACCCACGGATCTTGACCTGCGTGTCATTGCGGCCGAGGAACTCGATCGTGCCGTCGGGCGACCAGCATCCCAGATCGCCGGTGCCGTACATGCGCGCGCCAGGCCGTTCGGCGTACGGATCGGGCACGAAGCGCTCGGCGGTGAGGTCCGGCCGGCGCAGATAGCCATGCGCGAGGCCCGCCCCGCCGATGTGGATTTCGCCGGCCACGCCGACCGGCACCGGCGCGCCGTGTGCATCGAGGATGTAGATGCGCGCGTTGGCGATGGGCCGGCCCAGCGGGAGGGACCGCGCGCCGGGTACGAGTTCGCGCACCTCGTGCGTCACTGCGAACGTGGTCGTCTCAGTGGGGCCATAGCAGTGGATCAGGTGTTTGAGCGAACCGTGGGCGAGGATGCGTGCGACCGCGGCCGCATCCACCCGGTCGCCACCGGTGAGCAGGTATCGCAGCCGTGGCAGCACGGGCGCCAGGGTCTGCGCATGCGCGGGCAGCAGCCCGGCGGTCAGATGCGCGACGGTGACGCCGGTGTCGAGCAGCCGTTGCGCCAACGCCTGCGGCTGCAGCAAGGTGTCCGGGTCGATGACCACCAGGGCGGCGCCGTGCAGCAACGCCGCCCACATCTCGAAGGTGCTGGCATCGAAGGCGGGATGGGCCACGAAGGCTACGCGATCCGAAGGCTCGAAGCGCGCATAGCGGGACTGCCTCACTAGGTTCAGGACCGCGCGGTGCGGGACCACCACGCCCTTGGGCGTGCCGGTCGAGCCGGAGGTGTACATCACGTAGGCCGCGTCCTCGGGGTGCACGCGCACGCCCGGGCGGATGCAAGGTTCCTGGACGTCGACGTGGTCGATCTCCAGCCGAGGCAGCGCATCCAGCGCACAGTCGCCGCGGCACACCAGCACGCGTGCGCGGCAGTCGGCGAGCATGAAGCGCAGCCGCTCGGGTGGGTGCTCCAGGTCCAGCGGCACGTAGGCCGCGCCGCACTTGAGCGCGGCGATCTGGGCGGCCACGAGGTCGGCCGAGCGCGGCAGCGCCAGCGCGACGCAGTCGCCCGGTCGCACGCCCAGCGCCACGAGGCGATGCGCCAGCCGGTTGGCCTGCGCGTCGAGCGCGGCGTAGCTGAGCGTGCAGTCCTCGCCCATCACCGCCATCGCTTGCGGCGCGCGCACCACCTGCAGCTCGAACAGTTCGTGGAGGCAAGCCTGGGGCATGGCCTCCTCGGTGGCGTTCCAGCCATGCAGCAGCTGCTGGCGTTGCTCGGAGGTGAGCAGCGGCAGGCGCGCCACTGCCTGCGCATCGTCGGCCACCATCGCGCGCAGCAGCGTCTGCCAGTGGCCGAGGTGGCGCTCGATCGTCGCGGCGTCGAACAAGGCGCTCGCGTACTGGAAGCCGCCCACGATGCGATCGCCGGCTTCCTGCATCGATAGATCGAGGTCGAACTTCACCGTGTGCGCGTGCGAGGCCACCGGCTCCAGCCTCAGGCCTGGGAGATCCAGCGTTCCTTCGGGGGCGTTCTGCCAGGCGAACAGGACCTGGAAGACGGGGCTGTGGGCCAGGCTGCGCTCGGGCCTGAGCGCCTCGACGACCTGCTCGAACGGGATGTCCTGGTGGGCCTGCGCGGCCAGTGTGGTGGTGCGCACCTGAGCCAGCAACTCGGCCACGCTCGGGTGGCCCGATAGGTCCACGCGCAGCGCCATCGTGTTGACGAAGAACCCGATCAGCGGCTCGATCTCGGCACGATTCCGATTGGCCACCGGCGTGCCGATGACCACCTCCGACTGCCCCGACCAGCGGGCAAGCAGGGTCGCCCAGGCGGCCAGCAGCGTCATGAACAAGGTGGTGCCGTGGCGCCGGCTGAGCGCTTTCAAACCCTCGCTCAGCCCGGCATCCAGCACGAAGTCCAGGCTGACGCCGGCATAGTCCGGCACGGCCGGGCGCGGCCGGTCGGTGGGCAACTCCAGCAGCGCCGGGGCGCCCGACAGGTGATTGCGCCAGAAGTCCAGCTGGCGCTGCAGCACATCGCCCGTGATCCATTGGCGCTGCCATGCGGCGTAGTCCGCGTACTGGATGGCGAGCGGGGGCAGCGGGTCGGGCTGGCCCTGGGCGCAGGCGGCGTACAAGGTGCTGAGCTCGTTGATCAGCACCGCCATCGACCAGCCGTCCGAGACGATGTGATGCATGGTCAGCAGCAGCACATGGTCGTGCTCGGCCAGGCGCAGCAGCTTGCCGCGGATCAGCGGCCCGCGCGCCAGGTCGAAGGGTGTCGTCGCCTCGTCGTGGACGATGCACTCCGCAGCGGCCTGCGGCTGCGCGTGGGACGACAGATCGACATGCTCCAGCGCCAGGCCCTCCTCGGGTGGCGCAATGACCTGCACCGGCGTGCCCTCCAAGGTGCGGAAGCTGGTGCGCAGCACCTCATGGCGCACGACGATGCGCGCCAGAGCCGCCTCCAGCGCGAGCACGTCGAGCGTGCCCACCATGCGCACCGCGCCGGGGACCAGGTACGCTGCGCTCGCGCGTGGGTCGAGCTGCGCCAGGAACCACAGCCGCTGCTGCGCAAACGACAGCGGCAGCGGTGCGGTGCGCGAGGCCGGCAGGACAGGCGGCAGCTTGGCCGCCCCCGCCACTGCCACGCGCTGAGCAAAGCCCGCGAGCGTCGGCCGCTCGAACAGGGCGGCCACCTCCACATCCACGCCCACCTTGGCGCGGATGCGCGACGTCAGTTGCACCGCCAGCAGCGAGTGGCCGCCCAGGGCGAAGAAGTCGTCGTGGCGGCCGATGCCCTCGATGCCCAGGAGCTCGCTCCACAGCGAGGCCAGCGTGGTCTCCAGCTCGCCTTGCGGCGGATGGCCGGCGCGCCGGCCGAATGCGTTGCCTTCCGGGGCCGGCAGCGCGCGCCGGTCGAGCTTGCCGTTGGATGTGAGAGGCAGGGCATCGAGCTGCATGTAGGCGGCGGGCACCATGTACTCAGGCAGGCACGAATCGAGATGCGTGCGCAACGCCGCGGGAGCCAGGGAGTCCTCGCCAATGACGTAGGCCACGAGCCGCTTGTCGCCGGGGAAATCCTCGCGTGCGAGCACCACGGCTTCATGCACGCCTGGATGTTCGAGCAACCGGGCCTCGATCTCCCCCAGTTCGATACGGAAGCCCCGGACCTTGACCTGGTGGTCGCGGCGGCCGAGGAACTCGATGGTGCCGTCGGCGCTCCAGCGCGCGAGGTCACCGGTCCGGTACATGCGTGCGCCGGCAAGATCGGCAAAGGGATCGGGCACGAAGCGCTCGGCCGTCAGTTCCGGACGGTTCAGGTAGCCGCGCGCGACTTGCGCGCCGCCGATGTGCAACTCGCCGGCCACGCCGATGGGCTGCGGCTGGCCGGCGCGATCAAGCACGTACACGCGGGCGTGAGGCAACGGCCGTCCAATGCAGCCGGCGCGGCTGCCGGGTTCGACGTGGTGCACGGTGGCGTTGACGGTGGCCTCCGTGGGCCCATAAGCGTTGTACAGGGCCGGAGGCTGTCCTTCGTGCTGGTGCCAACGCTGAATGGCTTCATCGCTTGCTGCTTCGCCGCCGATCATGATCTGGCGCAGGCAGCGCGGAATGCGGGCGTGCCGATCGCGCGCCAGCACGTGCCAGAAGGGGACGGGCAGGTTGGCCACGGTGATGCCGTGGCGCTCGCACAGGGCCCAGAACAACGGCGCATCGGCGAGCCAGGCATCGTTGCGCAAGACCAGTGCAGCGCCCGAACACAGCGCGCCGAAGACCTCTTCGACGGACATGTCGAAGGTGAACGGAGCGAACTGGAGCACGCGGTCCTGGTCGCTCAGTCCGTAGCGAGTCTGCAGGGCAGCAACCTGGTGGCTCAGGCTCGCGTGTTCGATCATCACCCCCTTGGGCCGTCCGGTGGAGCCGGATGTGTAGAGCACGTAGGCGAGATGGCGCGCGCACAGGCCCAGGGCGAGCGGGTCGGGATTGGTTTCGGGTTGCTGCGCGAAAGCGGCGCAGTCAAGGTCAATGACGGGTGGCCCGCACAGCGTCTCTGACCACACCGAGCGCCGCGTGATAAGCAGGCGCGGGGCGCTGTCGTGCAGCATGTAAGCCAGACGCTCTGGCGGATGAGCCGGGTCCAGGGGCACGTAGGTGCCGCCGGCCTTCAGCACGGCGAGCACGGCGACCACCATGTCGACACTGCGCGGCAGGCCTATGGCGACTTGCGCCTGTCCCACGCCGTGCCCGATGAGCACATGGGCCAGCCGGTTGGCGCGCCGGTTCACATCGGCATAGCTCAGTGACTCCTCTTCGCACACCAGGGCCATGGCTTCGGGCGCGCGCTCGACCTGCGCTTCGAACAGCTCGTGGACGTAGCGATCATGGGGAACGGACGTGGTGGTGTCGTTCCAGCCGTGCAGCAGCTGGTGGCGCTCGTCGGTCGAAAGCAGCGCCAGTCGCGAAACGGGCGCTGCGTCGTCCGCCGCCATCGCGTGCAGCAGCCGTCGCCAGTACGCCAGGTGGCGCTCGACGGTGGACGCTTCGAACAAGGCGCGGGCATAGCCAATGCTGCCGGCGATGCGATCTCCGGCTTCGTGCATGGCTACGTCCAGATCGAACTGCGTGGAGCTCGACGCCGCATGCACCGGCTGCAGCTGCAGCCCCGGTAGTTCCAGCGCGCCCTCGGGTGTGTTCTGCCAGGTAAACATGACCTGGAAGACGGGGCTGTGTGCCCGGCTGCGCGGCGGGTTGAGCGCGTCGACCAGCTGCTCGAACGGGAGGTCCTGGTGCGCCTGCGCGGCCAGGGCGCTCGCCCGCGCCTGGGCGAGCAGCTGGGTGACGGTGGGGTTGCCGGAAAGGTCGATGCGCAGAGCCAGCGTGTTGACGAAAAAACCGATCAGGGGCTCCAGCTCGGCGCGGGTGCGGTTGGCCACCGGGGTGCCGATGACCACCTCGTCCTGCCCTGACAGGCGTGACAGGAGCGCGGCCCACGACGCGAGGAACGTCATGAAAAGCGTGGCGCCGTGGCGGCGGCTCAAGTGCTTCAGGGCGGCGCTCAGGTCGCCGTCCAGTTCGAAGTCGAGGCTTGCACCGGCGTAGTCCTGCACCGGCGGGCGGGGGTGGTCGGTGGGCAGGTCCAGCAGCGCCGGAGCCCCTGAAAGGTGCTTGCGCCAGAAGTCGAGCTGGCGCTGCAGCACGTCGCCCGCGATCCAGCGTCGCTGCCAGGCAGCGTAGTCGGCGTACTGGATTGGCAGGGCGGGCAGCGGGTCGGGCCGGTTTTCCGAGAAAGCGGCGTACAGGGTGCTCAGTTCGCCGATCAGCACGCTCATGGACCAGGCGTCCGAGACGATGTGATGCATCGTGACCAGCAGCACGTGGTCGTGCTCGGCGAAGCGCAACAGGCGGCCGCGGATCAGGGGTCCATGAGCGAGGTCGAATGGTGCGTTGGCCTCTTCGGCGGCAAGGTGTTCCAGATGGGATTGCGGCTGCGGCTGTGAGGAGAGATCCACATGCTCCAGCGCAAAACCCACATCGGGCTTGGCGATCACCTGCACGGCGGTACCGTCGACCGAAGCGAAGCGCGTGCGCAGCGCCTCGTGCCGCGCCACGATGCGGTCCAGCGCCGACCCCAACGCCGCCACGTTCAGAAGACCCAGCAACCGCACGCCGGCGGGGATCAGGTACGCAGCGCTGGCGCGCTCGTCGAGCTGCGCCAGGAACCACAGCCGCTGCTGCGCGAACGACAGCGGCAGCGCTTCGTCGCGCGTAGCGTGGGTGATGGGCGGTAGCACGCTGGCGGCGGCAGCGGCCACGCGCTCGGTAAAGCGCGCCAGCGTGGGATGCGCGAACAGCTCGGCCAGCGGCACTTCCAGGCCGAGACGCACGCGGATGCGCGAGACCAGCTGCGCCGCCAGCAGCGAGTGGCCGCCGAGCAGGAAGAAGTCATCCCGGCGGCCTACGCGTTCGACGTGCAGCAGCTCGCTCCACAGGCCCGCGAGCGCGGTCTCCAGCTCGCCCTGCGGCGGCTCGTGGGTGCGGTTGCCGAAGGCCTCACCCTCTGGCGCGGGCAGCGCACGGCGGTCGAGCTTGCCGTTGGGCGTGAGGGGCAGGGCGTCGAGCTGCACATAGGCGGCCGGCACCATGTACTCGGGAAGGTGCGCTGCCAGATGCGTGCGGAGTGCTTCGGGGGGCAGGGAGTCCTCACCCACGACATAGGCCACCAGCCATTTGTCGCCGGGCTCGTCTTCGCGGGCGAGCACGGCGGCTTCGCGTACACCAGGATGCTGCAGCAGGCGCGCCTCGATCTCGCCGGGCTCGATGCGGAAGCCGCGGATCTTGACCTGCTGGTCGTTGCGGCCGACGAACTCGATCGTCCCGTCGCCGTCGTGGCCGATGAGCCAGCGCCCGAGGTCGCCCGTGCGGTACAGGCGAGCGCCCGGCCGGTCGGTGCATGCATCGGGCACGAAGCGCTCGGCGGTGAGCTCGGGGCGGTTCAGGTAACCATGCGCCACGCCTGCGCCGCCGATGTGGATCTCGCCGACCACGCCCACCGGCACCGGCGCGCCGTGCGCATCGAGGATGTAGATGCGCGTGTTGGCGATGGGTCGCCCGACGGGAATGCGCGCGCCCGGGGCGGGCGGCTCGCGCAGCGCCAGCGTGGTGACGAACTGCGTGGTTTCCGTGGGTCCGTAGGTCTGCAGCACCTGCTTTGGGCCGCCCTCGCCGAGCAGCGCGGCGAGGGCGTTGGGATCGGCCACGTCACCGCCGGTGACGAGCGTGCGCAGCGTGGACAGCTGCCCCGCCAGCACTGGCGCATAGGCGCGCAGCACCCCGGCCACGAGGATCAGCAGCGTCACTCGCTTGCGGCGCAGCAGATCGGCCAGCGCCTGCGGATCCAGCAGCACCGGCTGCGGCACGACCACGACGGCCGCGCCGCGCAGCAGCGAGCCCCAGACCTCCAGCGTGGACGAGTCGAACGCCGGGTTGGAGGCGAAGGCGACGCGGTCGTCGGGGCCGATGGCCGCATCGCCGCAGGCCGGCCCCGCGAGGTTCAGCACGGCGCGGTGCGGAACTACCACGCCCTTGGGCGTGCCCGTGGAGCCCGAGGTGTACATCACGTAGGCCGCGTCCTCGGCGTGCACGGCCGCCCTGGGCTTGGCGCAGGGCTGCTGCTCTTCTAGACGGTCCACCTCCAGCCGAGGCAGCGCGCTCAGCGTGCAGTCGCTGCGGCACACCAGCACGCGCGCACGGCAGTCGGCGAGCATGAAGCGCAGCCGCTCGGATGGCTGCTCCAGGTCCAGCGGCACGTAGGCCGCGCCGCACTTGAGTGCGGCGAGCTCGGCAGCCACGAGATCGGCCGAGCGCGGCAGCGCCAGCGCGACGCAGTCGCCCGGTCGCACGCCGCGTGCGATGAGGCCATGCGCCAGCCGGTCGGCTTGCGCATCGAGCTGCGCGTAGCTCAGCGTGGTGCGGTCGCAGACCAGCGCGGTGGCGTGAGGCGTGCGAGCCGCATGCGCCTCGAACAGCGTGTGTATGCAGCCTGCGGGCAACGCAGCGTCGGTGGCGTTCCACTCCTGCAGCACTAGCAGGCGCTCATGCGAGCTCAGCAGCGGCAAATGCTCCACCGCCCGTGCATCGTCCACCACCATGGCGCGCAGCAGCGTGGTGTAGTGGTCGATGTGCCGCGCGATCGTGGCCGGGTCAAACAGGGCGGTGGCATACGTGAGGCGGCCCGTGATGCGCTCGCCATCGTCCTGCATGGAAAGCGAGAGGTCGAACTCCGACGTGACCTGCTCCTGATGCACCCGCTCCAGCTGCAGCCCGGGCGTTTCCAGGCCGCCGCCTTGCCCGCTCTCCAGCGTGTACATCACCTGGAACAGCGGGTTGTGCGCGAGGCTGCGCACGGGCCGCACCGCCTCGATGACCCGATCGAAGGGAAGGTCCTGGTGATCTTGCGCCGCGAGGGTGCGCGTGCGCACCCGTTGCAGCCACTGCGCCACCGAAGGGTTGCCGGTGAGATCCAGGCGCAGCGCCAGCGTGTTGACGAACAGGCCGATCAGCGGCTCGATCGCGGCGGTTGTGCGGCCGGTTACGGGCGTGCCGATGACGAGATCCTTCTGCCCCGATAGGCGCGACAGCAGTGCGCCCCAGGCGGCCAGCAGCGTCATGAAGAGGCTGCAGCGGTGGCGCTGGCTCAAGCCACGAAGCTGCACGCTCAACGCTCCATCCAGCTCGAACGACACGCTCGCACCGGCGTAGCTTTGCGCCGGCGGGCGGGGTCGGTCCGTGGGGAGTTCCAGCAGCGCCGGGGCGGCGGCGAGCGTCTCGCGCCAGAACGTGGTGTGCTCCTCCAGCACGTCGTCCGTGAGCGATTCCTGCTGCCAGATCGCATAGTCCGCGTACTGGGTTGGAAGCGGCGGCAGCGGGTCCGGTGCGCCCGTGCGGAAGGCCGCGTACAGCACGCTCAGTTCCTGAAGGAACAACCCCATCGACCAGCCATCCGAGACGATGTGATGCATGGTGATCAGCAGCACATGGTCCTCGGCGCCCAGGCGCAGCAGTCGCCCACGCACCAGCGGGCCGCGTTCGAGGTCGAACGGCAGCGCGGCCTCGACGTCGCCGATGCGCCTCGCTTCATGCCATGGGTCCGGCCGGCCGGCGAGGTCTTCGTGCGCGAGCACGAAGCCGGCCTCCGGAAGGATCAGCTGCCGGGGCCGACCGTTCTTCGTGACGACGCAGGTTCGCAATACCTCGTGGCGCGCGACGATGCGGTCGAGGGCGGCCTGCAGCGCGGCGCGATCAAGCACCCCGCGCATGCGCATGCCGCCGGGCATGTGATACGCGGCGCTGGCTCGTTCATCGAGTTGCGCCAGAAACCACAGCCGCTGCTGGGCAAACGAGACGGGCAGTGTCGTTGCATGGAGGTCCATACCGGCCTTTGTTCCTTCTGGGATGTGCGCTTGCGCGGCTCTTGTCGTTCTCGAAAGCGCCGTGTTCAGTCGTCGGTGTTCACTCGTAGTAGCGGCTGCGGTCCACCGACGTGACGAGCTTGCGGGTGGCCTTGCGCGTGTCCTGCACGTGCCGTGCAAGCTGCGACAGCGTCGGCTCGGTGTAGAGCCGCGAGAGCGGAACCTGGGCGTCCAGCTGGTCGTGCACGCGCGACATCAGCAGCACCGCGAGCAGCGAGTGGCCGCCGAGCTCGAAGAAATCGTCGTGGCGGCCCACGCGCTCGACGCCGAGGAGCTCGGCCCAGATCGCAGCGAGCGCTGCCTCCACGTCGCCCTGCGGCGGCTCGTAGGTTCGCGCGCCGAAGGCAGCGTCCTCGGGGAGGGGCAATGCGCGGCGGTCGAGCTTGCCATTGGGAGTGAGCGGCAAGGCGTCGAGCTGCACGTAGGCCGCGGGCACCATGTAATCGGGTAGCCCGCCCGCGAGATGCTCGCGCAGGGCCTCCGGTTGCAGGGCAGCGTCGGCGATGACGTACGCCACGAGCTTCTTGTGGCCTTGGGCGTCTTCATGTGCGAGCACGACCGCCTCGCGCACGTCGGGATGCGACTGCAATGCCGCCTCGACCTCGCCGAGCTCGATGCGGAATCCACGCACCTTCACCTGGAAGTCCCTGCGTCCGAGGAACTCCACCGTTCCGTCGGGCCGCCAGCGCCCGAGATCGCCCGTCTTGTACATCCGTGCTCCCGGCTCCGCGGCGAACGGATCCGGCACGAAGCACTCGGCCGTGAGCTCGGGCCGGTGGATGTAGCCCTGTGCCACACCCCAGCCGCCGATGTGCAGTTCGCCGGGCATGCCCACCGGCACCGGCTGGCCGCGCGCATCGAGCAGGTAGATGCGGCTGTTGCGGATCGGCCGCCCGATCGGAATGGGGCGCCCGTCGGCCGGCACGTCGCTCAGCAGCAGCGTGGTCACGAACTGCGTGGTCTCGGTGGGACCGTAGGTTTGCAGCAGGTGCTGGGGCGCGTTTTCGCCCAGCAGCGTGCCGATGGCCTGGGCATCGGCCACGTCGCCGCCGGTAATCAGGTACCTCAGGCCCGGCAACTGCCGCGCCAGCACCGGCGCGTACGCCCGGAGCACGCCAGCGACGAGGATCAGCATGGTGAGGCCCGAACCCCGAGCGAACGTGGCCAGGGCGGCGGGATCGAGCAGCGTTGCCTGCGGCACCACCACGATGCGCGCGCCGCTCAGCAAGGCGCCCCACACCTCCAAAGTCGAGGAGTCGAACGCCGGGTTGGAGGCGAACGCGAAGCGGTCGTCCGCCGTGAAGCGCGCGTAGCTGGGCTCCAGCGCGAGGTTGACCACCGCCCGGTGCGGCACCACCACGCCCTTGGGGAGGCCGGTCGAGCCCGAGGTGTACATCACGTACGCCGCAATCGAGGCCGGTGCCGGCTCGCACTGCAAAACGGCTTCGGCAGGGTCCGGCGTCGCGAGGGCATCGACCTCCAGGCAGGGGGCCTGTGCCCACGCGGGCCGCTCGCCCGGTGCATGCAGTACGGCCGCGGCGCCGCAGTCCTGCGCAAGCAGCGCCTGGCGCGGCGCGGGACTCTCGATATCGATGGGCACGTAAGCCGCACCTGTCTTGAGGATGGCCAGCTGCGCAACCACCAGCGCGGCGCTGCGCGCCATGACGGTCACGACGTACTGCCCGAACCTCACGTTCTCGGCGCGCAGGCGGCGCGCCAGGGCGTTCGCTCGCGCATCGAGCTCGGCGTAGGTGAGCTCGATGTGTTCGTCGACGAGGGCGATGGCGTCCGGCGTGCGTCTGGCCTGCGCCTCGAACAGCGCATGCAGGCTGGCCTCGGTCAGCGATGGCGCTGCGGTGGCGTTCCAAATCTCCAGCTGCCGGCGCTCGTCTGCGTCGAGGACCGGCAAGTCGTCCACAAGCCGCGCGTCGTCCGTAGCCAGCGCGCGCAGCAGCGTGGTGAAGTGCCCGATGTACCGATCGATCGTCGTGCGATCGAACAAGGCCGTGGCATAGGTCAGCTGCCCGACGACTTGTGTACCCGCTTCCTGCATTTCCAGCGACAGATCGAAATGCGCGTTCGCCACGGAAGACGCCACCGGCTCCAGCTGCAGCCCTGGCAGATCCAGGCTGCCGGCCGGTGTGTTGTCCGAGGAGAACATCACCTGGCACAGCGGGCTGTGCGCGAGGCTGCGCACCGGCTGCACTGCCTCGATCACCTGTTCGAACGGCAGGTCCTGGTGCGCCTGCGCCGCGAGCGTGGTGGCGCGCACGCGGCGCAGCAGCTCGGTAACCGAAGGACTGCCCGACAGGTCAATGCGCAGCGCGAGCGTGTTGACGAAGAACCCGATCAGCGGCTCGACCTCGGTGCGCGTGCGCCCGGCCACCGGCGTGCCGATGACGAGATCGGAGCGGCCCGACAGCCGTGCCAGCAGCGCGGCCCACGCCGTCAGCAGCGTCATGAAGGCGGTCGTGCCATGGCGCGCGCTCAGGGTCTTGAGCCCAGCGCTCGTCGTGGCATCCAGTTCGAAGGACACCGTCGCGCCCGCGAAGTCCTGCACCGCCGGCCGCGGCCGGTCGGTGGGCAGCTCCAGCAGCACGGGGGCACCGGCGAGGGTCTGCCGCCAGAAGTCGAGATGCGCCTCCTGCCGCGCCCCTGTGAGCCATTGCTTCTGCCAGACGGCGTAGTCGGCGTACTGGATTGGCAGTGGCGGCAGCGGGTCCGGGCCGCCGGTGCGAAAGGCTGCGTAGAGCACGCTCAATTCGTTGATGAGCAGGCCGATCGACCAGCCGTCCGTCACCAGGTGGTGCATCGTCAGCAGCAGTACGTGGTGCGCCTCGGCCAGACGCACCAGGCGGCCACGCACCAGCGGCCCGCGCGCCAGGTCGAACGGCTCGGTGGCCTCGGCATGCGCGACAGCAACGAGCGCGGCCTCGGGGTCGGATGCGTCCGCCACGTCGCCCTGCGCCAGGGCAAAGCCTTGCGCAGGGTGGATGACCTGCCGGGGTGTGCCGTGCTCCGCCACGAAGGACGTGCGCAGCACCTCGTGGCGCTCGACGATGCGGTCCAGCGCGGCCTGCAGGGCGGCCCGGTCGATCGCGCCGCGCAGCCGCACGCCGCCGGCCATGTGGTAGGCCGTGCTGGCCTGCGCGTCCAGCTGTGCAAGGAACCACAGCCGCTGCTGCGCAAACGACAGCGGCAGCGGCTCGTTGCGGTCGGCGCGCACGATGCTCGGCAGTTCGCTTTGCTCGGCCGCTGCCGCCCGGACGGCGAACGCCGCCAGCGTGGGCTGGGCGAACAGCACGGCCAGCGGCACTTCCAGGCCCAGCCGGGTGCGCAGGCGCGAGCTCAGCTGCACGGCCAGCAGCGAATGGCCGCCCAGCGCGAAGAAGTCGTCATGGCGGCCGATGCGCGGCAGGGCCAACAGCGCCGCCCAGACTTCGGCGATGGCCTGTTCGAGGGCGCCTTGCGGCGCTTCGTATGCAGCGCTCGCCATCCCGCTCGCCTGCGGTGCCGGCAGGGCGCGGCGGTCGAGCTTGCCGTTGGGCGTGAGCGGCAAGGCATCGAGGCGCATGTAGGCGCCGGGCACCATGTACTCCGGCAGCCGCTGGGCCAGGTGGGCGCGCAGCTCGGCGGACTGCGCGTGCGCCATCGCTTCGTCGTCCACGGTGACAGGTGTGGTGTAGTAGGCCACCAGGCGCTTGTCGCCCGGCGCATCCTCGCGGGCCAGCACCACCGCCTCCCGCACACCCGGGCACGACAGCAGCGCGGCCTCGATCTCGCCCAGCTCGATGCGGAAGCCCCGCACCTTGACCTGATGATCGCGCCGGCCGAGGAACCCGATCGTGCCGTCGGCCATCCAGCGGGCGAGGTCGCCGCTGCGGTAGAGGCGCGAACCCGGGTCGGCCGAGTACGGATCGGGCACGAAGCGCTCGGCCGTGATGTCGGGGCGCGCGAGGTAGCCGCGGCCCACCTGCAGGCCGCCCACGCACAGCTCCCCGGCCACGCCGATGGGCGCCGGCTGCCCGTATGAGTCGAGCACGTAGATGCGCGCGCCGGGCAGCGGGCGGCCGATGGTGACCGCCTCGGCGCCGCTTTGAGGATCGGCGTGCAAGAGCTCGGCCGTGCATGACACGGTGGTTTCGGTAGGGCCGTAGGTGTTGATCAGGCGCGTGGTCACACCGAGTGCGCCCCAATGCAAGAGCAGCTGCGGCGACAACGCATCGCCCGTCACGTTGATGAGCCGAACCCCGTGCAACTGGGCGCGTGCCTGGGCCGGCTCATGGTGCCAGTCGCTCACCAATGCGTGCCAATGCGCGGCGGTCAGGTGCACCACGCTGGCGGTGCACGGCGGGCCGCCCGCTGCCATCGGCGCGCGGCTGAGCTCCAGGCAGGCGCCGGTGGCGAACGCCGGCAGCATCTCTTCCAGCGACAGGTCGAAGTTGATCGAGTTCTGCTGCAGCACGCGGTCTGCGGCGCGCACACCGAACAGCGCCGCCGCACTCAGCGTGTAGCTGACCAGCGAGCGGTGCTCGATCATCACGCCCTTGGGCGCTCCGGTGGAGCCGGAGGTGTACATCACGTAGGCCAGGTGCCGGGGCTGCAGCCCCAGGACGGAAGGCGGCAGCGGCCCAGCTGACAGGCTGGCCCACGCAGGCTCGGGCTCGTCGAGCCACACCACGTGCACGCCCGCTTGTGCCGGCAGGCGATCGGCGCAAGCCGCATCGGTGAGCACCACGCGAGGCGCGCTGTCAGCCAGCATGAACACCAGGCGCTCGGCGGGGTAGTCCGGGTCCAGCGGCACGTAGACGCCGCCGGCCTTCCACGTGGCCAGCAGGGCGAGCACCATGGCGGGCCCGCGCGACAGCGACACGGCCACGCAGGTATCGGGCCGCACGCCCAGCGCGACGAGATGGCGTGCCAGGCGATTCGCCTGCGTGTTCAGTTCGCCGTACGTCAGTGCGAACTCGTTGTAGATCACCGCGATGGCTTCGGGCGTGCGCGCAGCCTGCTCCTCGAACAACTCGTGTATGCAGCGCTCGGCCGGAAGAGCGGCTGCGGCGGCATTCCAGCCGTGCAGGAGCTGCGCACGCTCGGCTGGCGGCAACACGTCGAGCGAGCGCACGGGTGTGTCTGGCGCGTGCTGGAGCGCGTGCGCCAGTTGCTCCAGTGCCTGAAGCATGAAGCCGGCCACCCGCTCGGCGTCGATGCGGCGGTCGATGCACAGGTCAAGCGAGTAGTGCTCGCCCGCGTCGTTGACCGACAGGTCCAGCGGGTAGTTGGTGCGCTCTCGGGCGTGGAGCTGCTGCATGCCGTCCCATGCCTGCGTAGCGTGCGCCGGGTCCTCGTCCGTCAGCACCGCGCTGCCTCCGGCGTAGCGGTAGTTGAGCAGTGCGGAGAACAGCGGAGCCGGGGCCGGAACGCCGCTGCACCGCTGCGCCAGTGCAAGGGGGGCGTGCTCGTGGTGCAACAGTTGCGCCAGCCGCGCGTGGGTGCGGTGCACGGCCTGTATTGCGCTGACGTCGTCCAGCGTGAGCCGGATCGGCAGCGTGTTCATGAACAGGCCCAGCACGCGGTGAGCGCCTTCCCCTTGCATGCGGCCGAACAGGACCGTGCCGAACACCACGTCGTTGCGGCCGGTGGTGCGCGCGAGCACCAGCGCCCAGGCCAGGTGGAACAGGCTTGCGGCGCTGACGCCCAGGCGGCGTGCGTGGGCGCGCAGCTGCCTCGCGAGCTCGATCGGCAGCGGCAGGTGCGCCTCGTGCACCTGCGAACCGTTGCCTTGCACGTCGAGCAGGCCGAACGGCGCGGTGGGCTCGTCGATGTCGCTCAGCATCCTGGTGAAGTAGGCCTCGTGCTGCTCGCGCGTGATCCCCAGGCGAGCCTGGGCCACGAAATTGCGGAACGGCAACGGTGGCGGCAGCCGGTGCGCCTGGCCGGCCAGGTGTGCCAGCACCTCCTCGGCCATCAGCTCCAGCGCCGTGTGGTCGCCCACCAGATGGTGCATGAGCAGGCACAGCAGCCAGCGGTTGTGTGACGCATCGTGCGCGACGTGGACGCGCAACAGGGGGGCCTGCTGCAGCTCGATGCGCATGCGGCGCGGGTCGAACCAGGCCATGAGTTGCGCCGGCACGTCGGGTCCGTCGAGCACCAGTTCTTCGATGGGCAGCGTCGCCCGGCGCCAGACCACTTGCACCGGCTCGGCCAAACCCTTCCAGACAACCGACGTGCGCAGGACGTCGTGGCGATCGATGACCGACTGCAGCGCGCCCAGGAAGGCGTCCAGGCGCGCGCGCGTGTCGAACGACAGCAGCGAAGAGTCGAGGTAGGTGTCGCCCTCGGAGGCCAGCAGGTGATGGAACAGGATGCCTTCCTGCAGCGGCGCCAGGGGATAGATGTCCTGCACGTTCGCTGCGCCGCCGGGCACCGTCGCCACGATGGCATCGATCTCGTGCTGGCTGAGCGACACCAGCGGGAGCAACTCGGGCGTGATGTGCGAGCAGTCGGCACCGATCGGGTTGGCCGGCACTGGCAGGTGTGCGGTGGTCTGCACCGTCGCGGCCAAGCCCGACAGCGTCGGCGACGTGAACAGCGAGCGCA
Organism: uncultured Burkholderiales bacterium; assembly: GCA_966248995.1. Lineage (GTDB taxonomy): Bacteria > Pseudomonadota > Gammaproteobacteria > Burkholderiales > Burkholderiaceae_C > Albitalea. The sequence continues at coordinate 2,286 of CBINBY010000012.1, read as the reverse complement.
CGTCCAGCTGCCAGCCGAGGCGGTGCACGCGCTCGATCAGGGTGACGGCCAGCAGCGAATGGCCCCCCAGTTCGAAGAAGTGGTCGTGGCGGCTGACACGCTCCATGCGCAGCAGCTCGGCCCAGATCACAGCGAGTGCGGTCTCCAGCTCGCCTTGCGGCGCCTCGTAGTCGCGGCTGCCGAAGGCGCGATCCTCAGGGGTGGGCAGCGCGCGGCGGTCGAGCTTGCCGTTGGGCGTGAGCGGCCATGCGTCGAGCTGCACGTAAGCGGCCGGCAGCATGTACTCCGGCAGGTCCACGGCGAGACGCGTGCGCAGCGCTTGCGGCTCCAACGGTTCATCGCCGATGACGTAGGCCACCAGCCGCTTGTCGCCGGGTGCGTCCTCGCGGGAGAGCACGACGGCTTCGCGCACGGCCGGGTGCTGCAGCAGCCGGGCCTCGATCTCGCCCGGCTCGATGCGAAACCCACGGATCTTGACCTGATGGTCGTTGCGGCCGAGGAACTCGATGGTCCCGTCGCCGTTGTTGTCGATGATCCATCTGCCGAGGTCGCCGGTGCGGTACATGCGCATGCCGGGCCGGTTGGCGTATGGATCGGGTACGAAGCGCTCGGCGGTGAGCTCGGGGCGGTTCAGGTAGCCGTGCGCGATGCCGGCCCCGCCGATGTGGATCTCGCCGGCCACGCCGACAGGCACCGGCGCGCTGCGTGCATCGAGGATGTAGATGCGCGCGTTGGCGATGGGCCGGCCGAGCGGGAGCGCTTGCGCGCTGGGCGCGAGGTCGAGCACTTCATGCGTGACTGCGAATGTCGTCGTCTCGGTCGGGCCGTAGCAGTGGATCAGGTGTTTGAGCGAACCGTGGGCGCGGATGCGTGCGACCGCGGCCGTATCCACCCGGTCGCCGCCCGTGAGCAGGTATCGCAGCCGTGGCAGCACGGGCGCCAGGGTCTGCGCATGCGCGGGCAGCAGCCCGGCGGTCAGATGCGCGACGGTGACGCCGGTGTCGAGCAGACGTTGCGCCAACACCTGCGGCTGCAGCAGGGTGTTCGGGTCGATGACCACCAGTGCGGCGCCGTTCAGCAACGCCGCCCACATCTCGAAGGTGCTGGCATCGAAGGCCGGATTGGCGACGAAGGCCACGCGATCAGAGGGCTCGAAGCGCGCATAGCGGGTCTGCATCACGAGGTTCAGCACCGCGCGGTGGGGCACCACCACGCCTTTGGGTGTGCCGGTCGAACCCGAGGTGTACATCACGTAGGCCGCGTTCTCGGCGTGCACGGCCGCCCAGGGGTTCGTGCAGGGTGCCTGGTTGTCGAGGCGGTCGACTTCCAATACCGGCAGCGACACCGGCAGCACGCCCAGGGTTGAGCGCACGGTGGTCTGCGTGATCAGCGCGCGTGGCGCGCTGTCGGCGAGCATGAACGTCAGGCGCTCGGCGGGGTAGTCCGGGTCCAGCGGAACGTAGGCGGCCCCGGTCTTGAGCGTGGCCAGAATTGCGACGACCAGCGGCACGCTGCGCTCGATGCACAACGCCACCCGCGCATCAGGCCCCACGCCCAAGCCGATCAGGTGATGCGCGAGCCGGTTGGCCCGCGCATCGAGTTCGGCATAGGACAGCGAGGTGTCCTCGAACACCACCGCGACGGCCTCGGGCGTGCGTGCGGCCTGTTCCTCGAACAGCTCGTGGATGCAGCGCTCGGCCGGGAAAGCCGCTTCGGTGGCATTCCATCCGTGCAGCAGCTGAACTCGCTCGGCGGGGGGCAGCACGTCCAGCGAGCGCACGGGCGTGGCCGGGGCGTGCTGCAGCGCGTGCACCAGCTGTGCCAGCGCCTGGAGCAGGAAGCTGCCCACGCGCCCGGCGTCGATGCGCTGGTCGACCTGCACATCGAGCGAGAAGTCGTCGCCCGCGTCGTTGACTGACAGCGCGAGCGGATAGTTGGTGCGCTCCTGGGCATGCAGCATCTGCATGCCGTCCCAGGCCCGCTCGGCATGCACCGGGTCGTGCGCCAGCACGGCACTGCCTCCAGCGTAGCGGTAGTTGAGCAGCGCCGAGAACAGCGGCGCCGGGGCGGGCACGCCGCTGCAGCGCTGGGCCAGCGCGAGCGGGGCGTGCTCGTGGTGCAGCAGCTGCGCGAGGCGCGCGTGGGTGGCGTGGACTGCCTGCTCCACGCCGGTGCCGTCCAGCGTGAGGCGCAACGGCAGCGTGTTCAGGAACATGCCCAGCACGCGGTGCGCGCCTTGGCCGCCTTGCATGCGGCCGAACAGGACGGTGCCGAAGACCACGTCGT